>DIFC01000004.1:659-25495 GCA_002418945.1 Deltaproteobacteria bacterium UBA5758 | reverse complement strand
CCTGAGGATGTCCACGATCCCCACAAGGGAACAACCGCAACAGGCGTGTTTTATGTGGGGCAGCACCCTCTCGTTAGGATTGAATCCGATGGGCAGCCCAACGGCCTCGAACATGGCGACGTCTCCCTCGCCGTCCCCCACGGCACAGGCATCTTTTTTGACAAAACCTTTCTGGCCAAGCAGGGTGCCCACAAGGGAACCCTTTTTGTCGTATTCAACATTGATCTTTACTTCGCCCGTTAGAACCCCGTCTTTGCTGAGAAGCTCATTCGAAACGGCGCCATCGATAGAAAGTTCACTTTTCACCAAATCCACAAGGACAGAAAGGCCCGTTGACACAATAAAAGTGGTAATGCCCATGTCTTTTATGGAGCGAATCGACTCCCATGCGCCGTCCTGATAAGGAATCTCCCGGACCACCCTCGCCACGTCTGCAACCGGCATCCCCCTCCAGAGAAGGGCATCTCTTTTGCAGAATTCGTGATAATCTATCGCGCCCTCCTTAAAGAGCCTCTGGTACATATCGGCGCGATTATTCCACAGGCCGAGCCTTCTATGCAAAAACTCCCAGCTGCTCTTTTCCTTGGTCAGGGTCCCATCACAGTCAAAAAAGACGATCTTGATTGACATTATTTTATATATCACCTATGGTTGAAAAAATCTATTTTTTATGGTCCCGCGATGCACTATACTATGACTTATGGAGATCTTTGATGCACATACGCACGTCTTTCCCCCCGAGGTTATAAAGGACAGGGAAAGAATATCCAAACAGGACAAAAGGTTTGCCGTTATTTACGGGAACCCGGAGGCCAGGATGACAGACGTCGACGGGGTTCTTTCTTATATGAAAAGGCATGGGGTAACAAGGTGCGTCGTCTGCGGCTTCTCCTTTCAGGACGGAGGACTTCTCAGGCTGTCAAACGATTATATTTTGGAGGCAGCATCACGGTCGCCCTCCCTTATCCCTTTTGTCCAGGCAAACCTTGAGGACGAGAGAGAAGCAGTAAGCGAGCTGCAGAGGTGTTTTGCCCTGGGCGCCAGAGGGGCAGGAGAAATAGCCCTTTACGAGCGAGCCCTTGACGGTAAGGCGCTCAAAAAACTGGAAGGCATAGCGCGTTGCGCAGAGGCGCAGCAAAGGATACTCATGCTTCACACGAACGAACAGGTGGGACATGTGTACCGCGGAAAGATACGCGCCGATTTCAGGCAAATCCTTCGATTCATCGGGAAGCACAACGGCCTGGATATAATCCTTTCGCATCTGGGCGGCGGCCTCTGCTTTTTCGAGCTTATGCCGGAGATACGGGCGGCCCTCAGCAGGACTTATTATGATACGGCCGCGGCGCCATTTATCTACTCGACGGATATCTACAGGTTTATCGGGGAGTTTCTCTGGGAAAAGGTGCTTTTTGGATCAGACTATCCGTTGCTTACGGTGGCTCGCTATAGGGACGGCATGTCGGAGATGGAAAAGGACAAACAGGACGGCGTGTGGTCCGGCAATGCAAAGAGGATATTTGGAGACATCTGACTGGGATAAAAGGTACAGAGAGGGGTTTTACGATGGGGCAAAAGAACCCCACGGCCTCCTCAAGAGATTCGCCCCTTTTGTTCCGACGGGCATCGCCATAGACGTTGCGATGGGCAACGGAAGGGACGCTGTTTTTCTCGCAGAAAGAGGTTTTTCCGTATATGGGCTCGAAAGGTCCATGGAGGCAATAAGGAAGGCACGACAAAAGACGATTGAAAATGGAGTACAGGCGTTTTTCGTCTGCGGCGATGCAAACACCCTCCCCTTTAAAGGCGAAGCAGCCGAACTGGTAATCGTATTCTATTTTTTACTAAGGAACATCATGGAAGAAATCGCCCGCACGTTGCGGAAAGATGGTATACTGATATACGAGACGTTTTTGAAGAGACAGAACCGTATCGACAGGTACAGGGCGGAAGAGCATCTACTGGACGATGGAGAGCTTATTGGATGCTTCCCCGGGATGGAAACGATCTTCTATGAAGAAACGATCGTTGACCTCAAAGGCAAAAGGAAGATCGTAGCGCGATACGCAGGGAGGAAGAGATGATCGTTGAATGGGATCCGGCAAGACCAAGAAAGAAGATTACGGGGATAATCAGGGAAGCGTTGAATGGCGGAGGGATAATAGCGTACCCGACGGATACTGTTTATGGAATGGGGTGCGACCTCTTCAACATCAAGGCCATAAGGAAGCTCTATCTCGCAAAGAGGCTTGGTGAAAAAAGGGCCTTGAGCGTTATATGCAGGGACTTCAAGGATATAAGTAATTATGCAGTAATGAGCGACTCCGCGTTTGAATTGTTGAAGAGGTGCCTGCCCGGCCCATACACCTTTGTGCTGAAGGCCCGCAAGATCATGCCGAAACTGCTTATGACCGAAAAGAAGGAGGTTGGCATAAGGATCCCCGACCACCCCGTACCCACAGCGCTTGCCGAGCTGATCGAGCGGCCCATCATAAACACCAGCGCAAGGATCTCCGGCAACGAGGTCATTACCGACCCGAAAGAGATCGAGAAGAGCTTTAAAGACATCGTAGATGTTGTGATCGACGGAGGGATTATGATAAGCAAACCGTCTACGGTAGTCAGGCTGCTGAATGATACCATAGAGGTGCTGAGAGAGGGGAAGGGATCGCTCAAAAAGATCCTTCGTTAATGTAATCCCCGGGGCCATCGCCGATCTCGCCCCCGAGCTCAACGCCCAGTTTTTTCATGGTTTTCTCGATGACCGCGGGATCGTTTTCGTCAAGGCCGGAAAACCTTGATGGATCGAGAAGCCTTTCGATCCGTTTTTCCTCACTCTTAAGGACAGATACCCTGGAGAGGATCCTTGTGACGAGTTTGTTTCCGCAGTTTTTGCAGTAAGGCTCGATCTCCTCCGAAGCCCTCAGGAGCAAAAAAGAAGAGACCTTCTTACAGGCGTCGCACCGGTATTCATAGATCGGCATAGC
Source organism: Deltaproteobacteria bacterium UBA5758 (assembly GCA_002418945.1). Classification (GTDB taxonomy): domain Bacteria; phylum Desulfobacterota; class Syntrophorhabdia; order Syntrophorhabdales; family Syntrophorhabdaceae; genus UBA5609. The sequence continues at coordinate 22,508 of DIFC01000004.1, read as the reverse complement.
GCTTCCACTGACCTCAACCTGAATGATGCCCCGCAGCTTGCCGCAGAGTGACGCTATTCCCTCTCCCCGCGGGAGAGGGTAGGGTGAGGGGGCACAATCATGCCGCCCCTATCCTCTGATACCTCGCAGATTGCCGCAGGGCAGTTCATTGATAATTATATCGCCGATATGACGTTCTTTCAAGGCGGTTTATCCGGCGAACCGGCCCATGACAACCATTTTGATTTACAAACAGAAACCTTTGGGCTATAAATGCTTCATGGAGAAAATCGCAAGGAGCTACTCCAACCTTGACCTGCACAGAAAGATCGGCGATATCATTGAGGCGCGCTCAAGCAACAAAGAGGAGATACGGAGCGTAGCGGCGGGGCTTGTTGACTGGCAGCGCATACGCACTGTCCTCGACCTGGGATGCGGGTATGGATGGTTCGAAAAGGTTCTCGGGGGCCGCCTTGATCTTGTGTGTGGCATCGATTATCTTGGAGAAAACAGGGAAGAATTTCTCAGAACAGCTGAAAGGATAGCAAAAAAGGCCGTTTTTTTGCAGGCGCACCTCCCGGCAGCAATCGACACGCCTCCGGAGAGCTTCGACCTTGTTGTTTCAGCATACTCCCTCTACTTTTTTCCTGAAATGATAGGCGAGGTGAAAAGGCTGTTGAAAAGCGAGGGACAGTTTCTCACAATAACCCACAGCGAGTCGATGCTAACCGAAGGCGAAAAATATTTCGATTTCAGCGGATTGAGAAAGGTGATCCAAAGATTTTCTGCAGAGAACGGGGAAGCCCTGCTGAAAGAGCACTTTACGGTCACCGCCTTTGTCGACTACCCGAACACGCTTGTCTTCGGCAGGCACGATGGCGGCGACCTTTCGCAATACATCGAATTTAAAAAAGAATTTATATCGGTAGATGTCGACCCCGAACTGGTAAAGGAAAAGATGCTCGCGGAATTACAGAGGCTGGGCGAACTGCGCTTTAACAAGAACGACAGGATATTTGTTGCAAAGAAATGAAGAGAAGATCCTATTGCAGCTTCTGCGGAAAACTGCTTGACATCGATACCCTTGAAGGCAAGGACCGCCAGGTCTGCAAAGACTGCAAAGAGGTGTATTACGAAAACCCGCTCCCCGTAGCCTCCGTGATCCTTGCAAACAAAGACCGGGAGGTATTGCTTGTGAAAAGGGAGCGTGAGCCCTTCAAGGATATGTGGTGCTGCCCGATCGGGTTTGCCGAGGTGGGCGAGAGCATCGAGGCAGCCGCCTTAAGAGAGCTGAAAGAAGAGGCCGGCATCGAAGGACGCATTGTTCAGCTTGTCGATGTAAGCTCGCACAAAAACCCATTTTACGGGGACCTCCTCATCGTGTCTTTTGAGGCTGAGAAGCTCGGCGGAGAGGAAGCGGCGGGCGACGATGCAAGCGAGTGCGAATATTTTCCCGTAATGAACCTCCCAAAGCTGGCATTCGATTCCCAGGAAAAGGCCATCCAGAGATTCATAGAGCTGAAAAGAGACCTCTGGAGCATGCACGACTCCCTTGAAACCTTCGTCGAAAAGACCATCCAGGACAAGATCATATATCCCGGAAACCTTCTTTCCGACGAACTGACAATAGCGGTGCAGGAAAACTCGGGAAAGATAGTAGACCTCTGGCTGAACGACATCTCTACCAACCCTTCCACAAAATCCTACCACCGCCACGACAGGGGTGACCTCGTTTCAAGGGCAATGTTCATTCTCGGGCAGTTTGAGCAGTGGCTGAAAGGAGCAAGGACGGAGAAAGAATTCAAGAAGTTTTATTACACCCTCGGCTATCAACGGGAACAGGAAGGCACACCCCTGGAGGAGCTCGTGAGCTCCCTGAGCATTCTCAAGAAACACATATGGATGTTCACATATTCTTTCGGAGTTTGGGAAAAGGCTGTTGACATATACCGAATGTTCGAGCTCGGCGAGCGGCTTGTCTATTTTTTTGATAAGATCGTTTATTATACCGTGACCGGCTACGGGTCGGCAACGAAGCGGTCCGAGAAAAAACACTAAAAGCCTTTCCGTTATACAAATATACAAAGCAACAGAGCGAAATGGGACAGAAGTGAAAAAGGGACCAAGCGAAAAGGTACACAAAAAAACGGTTTTAATGGTATCGACAATGTCCTCTTTTCTTGCACCGATGGCAATGTCGATGGTCCACGTTGCGCTTCCGACGATCGCAAGGGAACTTCTCATGGATGCGATCACCCTGAGCTGGGTCGCAACATCGTACATACTGGCCGCGGCAGCGCTTCTTTTACCCTTCGGGAGGGCCGCGGACATCTATGGAAGGAAAAGGGTGTTTATCCTCGGCACGATTGTTTTTACGATAGCATCTTTCCTTTTGGGTGCGGCGTGGTCCGCGGGGTCGCTCATCGCCTTCAGGATTCTCCAGGGCATAGGCAGCGCAATGCTCTTCGGGACCGGAATAGCCATGCTCAGCTCGGCCTTTCCTCCCGGAGAGAGGGGAAGGGCGCTCGGGATTAATGTGGCGGCGGTCTACCTGGGGCTATCCTGCGGCCCCATTGCGGGCGGCTTGCTGACCCAGCATATGGGCTGGAGAAGCATCTTCTTGTTCAACGTTCCCCTTGGCACAGTGATAATCGTTTTTTCTCTGTGGAAGCTGCATGCAGAATGGGCGGAATCGAAGGGAGAGGCCTTTGATTTTGTCGGCTCCCTCATTTATTGTGCGATGCTTGTCGCGCTTATGTACGGCTTTTCCATGCTGCCGGCGGTCACGGGGTTTTTTTTGATCGCAGCCGGCATCGCCGGCATATGCGGATTTGTTGTCTGGGAGCTAAGAACAAGGAGGCCGATCCTTGACATAACCCTTCTCAGAACGAACAAGGTATTCACCCTTTCAAATATTGCGGCGCTTATCCACTACAGCGCAACCTTTGCGGTAGGATTTCTTTTAAGCCTTTACCTCCAGCACATAAAGGGGTTAAGCCCCCAGAACGCAGGGTTCGTTCTTATCTCACAGCCCCTGGTACAGGCGGTCTTTTCGCCCTTTGCGGGAAGGATGTCCGACAGGATAGAGCCCCGGATCGTTGCCTCGACAGGCATGTCCATCACCGCCGCCGGCCTCTTTCTCCTGGCCTTCATTGGCGCACACACCGGCATGTGGTTCGTTGTGTCCGCGCTCGCGCTCCAGGGTTTTGGCTTTGCGCTTTTTTCCTCTCCTAACTCGAACGCGATCATGAGCTCCGTGGAGAACAGGCTCTATGGTGTTGCATCATCAATGCTTGGAACGATGAGGCTTCTCGGGCAGGCGTTCAGCATGGGCATAGTAATGATGGCCTTCGCGCTCTATATCGGTGCAATAGAGATTGTGCCCGGGCACTACCAGATGCTCCAGAAAAGCATAACGGTGATATTTACCATTTTTGGATTTCTTTGTATCGGGGGCACCTTCGCATCGTTGACAAGGGGAAACCTCCGGCAAGCAGAGAATAAAAAATCCTGATATCGAAGCGCGAAGCGCGGGAAGGGCAACCGCCGTAGCCGCCCACGATTATTGTGTTGTAATCTGGTTTCCTCGGGGTATAATAGGTTGAACATAATTCGGCACAAGGTGCGGGGATGTACGCAAAAAGGTTTTATTGTATAGCGGTTGCCGCGGCTCTTGTTTTTTTTGCGTCGGGCTGTTCGGATGGGACGCAGGGAGGAACGAGCGCAAAGGAATATTATGACAGGGCGTTCAGCTTCGCCCACGCGGGCAACATTGAGGAGGCGATAAACCTGTATACCCTGGCAATCGAGAAGGACCCTGAATTTATCGACGCCTACTATAACCGGGGAGTGATGCATTTTTTTCACAGGGAGTACAGGCGGGCGATCGAGGACCTCGACAGGGTCATTGAAAAGAGGCCCGACCATTCCATGGCATACGCAAGCAGGGGTTCCGTGTACGACAGAATAGGCGACGGCCAAAAGGCGCTGAGCGACTACCGCAAAGCAGCGCAGCTTGGAGATGAAGACGTCCAGGAGCATCTTCGGTCAAAGGGGATATCCTGGCAATAAAAAACAGCAGTCAGCATACAGCCATCAGCATCCAGCAACGAGCAACCGGCAACAAAAAAGGGCTTAAGTCGAACTTAAGCCCTTTTGGATGTTAGCGCACTTACTATTTCTTCGCGGGAAACAGCTTGTCAAGCAGCTCCTTTGAAGGCGGCTTTGTTATGGCGCTCACCACGAAATAGAGTATGCCGCAGCCGATCACCAGTATCCATTCGAAGGTGCCCATGCCGAGCTCCCTCTTCAAGAGCACTTTCCAGCCGCCGTAAATACTGAACCCGGTTCCCCAAACTACAGTAAAGAACGCGCCCCACTTCGTTGCGCCCTTCCAGTAATAGGATATGGCGGTCACGAAGACAAAGATGGCGCCGAGCCCCATGGCCGCAAGGCCCATGAAGATGGAGAGAAGCGGCGGAGGATTGACAAGCGTCCAGTAGAACGGTATGAAGAGGAAAAGGGCGATAAGGAAGTATCCGAGGTACAGCATCGATTTATCGGATACCTGGGGCCACCAGAGCTTGATGACGTCACGGGTAATGTTGGCGCTCATGATGAAGACCATCCCGGCAAGGGTCGAAAGCGCTGCAGCAAAAAGACCCATCGTGTAAAGGGTCATCATGGGCACGCCGCCGACCGCATAGGCAAGGGCCGGCGCCGCGAGGTCCGCGCCCCAGGGCTTTACCTTGAGGAGGTTCGGGCCGTAGATCATCCTTGCAACGAGGCCGTTCGAAGAGCAGTCGAGCATGATAGGGACGCCTGCGATGATGAAGACAACGGTAAGCAGTGTCCAGTAGCCCTTCTTGTTAAGTGTCCCCATGCCGAGGAAACGGCTCACGTTATGAGGGAAGCCGATGGCCATGGTGAAGAACAGGACCGGTGTCGCGAGGATGCCGACAAGGCTTGAGAAGAGCTGCGTCGGGCCCAACTGCGGAAGCTCGGGCCTCATGAGCTTTATAAGGGCAGGGCCCACCTTGGGCTCCATGTAAAGCTTTGACGTTATTTCATAGAACCCGCCGGCCCATATGATAGCCCATATTCCAAGAAGCGCGCCGACGATGCCCAGGAACGCCCCCTGGAACGCCATTGACCACTGCGTCCCCACATATCCGCCAAGGACCATGTAGAGCCACGCGATGAAGATGGAAAGAAGGAGGCACCACAACGGCGGGAGCCCGGTCGTCGCGTACCAGACGCCGCCGGCAGCCTTCAGCTGACCAACGCAATACATGAAAAGAAAATAGAGCATACAGATTGCAACTACGGTCTGAAGCATCTTGCTCTCGAAGCGCCTTCCTATTGTTTCAGGAAGAGTTGCCGCTCCGAGCTTCGCGGAGAACTCCCTTGTCTTCAGGGCGGCGAGCCAGCAGCAGGGGACGAGCCCGAGAAGGCTCCAGATGCCGGCGAACCACATCCCCGAAAACCCTACGGAATAAACGATGCCGGTGCTACCGCAGAATGCCCAGCCGGAAAGATAGGATGCCGCAAGGGCGCAGCCGGTTACCATAGGACCGATGTCGCGCTTGCCGACAAGATATTCCTCAAAAGAGCCCTTGGCTATCTTTCTTTTGCTGAGAACCCCGAGCAGAATGGAAACAAAAAGCAGGATGGCAACGCCTATAATGGCTGATATGGTTGTTGCGGGTGTTGGTTTTATCCAATCAAGATAAGTTATCGGACTCATTCTTTCCACCCCCTTGTTATGATCCAGGTCCCTATGAAGGTCATAAGGGTAAGACCTATGATCAGGACCCACCAGACATACCACGGAGACATAAGCACCGATGGATCAGGCAATGTAACAGCAGGTGGTACTACCGCTTGTGTTGGTTGCATAAATAACCCTCCTTAATCATTTATTGAAGAAACTGCGCAGAACTTCACCCCCTTTCAAACATTTTTTAATTAAAAAACAATAAACGAATGAACGTGCAGACAAGATGGTAGCGCTTTGTTGAATTGTATACGTTGTTACCCCCCTTCCCCCTTGCCTTTTTTAATAATGATAGTGTTCTACGGGAAAATGTCAAGAAAAAAATCTCCTGATTTTTTGTAACTTACTTCACAAAAAGCGGGTTATCTAATAAATCAAACAGATAAAAGGCGACAGGCCGTAACAAAAGGAACGCGCACGGGACAGTTTGAATCTGTTCAATGAGCCGCCCCTTTGCTGATCGCTGTATGCTGATAGCTTGTTAATGCTACAGGCGGACGGACACCGTCTTGGATATGCCCTCTTCCTCCATGGTGATCCCGTAAATGGTATCGGAAGACTCCATGGTGATCCTGTTGTGCGTGATAAAGACGATCTGCATTTTCGTGCTCATGCCTCTGATGATCTCGATGAGCGAGGAAAGGTTGGCGTCGTCGAGAGGGGCGTCGATCTCGTCCATGAGCGCAAAGGGGCTTGGCTTTGTGTCCATGATGGACAGAAGCAGCGTAAGGGATATAAGCGCCTTTTCACCCCCGGAGAGAAGCTCCATGCGTATGACCCTTTTTCCCGCCGGCTGAACGAACATCTCTATCCCGCCGTTTTCCTGGTTTACAGAAAGGTAGCCCCTTCCCCCTTTGAACAACATCTCGGTAAATTTCTTAAAGGAGTCGTTTATCTTTTCGAAGGTTTCATTAAAGAGCTCCTTTGAAAGGCCGTCTATCTTTATGATTGTCTTTTTCAGAGAATCCATCGCGTTTTTCAAATCCTCTTTTTGCTGCTCAAGAAAAGAGGCCCGCTCTTTCAGTTCGAGGTATTCTTTCTCGGCGCGGAAGTTGATCTCGCCCATGGCGGCGATCTGTGCGGAGATGGCCTCCCTTTCCTCTTCGATGCGGGGGTTGGGCAGAAGCGAAACCCCTTCAGGGTCGTCTATGTGATATATGGTGAGCAGCCTTTCAGTTATCTGGTCTTTCTTATCGGTAAGGACAGCGATCTCCCTATCCGTACCCTCCCTCTTTGACCTGATCTTATCGATCACCTTGTTGACCTCGTCGACCCTTTCCTGCAGCAAGCGCTTTTCCGCATGGAGATTGCCGAGCGTTGTCTTTAGCCCTTCAAGCCTCGCGAGGTATCTTTCGTAATCCGCCCTGAGGTCTTCGTACTCCTTTTCGAATTTCGATATCCTGCCGGCACACTCCCCGATTGCAGCGCCAAGCCTCTCTATCTCCTTGTCCCTGGCCAGAATTTCTCCGGCAATCTCCTGAATTGCCCTGCCTTTTTGTTCTATGTTCTCCTGAATTGCCCGCAGGGCGTTTCGCCTGCGCTCAAGGCCGATAGTCGTTTCGTGCCACGCAGAGAGAGAGGCATCGTACTCCTGTTTGATCGTGCCCAATCCTTCCCTGAGCGACAGCATGTCCGACTCAATGTCTTCCCTTTCCTTCTCCAGAGAGGCCCTTTCCAGGAGGAGCTGATCCACAGATGTCCGGGGCGCCTCGTCGAAGACGTCGGCCCCCGCGGAGAGCTCCTGGAGCTTTTCAGCGGAGGTTTTCAGTTCGGTCTCTGCCACAATGATCTCTTTCTCAATGTCTCCGGCCTCTTTCTCTTTCTCTTCCCGGTATCTTTTTCTCTCCCCGTAAGCGCTGTTCAGCGCGTCATACCGGGACTGCAGGTCTTTTACAAAGAGATCCTGTTCCTGAAGCACGGCTGCCAGCTCTTTTATCTCTTTCTCGAGCCGGAACTTTTCTTTAAATTTTTTTAGGTCGACCCCCTTATCGCCTTTCTCCCTGATGATAAAGCCCCTGGAATCGATAAAAACAGTATCGTTCATGAAGATGCCTTCTTCGCCCTGCTCAATGCGAAGGAGGGCGTCCCGCACGGTTTCAATCCACTGTACCTTTATCTCGACCTCATCGCCGTTCATCGCGAATATGCCCTGTTGCGGGAAGAAGACATAGTTACCCTTGCCCTGCCCCACGGCCTCGGCAATCCCTGCGGGTTCCTTTGCGGTCAGTACGTGATATTCAAGCTCGTTGGAGAAAAATTTTTCAAGCGCCCCCTCCCTTTCCTCGGCAACCCTGACAAGGTTGATGAGCTTCCTTGCATCGTCTACTGAGGGCTCAGCGGCCTCGTCATAACCGCCAAGCTGACGCAAAACATCTTCCTTTGCCTGTCTTTCGCCCTTCAGGCGTTCTACGGCGTTTTTCGCCCCTTCGAGCCCTCCGGCGCATAGTTCACGCTCTCCCAGCGCTGCGGATTCACCGGACATGGCGGAAAGCTTTTCCTGAAGGTGTTTTTCCAGCGTATCTTTGAGCGAACGGTGTCGATTTTCCAGTCCTGTCAATATTTCTCTCAGCCGCTGCTCTTCCTGGATCCGCTTCTCTTCTCTCTTCTGCCTTTCCTGTGCGATGCGCTCGATCTCCAGCACCTTGTTTCTGATATCGGTCAATGCGCTCATGGCGACGAAGAGCTTCGTCCGTCCGTCCTCAACCCTTTTTTCCTGCTCCTCGATCCTTGCCTTCAACCCCTCGGTGGCCTCGCGGAGCCGCAGCTCCCCTTCTTCTTCTTTTGTTAAATCCAGACCATAATCCTTGATTTGCCGGCTCAGGTCCTCGATATCGCTCCTGTATGAGTCTGCCCGCGCCATCAGAACCGCTTTTTCTTCCGCCAGAGACAGCCCCTGCTTCTCAAGCCGCCCCTTTTCTTCCCTGATGTAGTCGATCTCGACGAGCCTTCCCTCCATATCCTTCTCCAGGCCCTTTGTGTCGATCTCAAGCTGGCGTATGATATTGTCGGTCAATGAGAATTCGGCGTCCTTTGCCCCCAATTCCTGTTTCAGCTTTTCCTTGCCTTCCTCTTCCTTGCATTCCTCTTCCTCGATCTCCTGCTGTCTTTCGATGATCTTCCCGATGCGCTTTGTCAGCCGCGAGTAGCCCTGAAGAAGGATGTGCCTGTCTATCTCGTGGAGCTTGTCGGCAAGCTCTTTGTATGCCCTCCACCTTTGCCACTCTCCTTCCGCCTTTTCGAATGATTTCGTCACCTCGCTGTAAATGTCTTCCACCCTGTTGAGGTTTGTGCTTACCTCTTCCATCCTGCCTATTGCTTCCCGTTTTTTCTCTTCAAACCTCGTGATGCCGCTTGCCTCTTCTACGACGACCCTTCTTTCTATAGGCTTCATCTGGGCGAAGTTCTCTATTTTGCCCTGCTCTATGATCGCATAGGTATTTGCGCCGACCCCCGTGCCGAGGAATGTGTCGTGAATATCCTTGAGCCTTACGATGCTGCCGTTAAGGTAGTATTCATTGGTGCCGTCCCTGTATATCCTTCTCTTGACATTGACCTCTCTGCTCCCGTCTGTGAGATCGACGGAGACCTCGGCGATGTTGACGGGTCTTCTGCCGTTGCTCCCATGGAAGATCACATCCCCCATGTCTTTGATCCTTAAAGATTTTGTCCCCCGCTCACCGAGCGCCCAGACGATGGCATCAACGATATTGCTTTTGCCGCAGCCGTTCGGCCCGACGATAGACGTGATGCCGTCGCCGAACTGAAAAACGGTTCTGTTCAGAAAGGATTTGAAACCAAAAAGTTCTAGCCTTAATAATCTCATGATATTGTTTCGATCGCCCTGCGCAATCTCTTCTCAACAGTTTCTCTTCCGAGGATGCCGATTACCTCGAATATCCCCGGGCTCACCGTCCTGCCGCACAGCGAGACCCTTATGGGCTGTATCACATTTACGAGCTTCGCGTTGTGATCGCGGGCCAAATTTTCTACCAGTCTTTTTTGCTCATCCTCGTCGATCGACTGAAGGCCCTTGAAGCCCTCTAAAAAATCCTCAAGCACAGGTTTCGTTGCCGGCGTCAGGAATTTTTGTCTCGCAGCCTCTTCGTAAACTATGTCGTCAAGAAAGAAAAAGGCCGCCATCTGCGCCATCTCTTTCAGCGTCTTTGCCCTGTCTTTTAAATTGGCCGCGATAGGCACGAGCATATCCCGGTTTGATATGTTCAGACCGAGGCCCTCAAGAAACGGAACGAGCCTTTCCGCGATGTCCTCAAGGGGAAGCGTTTTGATGTAGTGGCCGTTAAGCCACAGCAGCTTGTCCATATCGAAGATCGCCGGGGACTTGCCGACATTCGGGAGGTCAAACCTCTCTATCAGATCCCCTCTTGAAAAGATCTCCTGATCCCCGTGGGCCCAACCAAGCCTTGCGAGGTAATTCATGAGCGCTTCGGGCAGGAACCCCTCTTTTCTGTATTCGAGGAGAGATGTGGCCCCATGGCGCTTGCTGAGGCGCGCCCTGTCCTTACCGTGTATGAGGGGCACGTGGGCGAATTCCGGTATCGGGTAGCCGAGCGCCCTGTAAATGAGGATCTGTCTGGGGGTGTTGTTGATATGGTCGTCCCCCCGCATGATATGAGTGATGCCCATGAGGGCATCATCAATGACAACGGTGAAGTTGTATGTAGGGGTGTTGTCGCTTCTCAGGATAACAAGGTCGTCGAGCTCTTCGCACCGGAAGGAGATGGTGCCCCTGACAAGATCGTTGAAGCTTACTTCGCCGGTGAGCGGGGCCTTGAACCGTATAACGTAGAGCGCATCGTTGTTTTGGGCCTTCCCGTCCCTGCACGTCCTGTCGTAGGTCGGTTTTTTTCCTTCCTTTAACGCGATCTTTCTCTTTTCTTCGAGCGTCTCCGCCGAGCAATAACACTTATAGGCGTGACCTTCTTTGAGAAGCCGGTGGGCATGCTCCCGGTAGATCTCCATTCTCTCTTTCTGGAAATGAGGGCCTTCGTCCCACTCTATGCCGAGCCAGCCAAGTCCCTGGAGGATGTCTTCCACGTATACCTCTTTAGAGCGCTCTATGTCGGTGTCCTCGATTCTCAGCACAAATACGCCGCCATTGTGCCTTGAAAAGAGGTAATTAAAAAGCGCGGTCCTGGCCCCACCAATATGGAGATTGCCTGTAGGGCTTGGCGCAAATCTTGTTTTGACCAAAAGGATTCCCTCCGAAAAAAACTTTTAGTGATTATAATGAAAAACACGACATTCATCAATGAATTTTATTGCTAGCAATATCAATGCGTTACATGCTTACCGCAAAAACCGCGCCTTTCTTGCGGCGGGAAAAGGAGGAGGAGGGTATTTTTTTGACAGGTGGTGTATACTTATATTGATGAGCAACACGTACGCTGAGCAGTTGTTCAAGGCCTGCGAGCAGGGCGACGTTGAAAGTGCGGCGCTCTTTATCGACAAGGGCGCCGAGGTCAATGCTGAAGACAAGAACGGCTCCACGCCGCTCATGTACGCGGCAATAAACGGGTTCACCGACACCGCAAGGATACTTATAGACAACGGCGCCGACTATAATATCAAAAACAAACAGGGATTGACCGCCCTTATGTATGCCTGCTGGAACAAGCATATGGGAGTTATACGCCTGTTGACCTCAAGGGGCGCCGAGGTGAACGTTAAGGACTCAAATGGCGATACCCCCCTTATGTGTTCCTGCAAGAGCGGCCAGATCGAGGCCGCAAACCTCCTTATAGGAAGCGGGGCCGACATAAACATAACGGACCGGCAGGGCGACACACCTCTTATTTGTGCAATTACCGGTAAGTACGTGGGGATGGCCAACCTCCTCGTGGCAAGGGGAGCGGACATCACCGCAAAGAACAATCATGGAAAGACCGCCCTCGACATAGCTACGGAAAAGGGGCTTGCCAGGCTTGTCAACGATCTTAAGTACAGGCTGCAGGAACTTCAGAAGAAACAAGCCTGATCTTTTCCATCTACAATCATGGCGCGCCCCCTGCCCTGCGGCGTACGGGCTGCGATTCCGGCGCATTCGCATGCCGGTAGCGCTATTGTATACAAAATAATGATATGAAAACAAATACTTATTGAATTCTTTTCCATGTTTATGGTATAATAGGAAGACGAAAAATATCACAACAACAATCGTCGATTGGAGGCATGATGTTTCATATAGGAGAAATCGCTGTTTATCCAGGTCACGGTGTTGGGAAAATAGAGTCAATTGAAGAAAAGGCATTTTCAGGCACGAAACAGTCTTTTTACATAATCAGGATTCTCGATACTGACATGACCATTATGATCCCCGTTGACGGCGCCAACAACGCGGGACTCAGGGCGGTTATCGCCTCCGGTCAGGTGAAGAAGGTTTATGAGATCCTGAAAGATAAAAACATGGTCCATGATAGCTCCCCATGGAACAGGCGCTACAAAGATTATATGGAGAGGATCAAGAGCGGCTCCATCTTCGAAGTCGCCACGGTGTTAAAGGAATTATACAGCCTGAAGCATTGGAAAGAACTTTCCTTTGGGGAAAAGAAGATGTTCGAGACAGCGAGGAACCTCATTAAGAAAGAGCTCTCTATCGCGCTTGCCACGAACGAGGAAAAGATAGAGAAGGAGCTCGAGAAGATCTTCTCTAATAACCACAATAATCATAAGGCCTGACTTTGGATCTGTTGATTCAGATAATTCTTGTTACCGTCACCACAATCTCCGGGTATTTCATATTAAAAGAGATCTTTGCCAACACCCTCTGGGCAACGCTCGGCGCAGTCCTGGGCATCGGCTTCGGTTATATCGTCCTGAAACTGGAAGAGAAGCTGAAGGATATCCCCCTGAAGATCATCTTCGGCAGTCTTTTGGGCACGACCATTAGTCTCGTCGTCGCAGATCTTTTTATCTCCCGACTTCTTCTGGCGCTCATCAAAGACATACCCATAACGTTGCCGATATATATCCTCTTTTATTTCGTTATGGGCTATATCGGCTTCAGGATAGGGAAGGAAAAGAGCAAGACCCTTGACCTTTCGAAGATCCCCCTCCTTGACAGGATAGAGAACGACGAGGATGTGAAGATCCTTGATACCAGCACCATCATTGACGGCAGGATAGCAGACATCTGTGAAACCGGGTTTATTGAAGGGACCTTTGTTATTCCCCAGTTCGTCCTTTACGAGATCCAGCACATCGCGGATCACAGCGATACGGTGAAGCGGACAAGGGGGAGGAGGGGCCTCGATGTGCTCCACAGGCTGCAAAAACAAACATTCGTCAAGGTCAAGATCGTGGACTATGATTTTCCGAAGCTGAAAGACGTGGACACGAAGCTGATAGCCCTTGCAAAGAAGCTGACCGGCAAGATATTGACGAACGACTATAACCTGAACAAGGTAGCAGAGCTCCAGGGAATAGAAGTGCTCAACATGAACCAGCTTGCCGCTTCTTTAAGGCCCGCAATGCTGCCGGGCGAACAGATGAACGTCAAGGTTCTCAAGGAAGGGAAAGAGCACGGCCAGGGCATCGGCTATCTCGACGACGGCACCATGGTCGTTGTCGATGACGCAAAGAGGCTGCTCGGCAAATCCATTGATGTAGTTGTTACGAGCGTGCTTCAGACCACATCAGGCCGTATGATCTTCGCGAAGCTGAAAGAGCATGCCGAGAAGGAATTCTATTTTCCTGACGAATACCAACTAAAGGAACAGGCCAGATAATCTATGAGGACGCTGGCAATCATCCTTGCGGGCGGCGCAGGGAAGAGGATGGGGACAGCTACAAACAAGCAGTTCCTGCTTATCGACAATAAGCCCATAATAGTGCACACCCTCCAGATCTTTGAAGAATGCCGTGCGGTAGACGGCATATATCTTGTTGTGAACCAGAAGGACCTTCCAACGATCCAGGAGGAGATCCTTGAAACATACCATTTCAATAAAATCCTGAAGCTGGTTATCGGCGGAAGACTTCGCCAGGATTCTGTAAGGAACGGCCTTGAAGCCATCGAAAACCCTTGCGATATTGTCATTATCCACGATGGCGCAAGGCCCTTCGTCTCACCGTCTTTTATTGATAAGGGCATCTTTCTTATGGAGATGTTCGATGCTGTAATCCCTGCGCTCCCCGTGAAAGACACGATCAAGGTTGTTTCAAAAGAGGGCTTTGTCCAGAAAACCTTGGAGAGAGACTCTCTCTGGCACGTGCAGACCCCGCAGACGTTCAAGTACGACCTCATTGCAAGGGCGTACAAGGAAGGGGCCGCAAAGAAGCTTTACGGATATGACGACGCAACCTTTCTGGAGCATATGGGAAAAAAGGTGAAGGTCATCGAAGGTTCTCCCTATAACATCAAAATAACCACTCCGGAAGATCTTATTATCGCAAGGGGCATGCTCTCACAGCTCAAGGGCAATATATGAGAATAGGCATAGGGTATGATTTTCATCGCCTTGTAGAGGGGAGAAGCCTTTATCTCGGAGGAGTTGAGATACCGCACGAAAAGGGCCTTCTGGGCCATTCCGACGGGGACGTTCTTATCCACGCCATCTGCGACGCTATCCTCGGCGCAATGGCAGTAGCAGACATCGGTTTCCATTTTCCCAATGATGACGAGTCGATCAGGGGCATAAGCAGCGAGAAGATACTCTCCTTTGTTGTTGACATAATGAGGCGAAGAAGGCTCAGGATCGTCAATATAGATGCCGTGGTCATCGCGGAAGAGCCAAAGATAGTCCACCATAGGGAAGTGATCAGAAGAAATCTTGCCCATATTATGGGGATAGGCAAAGGAATGGTGAACGTAAAGGGAAAAACCGCAGAAGGGCTCGGCATCATCGGCGAAAAAGAAGGCATCGCCGTTCACGCAGTCGCGCTCCTTGAAACAAGCCAAGAGGTATGACAGCCGGAATACAGGTTTATTTATGGTTAGGGTGAGATTTGCTCCGAGCCCCACGGGCCACCTTCATGTCGGGAATACGAGAACAGCGCTGACGAACTGTCTCTTCGCGCGCAAGGAACAGGGAGCGTTCGTTCTCCGCATCGAAGATACGGACATTGAGAGATCTACTGAGGATTATGAAAGGTCCATCCTGGATGACCTGAAATGGCTTGGGATCTCCTGGGATGAAGGCCCGGTGAGGCAGACTGACAGGCTGGCGGTCTACCACGTATACGCAGAAGAGCTTCTTGACAAGGGCAGTGCCTACAAGTGCTACTGCACGGAGGAAGAGCTCGAAAGAAAGCGAAAAGAGGCCTTGAGGAAAGGGAATCCGCCGAGATATGACGGGACCTGCAGGGAGCTGTCGCCGGCGGACAGGGGGCGGCTCGAAGGGGAAGGAAGACCTTTTGTTGTTAGATTCAGGTCATCAGCAAGGCCTGTATCTTGGACTGACGGAATCTGCGGCGTCCTTCACTTTCCGCACCACG
The DNA here is from genome assembly GCA_002418945.1 of Deltaproteobacteria bacterium UBA5758. Classification (GTDB taxonomy): domain Bacteria; phylum Desulfobacterota; class Syntrophorhabdia; order Syntrophorhabdales; family Syntrophorhabdaceae; genus UBA5609. Next base: position 7,300 of record DIFC01000004.1, on the reverse strand, counting down.
CAGTAGATGATTTTATTCTCTTAAAACAGTCGGGAGTCCCTTCATACAACTTTGCCGCTGCCGTGGACGATGCAGAGATGGGCATCACCCACGTCATCAGGGGCGCAGACCATGTGCCGAACACCCCCAAGCAGATCATGCTTATTGAGGCGCTCGGCAAAACACCGCCTCAATACGCGCACCATTCGCTTCTTCTCGGGAATGACCGGAAGCCGTTGAGCAAGAGGCACGGCGCAACAAGCGTGCGAGATTTCCGTGAAATGGGAATTCTCAGCGCTGCGCTTACAAATTACCTCGGCGTCCTGGGAAGAAGCATTCCGCAGGGAATCCTGAGCGTGGGTGAACTCGCGGAGACCTTTTCCCTGTCGTCTTTTTCCCCGTCCGACACCATATTCGACATCGACAAGCTGATCTGGTTCAGCAAGGAATACCTGAGAAGCGCCGACCCTGAAGAGATCATGGAAGAACTGGGCCTTCGGGGGGAGTACAGAGACAAGGTCCTGGCTTTGCGGGAAAACGTTTCGACCCTGAAGGAGATGAAAGAATATCTGCGCATCTTCGAAGGCGCCGACGTGGACGAGGAGGGCCGGGCATACCTATCGCAGACCGGTCTGCCGGACGGCTTCGCGCAGGGATTAAAAGAACTGCTCGCCATGAACAATACTGTCCCCTTCGATGGGCTGATCAAGGCAACGGAAGGGAAGGCAGGGCTCAAAAGGAAAGAGCTCTTCATGATTTTGAGGATACTCTTCACGGGAAGAAAGAGCGGCCCCCCGCTGAAGGACATATTCCATCTGATCCCGAAAGATATTATAATAGAGAGGATCGATTGCTGCCTCGCAGATAAAGGCGGGAAGATTACAAGAGGATAAGACGATGAAAGGAAAAAACCTCTATGCGTCGGTAAAGAGCGTCTTCCGAAGCCTCTCGCTGAAGACGCAGCTTCTCGTTATCCTCCTTTTTCTTCTCGTAATATCGGTGAGCTCCCTGACCATCATTTACTCTCAAGCCGAAGATAAGCTCCTTGACAAGCTCAGCGAAAACATTGACGACATTACCAAGGCCATACAGATAAGCGTGGAAGAGCTCACCTACAGGGGGGACAGCACCCAGAGATTGAAAAGCTACGTCGATATGCTCAACAAGAAGGGAATTAAAGAGATATCCATCGTCAGCGATACGGCAGAGGTCATCGCCAGCTCGAACCCGAAGATGATAGGGACCGTTGCGAAGGTCGGAGAGAAAAAGAGCTGGCGCAAGAAAGACCTCATGATAACGGCAAGGCTCGGCGAGGAGAGCAAGAAAGAACCGCAGAGGCTCTATAATGTGATCACCCCCGTCTCCATCAAGGGGCAGAATATCGGATACATCCACATAAACATAGCCCTCGACGACTACCGGTTGTTGCAGGGCAGAAATCAGATCAAGAGGATCCTCAGCATGATCTTTGCCTTCGGCATAGGCATCATCATCTGCCTCATCCTCGCAGAAAAATATACCGAGCCGATCAAGAAGATTGCCAACGCAAGCAGGAAGATCGCCGAAGGGGAGCTGGTAAAGATAAGGGAGGTAGACCGCAAGGACGAGATAGGGGTGCTTGTCAGGAGCTTCAATGAGATGGTGGAGAAGCTTGACGAGCGCAAGGAGCTGGAAGAGAAGCTGAAAAAGACGGAGCAACTTTCAATGATCGGACAGCTCTCGTCAGGCATAGCCCATGAGATAAGAAACCCCCTCAATTTTCTTACGCTCTCAATAGGACACATCAAGGAGAGGGTGGCGGAATCAGAGATCGGCGACAAAGAGGACCTGAAGGCACTGCTCGACAGCCTGCTGAAAGAGATATACCGGGTCAACGAACTGATACACAACTTCCTTTTTCTGGGAAAAACCATAACGCTTAACAGGGAGTGGGTGTCCCCTGAGGCGCTGGTCAACGAGGCGCTGTCTATCGTGAAGGACAAAGTGAGGAGCGGCATCACGATGCAGATTCAATGCAGTGAAAACAGGTTGCAGGTTTACTGCGACAGGGAGTATATAAGGATATGCCTGATAAATCTTATATTGAACGCCGTTCAGGCAATAGAAGAAGAAAAAGGGCTTGTGATGATCAGATGCGGAAAAGAGGATTCCTTCTCATACATCGCCGTCACCGATACGGGAGCCGGGATCGAAAGCGACGACCTGCAGAAGGTCTTTGAACCTTACTATTCAACGAAGAAATTCGGCATCGGGCTGGGACTCGCCATCACAAAACGGTTCATCGAGGAGCACGGGGGAACGATAACACTGGAAAGCACCGTGGGGAAAGGCACAACGATGAAGCTCAGGATACCCGCTCATGAAGCATGACAGGGGGAGTATCCTCGTTGTAGAGGACGACAATAACCAGCGGGGGATCATCAGGACGATCCTCACGAAGGAAGGGTTTTACATTGAGGACGTAGAGTGCGGGAAAAGGGCCATCGACATCCTCAAGGCCGGCAATTTTGATCTTGTCCTGACCGACCTGAGGCTTCCCGACATTGACGGTACAGAGGTGCTGAAGGAGGCGAAGGCGCTCAACAAGCTCTGCCACGTCATTATCATCACGGCCTTCGGGTCCATACCCTCTGCGGTAGAGGCGACGAAGCTCGGCGCCTTCTATTATCTCGAAAAGCCTTTTGAAAAAGATCAGCTCCTTCTCGTGATCAACAACGCGATGAACCAGGTGAGACTGCTGAAAGACAATATTATGTTGAAGGATCAGCTTGTTGACAGGTTCCATCTTGACAACATTGTGGGCGTCCACGGGAGCATGGAGTCGCTGTATAAGATCGTCCACAGGGTGGCGCCTACCGGTTCCACGGTCCTTATCTATGGAGAAAGCGGCACAGGAAAGGAGCTTTTTGCAAAGAGCATTCACTACAACAGCCCCAGAAAAAATAAACCCTTTTTTGCCATAAACTGTGCGGCGATCCCGGAGACCCTCCTGGAGAGCGAGCTCTTTGGCTACGAGAAGGGCGCCTTTACCGGTGCATTTTCCCGGCACAACGGGCTCTTTGAGCAGGCGAACAGCAGCACGCTCTTTCTGGATGAGATAGGAGACCTCACGTTAAGCACACAGGCAAAATTGCTAAGGGCCATCCAGGAGAAAGAGATACGGAGGATAGGGGGAAAAGAGACGATCAAGCTGGACGTGCGGATCATCGCCGCAACGAACAAGAGGCTTGAAGATGAGATAACAAAAGGGCGGTTCAGGGAAGATCTCTATTACCGCCTGAACGTCATCGCCTTTTCCATCCCGCCGATTCGGGAAAGGGCAACGGACATACCGCTTTTGATCGAACACTTTCTCAAGAAGCTTAACGAGAGCCACGGAACAAAAAAGACCCTTGATACAGGCACGCTCCAGGCGCTTTTGAGCTATTCCTGGCCCGGCAATGTGCGGCAGCTTGAATCGGTGATCGAAAGGGCTTACGTGATGTGCGACGACGATGTGATCGGCATCGACCATGTGCCCGAAGAGGTAAAGCACGGCAGCTTGCCCGATTCGCCTATCGGGAAATTGCGTTCTTCCATAGACTATCTCATAGACGCCAAACTTACCGCGGCAGAGTACCGCCTTTATCTCTACCTTACCAGGCTTGACCCATTGGACGATAAATATCATGAGCAGCTTGAACCAAAGGAGATCATCGAAAGGCTCGGGATCAACAGGGACACATTTTTCGTCGGAATAGGAAAGCTCAGAGATCTCGGGCTTTATGATTATAAGGCAAAGGCAGGACAGGGAAGGCATTTGTCCCAAGCAATAAGACATCCGAGAAAAGTCCATTCGGAAATATCCGACTAACCCGCCTTATTTTGGTCGGAAATATCCGACTATTGCAGGCGTTAACGATCCCCCATTTTTATAATGTTGTTTATATTTAATAGGTTATGATGCTGGCACGGTAAATGCATTTAATTGCAACATAAAGAATCAAACCATAAAGGAGAGGAGGTGAAAAGATATGAAGAAAGTTTTCATGATCGCACTCGCAATTCTGATCAGCGTGGCATTCGTTACAACGGTGTTCGCGCAGGCGCCGAAAGACGCCCCGAAACCGCCCGCAGCCGATAAGCCTGCAGCGAAGGTGGAGAAGCCCGCAGCGAAGGTGGAGCAGCCCGCGAAGGTAGAGAAGGCAGAGAAACCGGCAAAGGAAAAGAAGGCGAAAAAGGAAAAGAAGGCGAAAGCGCCGAAGAAAGGCGCCCCGGCAAAGGCCGAGCCTGCAAAACCTGCAGCACCGGGAGGACCAGAGACAAAGGCAACACCTGCAACACCCCCGGCACCGCCGGCAAAGAAGTAGTATCTTTGCATACAGCAAAAGGGCGGGTCTTCCCGCCCTTTTTTGTTGCCATAAGACATGCCATACCGTAAGAACAATAATGACAAGAACAAAGATAGGATATCATGCTTGCATTACGTTTCGTGCTTCGAATTTATTTATATGTTCGGCGGGTCTACCTCGACGCGCACACCGGGCATGTCGTATATTTCCAGGAGGGTTTTATAAAGGACCTCATCGTTTCCCTTCAGGATCATCTTCCACCTGTATGCCTTTTTCCTTTGCGTCAGAGGGCCCGTCATGAGATCGATGAGGCCCTGCTGCACCAACGCCTCTTTTATTCTCTGTACAAACAGCAGCCCTGTTGCTTTTGTTTTTTTCACTACTTCTACCAGGAACACCCTCGTAAATGGAGGGAAGTCGGCACTCTTCCTCTTGTTTAATTCGTCTGTGTAGAACCCATCCATGTCAAAAAAATATGCGGGATTCACCTTTTTCCTGCTGTCCATAAAAAAGAAGACCTCGCAGGGGGTGAGGGCGTCAAGAAGATTAATAAGGACGTGGAACATCTTCTCGTCAGACCTGTACCCGGCCATGCGCCGCATGTCTTCCCATTCAAAAAGCATAAGCGTATGGACATGAACGTCATATAATTTAGAGAGAGGCTGGGTTCCAATAAGGATATATGGTTGCTTTCGGGAAGGGAGAGGGTTTTTTGCCCCCTTTTTCCCGGCATCAACGGAAAGCCTTGCAACGGGATGTTGAGGGAAGACCCCCTTAAGGTGTTCCTCTATATATTCGGCGCCTATCTGGCCGAAGCGTATTATGTTCCCACCGCAATGGCGGCATTGTTCCTCGAAGGCAAAATCCCTTACGCAGTTGCTGCATGTAAGCCTTCCCGTTTCTTTGTGGTAGCTCAATACCCCTTCGCACCGGGGGCACAGGAAGACCTTTTTGCACTCAGCGCACTGAATAAAGGACCCGTAGTCTTTCCTGGGGGTGAAGATTGCAACGCTTTCCCCGCGCTCGAGTATCTTGCCTGCCGCAGCCGCCAATTCATCAAGCATCGCACCATATGATGCGCCGTTTACCTCATGTACATTTTCGTCGTAATGTCTTTCCGCGAGCCATTCATTGTCAATAAAAACAAACCTCTTTTCCCGGGCATCGCGGTATGATTCGATCGACGGGGAAGCGCTGCCGATCAAAAGCCCGGTCTTTTCAATCCCCGCCCTTTGTATTGCAACGACAGGCGGATTGAACCTGAACCCCTCCTCGTTTCTGTACTCGTCTTCTTCATCCCTTTCCACGATGATGCAAGAAAGCCTGTTAACAGGAAGAAAAACAGCGCTTTTGTTGCCAAGTACAAGGTGCCCGCCACCCTGCCTGACCCTGAAATATGCTTCCATCCTTTTTTTTAACGGTATCGATGAGCCGTACCAAAAGACGCGGTCTCTGAATGCCGCTGAAAGGGTGCGGTAAAAATAGGCACCCGTGGAAAAGTAGTCCGGGAGAAGCATCATTACGTTGCAGCCTTTTTCCAGATAAGTTGAGATAAGCTGGAGGTATCTTTCAAGGCGGCTTGAAATTGCCCCGGCATAAAGCATCTTCTCTCCGCCTGCACCGTCTCCCGCCATGGTGTCGGCCGGCAGGAAATCCATGCCCGTCAATGAGTCAAAAAGCGTGGCGGAACCCTCCTTGAGGTGCTGCAGAAGGGCAACATTACCGGCGGCCTTTGCCGCCTTGCGGAAGGGCATGCCGTCGAGGGCCTCCAGGGATTTCTTGTTTGCCCTGACGCAAAGATAGCGTTCAATATGAAGGGGCAGGGGCAGCGCGTATTTCAGGACAACACCCAAGGGAGCAATATAATAGCGCGACGCCCATTCCACAAGGCCTTCAAGGGGGGCGGTAAGAAGGGGGAAGGGGTCGAGCACCTCGATGATCTCTTTGAGCCCCGGACCGGCTCCCTCTTCGAGGCCAGCGACAAACCCCGTCAAAATTTTGTTGTGGAAAGGAACGGCAACCCTGCCATATTGCCTTATGTAAGGCCGCCATTCGTCGGACGCAACATAGGAGAATCTTTTTGTTACCGGGATCGGTAAGGCGACATGAACGATCATGAAGAGAGGAGAAAATCTTTGAAGTCGAGGTTCTTAAGGGACCTGACGCGTGAAAGCCGCTCACCGAGGAGGCGGCCGCCGATCTCTTCGAAGGCCTCCGGCGCGTCGGTCACGAAATACTCGCACCTGCCTTTGGCCTTATCGTTCAGGAGTTGTCTCTTTTCCAGGACATCCCTTACCTCTTTTGCGGTCTCCCGGCCCGTATGAACGATCG
>DIFC01000004.1:0-632 GCA_002418945.1 Deltaproteobacteria bacterium UBA5758 | reverse complement strand
TGCAGCCCATGACGAGGACGTCGATGTCCGACCGCTTCAGCGCTTCGAGGTATTTCTCTGCCATCAGGTGCGCCACCTCGTCGTTCTCCAGGCCCTCTTCCACGATGGGGACAAAGAGCGGGCAAGCCCGCGAGATGACTGCAGCACGAGGGCTCAGCCTTTTGATTGACCTCTCGTATGCCATGCTCTTTATCGTGCCTTTTGTGCCGATGACGCCTATCCTGTCCTTTTTTGTGTGGCCCACCGCTTCTTTTGCGCCGGGGTCGATAACGCCGACAACAGGGATGGGCAGCTTTTTCTGAAGGATGTTCAGGGCGAAGGCCGATGAGGTGTTGCAGGCAATGACAAGGAGCTTTATCCCCTTGGTCAGGAGGAACAGCGCGCTTTCAAGGGTATACTTCGTGACGGTCTGGGGCGATTTGTTCCCGTAAGGCAGGCGCGCAGTGTCGCCGAAGTAGACGATGTGCTCACGGGGCAGGAGCGCCTTCACCTCTTTGAGCACCGTGAGCCCGCCGACGCCCGAATCGAACATGCCTATCGCAAGTTTCCGCATGGAAAAAGATTATGGTACAGTGGGTGAAAAGTCAAGGGATATGAGGGGGCGATGGATGGTCGATAGTGAATAGCCGGAA
>DIFC01000077.1 GCA_002418945.1 Deltaproteobacteria bacterium UBA5758 | reverse complement strand
TCCTGATCAAGGTAAAGGACAAGACATGGTACCACGAGAGGTTCATTCCCAAGATCAGCCCCATCACCTTGATCGCCCTTCTTTTCACCATCCTCGTCATGTTCTCCCTGAAAGGAGAATACATCGTCAAGATCCCCCTCGACGTGGTGCGCATCGCCATACCGCTTCTCATCTATTTCCTCGTCATGTTCATTGTTTCATTCTACATGAGCGCGAAGGCGAAGGCGCACTATGGGCAGGCCGCCACGCTTTCCTTTACCGCGGCATCGAACAACTTTGAGCTCGCCATCGCCGTGGCAGTTGCCGTTTTTGGGATCAATTCCGGGCAGGCGTTCGCCGCCGTTATAGGGCCGCTCGTAGAGGTGCCGGTGCTCATCAACCTTGTCCACCTCTCATTATGGATAAAGAGAAAATATTTTCCATATGCCGTTGAGACGCCGCTGGGAGTCTGCTATTATAATTGCAGGAAATAGATGAACAAAGTTTTTCACATAGGACAAGCGCTGATGTCGGGATGTCCCCGCAAACACGCTCATTCCGCTCCTGCGGCTACATTCGCTCGCGTTCAGCTTCGGAACTTTTGCTTCGCAAAAGACCGAGCTTCCTTGCCTCACGACGGTTTGCTGAAGGACATCCTGACATCAGCGCTGGCGAATTATCTGTGATAAAGGGAGGGGAATGATGGAGAAAAAGAGGGTCTTGTTCGTGTGCGTCCACAACAGTGCGCGAAGCCAGATGGCAGAGGCATTTTTGAACAGCCTTGCGGGGGACAGGTTTGAAGGCCACAGCGCAGGCCTTGAACCGGGCACTCTCAACCCCCTTGCCATAGAGGCCATGAAAGAGATAGGCATCGACATCTCACGGAATAAAACGAAGAACGTCTTCGACCTCTTCAAGGAAGGAGAGCTGTTCTCCTATGTGGTGACCGTTTGCGATGCGACGAGCGCGGAGACGTGCCCGATCTTCCCGGGGCTCGTCGCAAAGACGATCCACTGGAGCTTTGAAGACCCTGCTGCCTTCACCGGCGCCCACGAAGAACGGCTTGAACGGACGAGAAAGGTTAGGGACGAGATAAGGCGTACGACAGAAGAATGGATCCGCGGGTTGGAGGCTTGATCATGGCCAGGGCCGGAGAGAACAACATGATCCAATTTATCCGATCGAAACGATATATTATCACGATTATTCTTGCCCTCGCCGCCATTGCCATTGAGTATTACTACAGTATCTGCGGCGATGCGTGCTCATACCTGAGGGGGGATATTTTCGGTATTCCGTTGCAGTATATCGGTATCGGTTACATGGCGGCCTTGATCGCGCTCGCCATTTTGAAAAAGGACACGCTTTTGATCATTTTGCTTTCTGCCGGGGTGGGTATAGAGGCTTATCTCGTGGGGTTTCAGATCTGGTACGCCACCTACTGCGATTATTGCCTGGCATTCGCGGCTGCGCTCGTGCTGCAATTTATTGTGAACTGCGATTGGAAGAGGAAAAGACTCATCGTAGCAGCCATGGTCGCCGCGCTTGTTTTGTTCTCTATTGTCTTCAGAGGTTCTGCTACGCCGGCCTATGCGGACGATAGCCCGCTTTCGGCCTTTGGAAACGGGAAGACAGCCGTGAGGCTCTACACTGATTATTTCTGCTCTCCCTGCAAGGAGATGGCGCCTTCACTTGAGCCGGTGGTTACTGCCCTCGTTAAGAATAACATCGTTACGTTCACTTTCATCGACACCCCCTTCTATCAGCTCTCATCTCTCTATGCCCGCTATTTTTTATACGCCCTCAATGAGAAAAAGGATCTCGGGCACGGGCTTGCAGTGAGGAACGCGCTCATAGAGGCCTCGAATCAGAAAATTGATGATGCCGCCAAGCTGGAGGCATTCCTGAACACAAAGGGGATTAAGATCAAATCCTTTGATGTCAAGCCGACATTCGATATGTTCATAAGATCCCTCCGTGACGACAAAGCAAAGGCAACTCCGTCATGCGTGATCGAAAAGGACGGGAAGAAGGAAACCTTTGTGGGCGGGTTCGACATTATACAGGCGCTTCAGAAGCTGAAAAAATGAAAAAAGGAGAAACCAATGAAACGGCTTATCATCATTTCGCTTATCATTTTTTCGGGCATTATTTTCTATTCCTGTGCCGCGACCTGTCCGATCATCATACCGCCGACTGGCGCAGCAGAAGGGCAGGCGCCGGTTACGCAAAAATGATTGTGCCGGTCATTGGCCCGTTCCTCCTTCAGGGGCATTTGGCGGCATCTTTTTGTCTTTTTCTCTGTCGTGCACCTCAATAAACTCCTCATATTCCTTCAGCAGGACATTCCTGTAATCTCGCCGGGTGACCTCTGATGTGGGGACATAATTGCCCATGGCTTCCAATCCGGCAATGATCTCATCCGCGGTTCGTCTATTTGCCTTTCTTCCGACCGCATAAAGTTCCGCCATTATCTCATGGAGATTGGTAACCGCAACCTGCGTTCCATCAATGAACCTGATTGTACGCCGACTAACTGTCGGTGCGTTGGGATCAACTCAGGTAACTCAGCCTATCACTTGAAATATAGACATGTTCTGCCTCCCCTTAATGCATCTATCATGAGTATACCAGCCATTCGACGCAATATCCAGCGATCGTTCTATACGCCAAACACACTAACGGCAGCGCCCCTTGCCCGACAAAATTGTCGACCCGTCACTCTCTCTTTGGAAAAGATTGCCGAAACTTGGCTTGGCGGGATATTGAAAAAAATGAATAAAATGGTTATTGTTGGTTATTGATGTATTTTATGGAAAGCGTTCAGCCTATGGAGGAAGCTATGGAACTGATAAAGGCAGAAAACGTAAGCAAAGATTATCTGGTCGGCGAGGTTGCGATCAGGGCATTGAACGGGGTGAACTTTGTAATAGAGCCGGCCTCGTTCGTCTCTTTTGTGGGTCCCTCGGGGAGTGGGAAGACAACCCTTCTCAATCTCATCGGCTGCCTCGACAAGCCCACAGAGGGAACGCTCACCGTCGCCGGCTCCGACGTGGCCGGCCTCGATCGCAGGCAGGGCGCAGCCTTCCGTGGGGAGCATATCGGTTTTATCTTTCAGGATTTCAACCTCATGCCCGTCCTCACCGTCTACGAAAATATTGAATACCCCCTGCTTATGGTCCAGAGCGTGGCGGCGGCGGAACGGGAGGAAAGGGTCAGGAAGCTCCTTGATGCAGTAGGGATGCTGGACCAGAAAGACAAATACCCTGACCAGATATCAGGAGGCCAGAAGCAGCGAGTAGCAGTGGCGCGGGCGCTTGTAACGAACCCGAAGCTTGTCCTCGCCGATGAGCCCACGGCAAACCTCGATTCAAAGACCGCCTATATGATCATCGACCTGATGAAAAAGATGCGGGACGAGTTCAAAACGACCTTCATTTTCTCCACCCATGACCAGAAGATCGTGGGAGAGGCGGAGATCATATATACCCTTGTGGATGGGGCGATCGCGGGCAGGCAGGCAAAAGGAGGCAACGGCAATGGGTAATCTCTTTAAAATAGCCCTGCGGAACTTAAGGCGCTACAGGAGAAGGACGGTTCTCACCGCATCGCTCATTGCCATCGGTGTCCTGTTTGTTCTTGCTTTCGTAGCCGTATCGGGTTCGTTTAAGAATATGATCATAGGCCAGATCACCGATTCCATGCTCGGTCATCTCCAGATCCACCGCAAAGGATACGTGGCTTCGATCGATAATCTGCCCCTTACGCTGAATATAAAGCCAGAGGCTATGGCAAAGCTGGAGAAGATGTTCCAGGGGATGCCCGAGATCGCAGCCTACTCGCCGAGGATAAAATTCGGCGGCATGTTCAGCAGTTTCACGGAGACAACCAATATAAGGCTCAACGGGGTATACCCTGAGAAGGAGCTGAAAACGGTCCCCCTCCTCGCTTCGAGGATACTGGAGGGCGAAAAGGCGATCAGGAAAGGCGAAGTTGTCATACCTGAGTTGATCGCAAGAGGGATGAAATTGAATGTGGGCGACACGATCGTGATCATCGCCACCAATAAGGACGGCTCGGTGAACGGAAAACAGCTTCGGATCGGAGGGGTTCTTGAAAGCGCTACAGGGCCGGGAGGAAGGGACGGCTATCTCCACATCGAAGATGCCGTGGAGATACTCAGGATGGACGCAATGGAGATAAGCGAGATCGCGTTGCGCCTTAAGGATTTCGGAAGACTCGACGCCGTCTACAGCACCCTGAACACCATGCTTTCAGGCGAGGTGAATAAGCAGGGAAAGCCTGCCTTCGAGGTCCATACATGGGAAGGCCTTTCGCCGTTTTTCAATATTGCACGCATGATCGACGTCATGACTTTCTTTATCAAGCTCATGCTTATCGCCATTGTGCTTGTGAGCATTATGAACGTTATGATCATGGCTGTGTATGAGAGGATACGGGAGATCGGCACGATCTCCGCGATCGGCACTATGCCTGGGAAGATCCTCTCCATGTTCCTTATCGAGGGGTTTTGCCTTGGAGTCTTCGGCGCCATAATCGGCAACGCGGCAGGACTGATCGTCGTCCTCATCCTCAAGGTAGTTAAGATCACCTTTGAGTTTGGCAGACAGACCGGGCTTGTTCTCACGCCTGCTATAGACGCATCGGAAATCCTTGTTGTCTCCCTGATCGTCATAGGGGTGGCGATCATCGGCAGCCTCCAGCCGGCGTTTAAGGCCTCGCGTATGGAGCCTATCAAGGCCCTGAGGCATGTATGATGAAACCATATTTTTCAAAATATACGTGTCGGATTATCCTTCAAAAACACGCTCATTACGCTCCTGCGGCTTCATTCGCTCGCGTTCGGCTTCGGAACTTTTGCTACGCAAAAGACCGAGCTTCCTCGCCTCACGACGGTTTTCTCCAGGATAACCCGACACTTTTTCTAACGACGAATCCGGGACGAACGATGTAAAAAGTAAAACGAGAAAGGAGAGATAGGGCATGAAAAAGATGCTGATCGTTTTGTTTGCACTGTTTATAGCCATGCCGGCATATGCCGTTGAGGGGAACAAACTGCTTGAACAGATAGACAGGAACCTGAGCCCGGAATCCTATGAGTCCTACCGGAAGATCATCAATGTCGAGCCTGACGGCAGGACAAAGGAATTCACCTACTATACGGTGAAAAAGGGGAGGGAAAAGGTGGCAGGCCTGTTTATCGCTCCGGCAAGCGAAAAGGGACGGACCACGCTCCGGCTCGGCGACAACATGTGGCTTTATATCCCGAACGTAGGCAAGCCGGTCCGCATCACGAGCCTCCAGTCGGTCGTCGGAGGCGTCTTCAACAATTCAGACATACTGAGCCTCGACTATGCCGTTGAATACAACGTTGAAAAGGTTGAGGAACAGGGGAAGGAGAGCCTCCTCCACCTGAAGGCGAAAACAAAGACCGTTGCCTATGACCGGCTGAAGATGTGGGTGCAGAAAGAGAAATCCCTGCCTGTAAAGATCGAATGCCTTACCGAGGCAGGAATGCTTATCAAGACCCTTTACTTCAAGGACGTGAAGGACTTCGGCGGCGGAATCGTGCGGCCCGCGGTGCTTGAGACGGACAGCCCCCTCTATAAAGGCTATAGATCAGTTATGATATTCGCAAAGATCAAAAAGAGGGAGTTTAAAGACGAGGTCTTCACGCTTACCTTCATGCCGAAGATGGAATCGCTGCGATAAAGAGCGTTCAATGTTCAATGTTCAACGTTCAACGTTAAAAGGGCTTCGTTTATTGTGCATCTTTTTTCTTTTGTTTTTTACCTTTAACCTTTTACCTTTAACCTTTTACCTGTTGTTCGCGGCGGAATATACATTCGATGTATCGGAGATAGAGAAGAAGCCCTACCACGTCGGCGGCTATCTGGAGTTTTACCCGATCGTTTTCGGTCTTGATAAGAACGCAGCGCTCTATAAGCTCAATTTTTATGATCGAAACGCGAGAGGCACGACAGAACAGTACAACGGCACCTTACAACTGGAAGGAAGCCTTGAGAAGGGCATCTCAAGGTTATACGTAAAGACCTATACGAATTATCTCAACTCCTATCAGTACGAGACCACGAAGATAAACGTTTTCGAGGGATACCTGACCCTCAAGCCATCATCCGCCCTGGTTATGGATGCAGGTAAGAAGACAATGAACTGGGGCAAGGGATATGCCTGGAACCCCGCGGCGCTCCTCGACAGGCAAAAGGACCCCAACGACCCCGAGCTTTCCCGTGAGGGGTTCATCGTCGCGTCCATCGACTATACGAAAAGCTTCACAGAAGGGTATTTAAAGACATTTTCCTTTACCCCCGTCCTCATTCCTGCATATTCAGGCTTCAACGATGACTTCGGAGAGGTGGATCATCTGAATTTCGCATCAAAGTTTTATTTTCTCTTCCTCGATACGGACATTGATCTCATATTTTTTACCGGCGGGAGCAGGACCACGCGCTACGGGATGGACTTTTCAAAGAATATCACGACAAACCTGGAGATACACGGGGAGGGTTCTTTGATAAACGGATACACGCAAACCTCAGTCGACAGCAGCGGGAATGCGACGCGATCAACCTACGATGCCGTCAACTACCTCATTGGTTTGCGGTATCTGACGCAGCAGGATACCACCTATATCCTTGAATATTATCATAACGGCACAGGCTACAGCCCCAAAGAGATGAGAGACTATTTCTCGTTTGTGGATAAAGGCTATGGGGTGTATACCGCAACCGGGAATCCCGGCATGCTGAACAAGGCGATCAACCTCACGCAGAATATGTATGGACGGATGAACCCCGCGAAGAATTATCTCTATCTCCGCATCAGCCAGAAAGACCCCTTTGATATGCTCTACTGGACGCCCGCGGTAACGATGATCGCCAACGCAGACGACAAGAGCTTTTCGCTTATGTCCGAAGTGACCTATACGGGGATCACCAATTTTGATTTTCGCCTGAGGGGAGGCCCGATCGTCGGCACCCGCGGCAGCGAATACGGGGAGAAACAGAACGATTACCGGATAGACTTCAGGGCGAGGTATTATTTTTAACGAGCCCCATCAGGATAAACATCGCCGGGATTAATCTTTCATAATCCCGTAAAAGGTGATACAATCTTTTCACGGCGATGGGGTCCGCCGCATAAACGCCTTTGAGGGCTGATGACTCCTACCATACAAAAGGCCCTTTCGAAAACAGACACCGTAGACAAAGCAACCGTCGCAATAGGGCCCGTGGAAGGACCGAAGCATGGAACATTCACACGACCCCGCCCGGAAAGACCCCGCAGACCTGCTCGCCCTGATCCGCTATATCTGCGGCCGGTTCAGGATCACCTCTCTCGACCGTCAGTTTGATGCCTGCAAGAGGCTCTTTGTCGAGAACCCACTCATCGACATCGCGATCCTCGGCCAGTTCAAGGCAGGAAAGAGCTCATTCATCAACAGCTTTATCGGACAGCCGATCCTGCCCGTGGGCGTCATACCCGTCACGACCGTCATTACCCGCCTTCAATACGGCGTGCGGGAAAGGGCAGTGGTCTCCTTTTTCGACGGGACAAAGACCGAGGTTGTTTTTGATGAGACCGAAGAGTATATTTCAGAGGCTAAGAACAAGGCGAACGAAAAGAATGTAGAGGTCGTCGATGTCGAATTACCTTCGCTTGAGCCGTACCGAGGCCTTCGTTTCGTCGATACCCCCGGCCTCGGCAGCATCTTCAAATACAATACTGCATTGTCGCAGGAATGGCTCCCGGAGGTGGGGACCGCCATCGTTGCCATAAGCGCGGACCGGCCCCTGTCGGAGAATGACCTCAACCTGATCCAGGAATTGATGGGCTATACCCCGAATGTGGTGCTCCTCCTCACAAAGGTCGACCTCCTGAACGATTCGCAGCAGGGCGAGATGATCAACTTCATGAAAAGCTCTTTGAAGAAGGAGTTCAACCGGGATTTCAAGGTCCTCCTCTATTCGACGGTCTCAGAGACGGAGGTCTACAGGCGCTTCCTTGACCAGATATTCATGAACCTTTCCCGGAACAGGGAGACGGAATTCACCGGGATCGTGCAGCACAAGATACGCTCCCTCGCGAGGCAGTGCCTCGGGTATCTTGAGATCGCGCTCAAGGCCTCAACCCAGGCCGACCAGGACCGGGAGGAGCTAAAAAGCCTCATCCTTGACGAGAAGGTGAACTACGACCTGATACGGTCGGAGATATTTCTCCTGGCGCGCGACAGCAAGCTCCAGACGAGGACGCTCATCGCCGCGCACCTCGGAAACAACCACCAGGGGCTGCTTACGAAGAGGCTTATGGAAAAGCTCAAGGAGGCGCTGCCCTCATGGAAGGGGAATCTCTGGAGGCTCACCCGGCAATACGAGGAATGGCTCATGGAAACGATGACAACGGAGATGGACCATATCTCAAGGACAGAGTACAAACAATTTTTCGGAAGCCTCAAAAAGGCCCACAGCAGCATCTCCCGGTCGATCGAGCTCTTCAGGGGGCTCCTCGACCGCAACATCGAAAAGGTGCTGGGAATACGCCTAAGCAGCCTTGAATGGGTCGTCGACGTCTCCGAGCCGGCCCATCCCGACGTGGCATTCACGAAGACCTTCGATTTCCACTTCGATCTCCTCTGGTTCCTCTTCCCCATGTTCATCTTCAGGGGCGCCTTCGAGAAACACTTCCTCAAACAGATACCGCGCGTCGTGGAGATCCATTTGTCGCGTCTTGCCTACCAATGGGAGGTGAGGGTCAACAAGACGATAGATGAGATCGAAGAGCAGGCGCTGAGATACGTAAGGGACGAGCTTGCGACGATCGATGCCATCGTCTCAAAGACCGTGGGAGATACGGAGAAGATCTGCAGCATGATGCTCGACCTTCAGAAGAGCGTGAAGATGCTGGAATCTTAGAGGTGAGAGCTTTGCACAATAGCCAAGACTATCATGCAAAGTGGTGCAAAATAGTCGATATTTCCTTTCAGGTCGCTTCCAGCCCCTGCATGGCGCTTTCCGCAGTCAATCGCTTCCGAGTCAGGATCGGGAAGCGGTTCCCCGCAGAAGGTGAGGTCTAATCCCGGTGCGAAGTAGCTTCTTCGTCGACCCAGTCTTCTTCTGTGTAGGACATTCCCTTGCGTCCCGGTACCTTTCGGAGGGCGCCCGCCCGGTAAAAGGAACAACTCTTGGGGCCGTAGCAAAAGGTCTCGAACCGGTACTGCTTTCGGGTCGGATTCCAGTGGTCAATGATCATTTCCACGGGCATCATGCAGCCCCAGATGCAGGATGTACATTGCGTTTCGTAGGTTCGTGCGGCCAGACGGCGGTGCCCGCGATCCCGGTAGGTTGCCAGGTCCGGAGAGACTCCGGAAAACGGAGGCCCCTCAGGAAGATCATTCCCGGCGTTTGTCAAAACTGTGAGGCCGCTTGTCTTGTATAATTCGCCTGTTTCCTTGCGTGGATCATCTACCGGAGATGACCGGCCCATCAATTCCATACCGGCTTGAAAGCGATGTTTCTCATGCGCCACCTCGCCGACGGCAATGAGAAACTCGCGGGATTGATCGCCGCATATTCCCTCGATGCGAAGCACATATCCCTGGTAGCTGTGGTACCGCTCGTCGAAAGACCTCGTGAGCCGGATGCGCGGCTGAACGGCAATGATCCGGCCTGACCACGCCATCTTCTCCGTGTTTTTTGATGCGTCTGTCATCGACCTTTCCCTTATTTGTCGAGTTTGCACACCGCCCGGTGGATACGCCGGACTCGATCGTTGTTCTCAATGAAAAGCGTTATTGCACGGTTGAAAACCGTGATTTCGACGGTAGTGTCGGTAAAGACCAGCTTAAGGTGATCGTATTGTACCGGATAGCCGATCGTTTTGTCTCCATAGACTCCGCCGAGGTTGAGCAGGTTCTCCGCATCAATCGTCTCGCGTACCTCTACGGGAATCCCGGTCCCGCGCCATACCTTCGCGGGAAGGTCTTTGGTTTTCATGCCCCTTGAAAGCATGCCCCGTCGGTATTCGATCTGTTCTAATTTGCTATTCATGATCTATTTCCTCCTGTTCCGGCGCAACATCGGCAGTATGGGTCTGCTTGTCCGGCGTATTGCCGGAAAAGCAATACGTTAAAAAGCGGAACTATATCTTCAGATAATCCCTTAATTTATAAACCGCCTTTTCGTGTTTTGCCGGACTCATGCGCCCGATATTCAAGAGCTTCCATTTGACTGCCGGTAGGTTTTCAATTCCTTTAATTCCAATCAGGTCCCACTGGGGCTGCCCTTCCTTGACGGAAATAATGAATTGCTTTTCCCGGATAGTCAGGCCTTCTGCAATGATGGAAACAAGCTCTTCTCTGGTTTTTTCCAGGTCTTCACAGGTAACCTCTTCCAAGGTCATGCCCTGGAATTCAGTCTTAAAGATAGGCCGGATATCCACAAATCCGGGATTAAGGAGTTCTGCCATCGGCCGGTCGTGACTGATCAGATATACAACAAACGCCTTGCGCATGGCGGCATTGAAATTTCCATGTTTGAGCAGCATCATGATATCGAAGAGGTCCCGCGGGTGCTGGCGATCAAGGGCCGCACATATCTTTCCCGCGTACAGTTCATTTTCAGACAGGATTTTACACTCTGAATATGTCTCAAAAAGATCAACGACTTTTGGAGAGACACCTTTTATTTCAGGTGGATAGACAAACCCTCGCATGACCACGTTCGGCTCGATCTTGACAATGGCCTCCTGTCTCTGAACAAACAATCCGCTCAACAGGTCGGACCCTTTGGTTTTCCTGGGAATGACCTGCGTTTCCGGAATCCTGCCCGCGACCTCACCGGCTATCCTTGTAAGAACAGAGCTTATCTCCCGGAGTGATTCATCCCTCTCTTCAACGGGAAGGTATACAAGGTCAATATCTACGGAGATGCGGGGCAGATCCCTGACAAAAAAATTGATCGCTGTGCCGCCTTTCAGGGCAAAGATGCCTGTCCTGTCAACGAGGGGAAGTATACGCAGGAGCAATTCGACCTGTTTGAAGTAAACATTGTTGATCATGACAACGAGCCTTCATGAACTGCGGGAACGGTTATCAGATATTTTGCATCAAACCGGCCATGCGGCACGATCATCCGCTTTCCCTTCCCGAGATCGATTTGCGATGGATCAAGTTTCGACAACCATGGAGCTTCCTTTTTCTCCGCCATGTAGAGAAACAGCCTTTTTACCTTTACGGATCGGCATGCCGCAAGCAGCCGCCGGACAACATCGGGGCGTAAGGCAACCAGGTTTTCCATGATCAATTGAGCCTCCTCGAATCCGACTTTTCGAGGCACAAGGTTGAGCATTTCCATGGCGGCCCTTTCCGGCGCCGCTATCCTTACCGAAAAATCGCGTTCCTCAAATTCCGTAAATCCCTCGCGGAAATCGGCGGGAAAAAGATTCGTCCGTGTTAAAATAAACTGGACACTGAAGCGATCTCCCGTAAACCAGGACGGCAATATAAGGCCTCGGGGACCATACAGAAAGACTTCCTTCTGTCTCGCCGGCAGATAGTGGGCATATCCTTTCATCTGCAGGGCCGTTTTTCCGCCCACATGAACGGGAAGAGAAAGTTGAGTTTGAAGGGTATAGAGAGCGCCTGTCCAGTCCACCTTGTCCCCCGAACGGATATATGCTCCGCGTCCGAACGATTCCAGCCAGCCGCTATTCTTATACTTTACAAGCAGATCCCGACTGAAACCGGAAGCGACAAGATAGGATGTGGCGCTTGGAGCGCCGGCAACCCACTGTTTCATCAAACGGTTTATTTTTGTTTTGGTTTGAGTACCCATAGTCATTATATAATAACATATTTAAACTATTGTCAAGACATAAGTTTAAATATGGTCTATTTTGTATATTTATAGTCATCTAACATGATCATTATTAAACTGACGGGCATAATGAGCGGGTAGTCCTGATGTACGATCACCGACTTCCATTTGACGTTATCCTGCGCCGTTCCTTAATGCTTTCGAGAACAGTTATGCAAATAGTTTTAAAAGGTAGTCGTACTGCTCAGTGCGTTCCTGAAAGAGGATATGCCTCCCGGCGAACTTCTCCCTGTTCCAGGTTCCGTCATCATATCGCTGATACAGATCCTCGTAGCGCGTAGCAGAGATGATATACGAATCAAGCGTGACGCCCTTTCGGCGGCTTCTCTCCCCGATCTCTCTGGCAAGCTCCGGCATACGTTCATGCAATTGAGCCTTTTCGTCGTGGATATATGCTTTGGCATGCAGCATGCCGTGCGGCTCCACAAAGACAATGCGTTGTCTCTTTTCATCCACGATCCACATGATAAAGTCGGGGTAGAAGCCCCTTTCCTCGAAGAAGCCGATGCCGCTGCCGCGGCTCAGATTGCGCAGGAGGAAGACCTCTTTTCCTGCCAGTGATTTATCGTGTTCAACGGCCCAGTATGCCTTCAGGTCGCGCACAAATCTGGCCTCGCTCTCTTTCAGACCGGGAGGAACCGAGTGTACCTTGTCCTTTTTATCCTCCAGCAGGAGCGGGAGATAGATGTGGCGGTCGAAGTAGATGCGCGGCATTTCATTCGTTTCCTGCTTGCGCAGGCGGTCAACATCCTTGCGGAGCTGTTCGATGGCCTCGATAAGCGTTTTGTCGGACTGCCGCACCTTGACGACATATCCCGCTTTTTCTTCGCTCACCACGCCGCGGTTGAAGGCAAGGTTGGGATCGCCTTCGTCCAGCGGACGATACACCAGATGCTCGCCGTCCCATTTTTCGCGCTTGCGGCGATAAAAGGCGTCCACATATCTGCGCAGGATATTCGTGACCGCCTCCTGAAGCCGTGCGCGTTCGGCAAATGTACGCGGCCTGACGACAACCTCGTCGGCTACAAGGGTATACAGGACCTGTTCAATGACAGCGCGCAGCGCGGCAGGGAGGATGACCAGATTGCTCCAGCCCTTGTGCTCCTTGTAGGCCATCACGTCGAGGTATGCCTGTTCCCAATCCACCAGCGCCAGACTTTCGGAGGGGATAACCTGTTCCCGTCCGGCATGCACATCCGCGGTTTGGAGGCCCTGGGCGCTGCTCTCCATGGCCTGTACCTTCAGCGTCATATCTGCACGCACCCGAACGGATGGATCGGCCTCGAGAAGCATGTTGATCTCCGTGGCAAAATCGCGCCCTTTGCCGATTCGCGGCACAACCAGATCCTTCCTGAGAAATTTCTCATTGGCCCATATGAAAAGCGGCAGCTCGATCTCTGCGTCGGTTTCCACACCCTCCCGTTCGAGGTAGTCCCTGAACTGTCCCATGTAATTGGCGCGAACAGCAAATATGTTCAGCGTCTCAAGGAGGCGCACGTCCGGCGGATGATGGCCGTCCAGAAATGCGCTGCGCTTCAGGGTAAAATCCCTGCCGCGCAGGCGGACGCCGCGTCCGAAAAGCTGAATTATCTGCGAGCCTTCCTGCCGGCCGATATTGAGAAGCCCCATGTTGGAAACACGCCAGGAATTCCAGCCCTCCATGAATTTCTTTGCCCCGATGAGTACGTGAATAGGGGAACCGGAACGGTTGATCTGCTCGAAGAGGGCGCCGGAGAGGGCATCCTCCTCGATTGTGATACCGGCGGTATCGTCTTCCACCAGCTTCTTGAACTCGGCCGTGTCGCCGATGTAGATAAGGCCGAAGTAGTCCTCTGCTCCGCTTGCCTTCAATCCCAGCTCGCCCGCGCCGGCGCGGATATCGCACAGGTGCAGGCCCCCGCCCGCCGGAGCGTGAAACAACCGCCTCAGAATATCATCGTACGCTGCCCTGGGGGAAATGCCTGATTTGCAGAGATGATTGAACCGGCCTGCGAAGATGTCCATGCCTTCCGGCGTTGTCAGACCGCTTTTGCCTTTCAGGAGCTTCCCGATGCCTTTGACCGCCCAGCCGCGCCTGTTTTCCAGCGCGTGATGGAGGAAGCGCGCCACGGTCAGCACATCGCTGCGTTTCTGTTTGTTCTCGCTGTAGACGGCATTCACAGTGCTGCCCACAAAGACCCACAGGGGTTTTTCCAGGTTGTAGGGACGCAGTTGTTCAACCTGTTCCTCAAAGACGCACTGCTGCTCGTAAAATGAGAGGAGGTTGCCGAGGAGGAGCAGTTCGGTCCTCTCTTCGTCGGCCTCGTCGCGCAGGTTGAGGATGCGGAAGTCCTTGCCATAGCCGTCGCCGTAAAAATATCGGTAGGAGTAGTCGAAGACGATGGCCTTGCCGTATTCGGCGGTAAGCGGGTCGTTGCGCGTTGCAGAAAGGGCCTGCCCGAAGGTGGCGCTGTACTCGAAGGTGAAGCCGGTCTCTCCCAGGGCGTCGCGGTATTTGCGCCAGACCTCCCCGCCGGAGCCTTTGTGTCCCTCGTCGACGAAGATCAGATTGCGGCCCTCGAAGGCCTCTACCGGAACGCTGACGCCGCCTCCCCGCTTTTCCTCGACCAGCTTGGTGATCTCGATGACCTGGACGGCGTTTCTGCTGCCAGTCAACAGGCCGCTTTGATTCAGGTCAAAGCGCCGGGCAGGTATGCCGGAGACTTCCATCTCAGCCAGATGCTGTTCACTCAGGCCCTCATTGGGAGTGACAAGAATGATGTTGTCGAGAGGCTCCTTGTTGTAGTGAAGGAACTGGTGGTAGTTAAGATGCAGGATCAGCGTTTTGCCGCTGCCGGTGGCCATCCAGTAGGCCAGTTTGGTAAGGTCTGATTCGGCAAACGGATCATCCGGCGGCTCGCCGGGAAGTTTGGCGGTGTTGCGCTCGCGCACAAAGGCGTTCAGGTCGGCCAGAAAATGGATGCGACGGTTGAAATAGCCGTCCAGGACAATCTCCGTGTAGAGCGCGGCGAGATACTGAAAATAGCGCAGGGTAACCGGCTCAATGCGGCCGCGGTTGATGGCGGCCAGGTGTGTACGGATGTTCTCGTCGTAGCGTTCAAGGTCTCCGGCGGGAATCCTGACCTGACTGCCGCGGCCCATAAAATGGTGATAGAGAAAGCTCCGTCCTGAATCGTCGAAGCCCTCGCCGGCGCCTTTCGTATCTGCAAGCAGGTCTTTGTTTTTTGTGTATCCCAGGAGGCTGTTGAGCCAGGCCAAGAGGACAAGCCGGTTTTCGAGTTTGGTGTATTGCTGAAGGCTGCCGGGGATGTTTGTTGCAGCAGTCGCCTCCTGTTGATGGGGCTGTCTTCTTGTCCTCGGCACGCTCAACCCTCCACCGGGGCAAACATCCTTGCCTTGAAAACCGCCTCCAGCGCACGCGCTCCGGGGATGAGGGAATCGCCGTTGACGTAGATCTCGTCAACGCCTTCGGTCAGTTTCTGCGCTGCCGTAAACTCTTTATCGCGCTTGTAATCCTCTTCCGCCCAGCCTTCGGTCTCCCGCCAGATGACGACAGTCCTGCGGCCCTCGCGCGTCGTGCCGCGATAGACCAGGTAGCGCCGGTCGTTGTCGTCATGGACTGTTCTTGTCTGTACGTCAAGACCGATGAGGTAGTTGAATGTTTCCGGCAGATCCGCCAAACGGATGACGGTCTCGCTGTCGCGATGAATGTGCAGCCGGTAGGAGAAGGGCTTGCCCAGTTGCTCCACGTTGAGCAGCGTCTCGCTCTTTCGCACCTCCCATTTGAGCATGTATTGGAGCAGGTAATCCTTGAACCGGAGCGCCTCCTGCCCCGCTGCTTTGTCGAAGGCGATGTTGTTCAGGGCGTCCTCGTAGGATTCAAGGCGGATGACCTTGACGATGCGCGGGCCGCGGGTCGCTTCTTCTGCTGTGGCCACCCGTTTGGGCTTGCCGTCTCTCCACTCCGGAGAGAAGGTGACCTTCTTGATGCGCGGAAGGAGCACGGTGTCGAAGTAGTCCGCCATTTCCACAAGAATAAACTTGCGCCGTCCGCCGTCCTCGCGGTTCAGATTGATGACCGCATGGCCCGTGGTGCCGGAACCGGCGAAGAAATCGAGAACAATGTCTCGGTTATCAGATGCTGCTGCACCGAGAAGTGTCTGATATAAAGAGACCGGGTGACAGTAAGGAAATTCTAAGTTAAGTTTGTCTACATCATTTTTTCCCCTGCTAGAGTCGTAAATTACTGACGATAGCTGGCGCTTTGAGTGTTTGTTTAGAAATACCTTCCTTCTTGGTTGAACAGATTCATCCGCACCGAAAATTATCTCGTCTTTACGTATAAGATCTTGAAGTGTCTCAGGTGCACGTGACCAACCGTACAACGGTACAGGACACGGTTTTTTTGTAATTGGATGGATAAGCGGAATAAAGAATTTTTTATCCGTTCGTGGTTCAGGCGCGCCCATAGCCACGCTTTGATATACCCGGCCGTCGTTGTCAATTAGACAGTAAGCCCGTTCCCCTCCTGTAAGTTCATCAACTTTCCTGATCCAATCTGTGAATTCTCTCCGAACAACATCGTTTACGCCACCATGCTTCTTAATAAACGCTTGTGCCTTTTCCAATATCATTTGAATATTTGTGGTACGTAAATATACGGATTCATCTGTCAATGATTTCCAAAGAACATATTCGTGCTGAGTTGCGATCCCTTGCCTCCCCAGCATTGGATTTTTCTTGTCCCAAACAATAGTTCCACCATCTGGGGTATACATGTGTGCAAAAAGCAAATGCAGGTGTTCATGCTCGTTCTCGTCTATATGACACAGAAACGCCCCATCTTTAAACATTATCTTAAGTGCTAACGCAATACGTCCTTGCATCATTGCCAGCCAACTGGAATGCTGGTAATCATTCTTATACAGAAAACCACTTGTTTGGGTGTTATACGGCGGATCAATATGTATGCACTTCACCTGCTCCCGATACTTCTCACCCAGCAGGTTCAGCGCCTGCCAGTTTTCGCTGTGCACGAGGAGGCCGTCGGTCATCTCGTCCAGATCCTCGTAGCTTGCCAGCAGACGGTCCGTGAAGTCCTGCGGGAAGCGGCGCGTGTCAAGCGCCAGCGCGGGGTTCTCGTTGAGAAACCTGATGCGGCGGTCTTGCTTGCCTTTTCCGCCCTTGCCCTCGTCAATCGCGAAGAGCGCTTTCCATTCCTCCCACTGGGCCTCGCATGCGGCGATCTCGGGGTAGAACTCTTCCTTTATATTGCCGACGGTGATGCAGTAGAATGTCCCGGTGATGAACTTGCGCTTCTCCCAGAGCATCTTCTGGAATCCCTCGACCTGCGCTAAGAACTCAATGATGCGGCCGCCCACCTTTTTGATGAGCCGCATCAACTGGAACCAGCCCCCGGACAGACCAACGCCCGCGGCCTCCATCTCCTCCAGGTTGAGCACCTCGTTCTTCAGATAGAAATCCAGTTCACGGGAGAGAAAACCGGCCAGATCCTTGTGGATGAAGAAGTCGCTCGTGTTGCGCCGGGTGTACTGTCGCAGGTGGTGCTCCGCCATGGAGACGCCCCGGCCGTCGTCGGTGCGCCGCCAGGTCTCCCTGCTTCAGGGCTTCCGATATGGACCCGGGCAGGTCTTCCGTTATGAAGCGCTCGATGACGTCCCGTTTGTAATTCATGATGCGGTAGATGCCGAAGTCCAGATCGGCGCAGTCAAACTGGAAAAGCTCGCGAAGCAATTGTTGAAATTTGGTCTGATAATCGGTCATGCTTGCTCTCCATTGCGATACATGGTATCGGCCTGTAATCTTATAAATGTTTTATGACGGCATCAAAGATCATCTTTTTTCCGGATTACTTCCCATCGACCGCCTTTCTTCGACCCAACCCTGCGCAAAAACCCTCCGCCCTGCAGCCTGGCAATCTGTTTTTCTACCGCTCTTGTTGAAAGGCCGAGCGTCTCAGCCAATTCGGGTATGGTCATTTCAGATCTTTCCGAAAGAAGAACGAGAATCTCTTCATATGTTTTTACCGAACTTTTTACCGAACTTTTTACCGAACTTTTTACCTCCGGTCGGTGAACTACGGCGGTGAACAGACACCCATCACGGTCATCGGTGAAATCGATTTTCTGCCATGCGTCCAGCGCTCGTTTAATGCCTGATCCAAGCCCACGGTATGGGAGGAGGCCTTTGGCAATATGGGAAACAAGGATCGGGTTACGGATATTGGAGTTTCCCGAGCGTATCTTTTCCACCGTCAGATTGTCGGGGAGAGACCCCGGGCTGACGATCTCTATGCGGTTCGCAAACACGAAAAGCCGGATCGGGGCGCTTACCAGATAATCTCGATGGACAAGGGCGTTGACAAGAAGTTCCTCAAAGACCAGCAACGGAATTTCCGGAACGCCCGGCGCATTCACGCCTCTGCCGGCCTGAATTTTGTGAAGGTTTCGCAGGACGAATGCCATTGCCTCATCAAACTGCCTCTGGAGCGGACCTGCAAAATCGTCAGAATCAAGATATCTGCTGGCATGAATTTCGTCGCCCGGATAACTGACGGCCTTGATGATGAACTGAGGTTTAAACCGCTCGGGTCGTTCGGCAAAAAGCAGCAGCCCTGCCAGGTTCAAGACGCCTGTTTCCGTTGCCAGGTTCAAATTCTGAAGCAGGCGGAAAAGCTCGGTCTTGGAATCAGGATATTGTTGTTTATGCACTTCTTTCAAATACTCTCGAAAGCGGAGTTTATCCAATGCATCCAACCCTGCCTTTGTCGGCAACTCATCGGCATGGAACTGATCGGTAATCTGAAATAGACGCCTCAGTTCCTCCTTGGAATTCACGCGTCGTTTGTCAGCCCCGGATTTGAGCCAGATTACGCCATTTTTATCGAAATAAGGTTTGTCGATCCCCTTGGGCACGGTCAATACAATGATGATGCGACCATTTTCAAGCGCCACATTTTCCGTCAGCACAGAAAGCGGGCTGCGCACCATTTGGCTCGCTGCGTTGCTGATGAGCAGGTTGATGCGGCTTACATCTTTCATAGAAAGCCCGGGAATTGCGCCATCGTCAGCTACACCGATAAAGATGATCCCCCCATCGGCATTGGCAAAAGCAGCCATCTCTGAGGCTAAAGATTCTCCATTGCGAATGTCGCTTTTGAATTGACGCGTACTGTCTTCGCCCAAGGCGACAAGATTAAAGAGGATTTTACGATTCATTAAGGATTGTACCCTTTCTTTGCAATTCTACCTGCCTGAGGCGACAAATACAAACATTTTCTTAATGAGATACCCCGCAGCACACTGCGTGGTATCAGAGGATAGAAACGGCACGATTATGCCCCCTCACCCTTCCCTCTCCCGCGAGGGGAGAGGGAATATTGTCACCCCGCAGCTTGCTGCGGGGAATCATCCGGATCGAAGACTATCTTACAGCAGAAGGATCGAGAATAGGGCGCCTGCAAGTACGATATAGAGTATATCGATCTTTTTCAAAAGGGCAGCTATGGCCGCCGTGACGATCACCAGCCGCAGTATATCCCAGGGAACCGCTAAGGCGAACTTGACGGTTACGAAGAGGAGGATGCCGACAAAGGAGGCGAGGATGCCTTTTGTTGCCCGGCTAAAGAGGGTCGACCGCCTGAGCCTGCTGGATATGTGTTCGCCCAGGATGAGTAGAACAAAGGAAGGAGAAAACATGGCAATTGTTGCGACGATTGCGCCGGCGAGACCATAGGTGAAGAATCCCACAAATGTTGCGGTGATCACGATCGGCCCGGGCGTGACCTGGCCGAGCGCTATGCCGTCCATAAAGGTCTTGCTGTCCATCCAGCCATGCACATTGACGACCTCCTGGAGCATGAGAGGGATCGACGCAAACCCGCCGCCGAAGGCGAAGAGGTCGACCTTCATCATGAGAAGCGCGAGGGTAAGCCATCCTCTGTTAGAAACGAAAAGAAGGAACATGAAGACGGCAATGATCAGGACAGTCGCAAGGATCTGCCTTGCGAAAGCTCCGTGCGTTTTTTCAGTTGTAAGAGGCCTGTCCGCAGGTGTTGTCCTGAATGCGATCATGCCGATGAGCGCAGCGCACAGGATAACAATAAAAGGGCTTATGCCGTACCAGAAAGCGGCTGCGGAGAGCAGGGCGATCACGGCATCAAGGTAATGCTTCACCGCCCCCCTGCCGAAGGTGTAGGCGGCATTCGCGACCATTGCCACGACGATGACCTGAAGGCCGCTAAAGAGCGAAATGACCCAGGGGAGGTTTCCCAGCCGCATATACGCCCATGAGAGCACAAGCATAAAAAGAAAAGCCGGGAGGCCAAACCCGATATATGTTGCGGCAGCCCCCGAGACCCCCCCTTACCTTGAGCCCTACGTACGCGGCGACCTGTATGGCGGTGGCGCCTGGTATGGACTGGCAAAGCGCCACCCCGTTTTTGAATGTCTCCGGGTCAAGCCATTTTTTCTTTTTTACCGACAGCTCCCCGATATAGGCCACCATGGTCGGCCCGCCGAATGCCGTGAGGCCAAGCCTGAGGAATGACAGGAAGAGGTGCGCAACGGAAATGTCGCCGACTCCTTTCTCCGCCTTGTCAGGCTGCATGGAGCGATCCAGTATCTTTTCTCATAAGCGCAGGTCTTCCATCATTAAGCATCGTGCCAAGTGAATAGTCGATAGCAGATAGCCGCCAGCGGTCAGCACACAGCCGTCAGCAACAAATCCGTGAGGCGTTTATCCACTGCTCCTTTCCCGCTCAGGCCTTACGATTTAGGGCTTACGGGTGTTCCGCTATGAGCTTCTTTTTATCCTGAGCAGCAGCTCCCGGGACTCCCGCACGAATTTGGTGAACCGCAGCAGCCGCCGTGGTGAACATGCCCGCCGTTATGTTGTCCTGAACCTGTTGTGTTATGCGCTGACATTAATTTTGTCAGTGACGTGCCGTTGCATGATTTACAGGCAATTTCCTCGCTGTCGCCAAAGACCAGGTATTCGTTTATGGCGCCGCAGCTCTCGCATTTGTATTCGTATATCGGCATCGTGTCCTCCTCTTAGTGGCCGTGTCCGCATCCTCCCTGATGCCCGCCGCATGCATGCTGCATGGTGAGCTCGGGAAGCTGCCCTTTCTTCAATAGGTCTAAATTTTCTTTGACCGATTGCGCTACTGATTTATATACCGTTATTCCCTGCGCATTGAGCCCCCGTATGGCCCCCGCCCCGATCCCTCCAACGACTACGGCATCGATATTGCGGCCTCCTATGGCCATAACAGGGTTGCAGGCTCCGTGGACGTGATCTTTGTCCTTGTTGTCGACCGGCGTAGCCTTGTCAAGTTCCGTATCGACCATGATAAAGATCGGCGCCGACCCGAAATGGTTGTACACTGTACTGTTGATGCCTTCGTCTTTCTGTACTGCAAAACAGACCTTCATTGTCTATCCTCCTGTTGCATAAATAGATTACCCGAAGCTTTCCTTCGGGATAACAATACCCCCGCTCCCCTTGCGGGAGAGGGCCAGGGCACAGGTAGCACAGCAGTACCACTATTCCCGCTCCCCTTGCGGGAGAGGGCCAGGGCACAGGTAGCACAGCAGTACCACTATTCCCTCTCCCCTTGCGGGAGAGGGCCAGGGCACAGGTAGCACAGCAGTACCACTATTCCCTCTCCCCTTGCGGGAGAGGGTCAGGGAGAGGGGGGACTATCATGATCCACATTCCCCTGACACCTTGAAGGTTGCTGCGGGGCGGTTCATCTCCTCTATCTTCAGTGCCTTGCCGTTGACAATGGCCTCGGCCACTTTACGCCGCGCCGCATCGAGGATGCGCCCGAAGGTTGCCCTTGAGACGTTCATCTCCCCCGCTGCCTCTTCGTGGTATAGCCCCTCCAGGTCGGCAAGCCTGATGGCCTCCAGCTCATCAAGGTTCAGGGAAACCTCCTCGAGATGGACGAATGGTACACCCCTTGGCTTGAAATAGCTTGAATCAGGGCAACAATTGACACAGCGGCATTTCTTTGGTCTGGACATGGATTATTATAAGCATATGCTCATAATATGTCAAGAATGAAAACCAGCCCATAACAGACCGTATGTCGTAGTTCGTATATCGAGATTGAACACCCGTAATTCGTAATTCGTGAGTCGTGAGAGGAGAAAGACAATATGACAACCCGCCCTCTCTACGCTGTACATTTTTTCTCCCTTTACGAATTACGACTTACGAATTACGGGGTTTATCGCCTAACGCCTAACGCCTTACGCCTTACGGGTTTATCGCTGTAGCTGATGGCTGCATGCTGACTGCTGACCGCTATTCCACCAGGATGTCGATGATATCCCGCTCTCTTAAGAGGCGCCTCTTCCAGGTATTGATCCGGGGAACGACGTAAGGGAGAAGCCGCATCGAGTAATAAGGCGGCAGCAGCGGCAGCCCTGCGAGATCTCCGAAGATGATGAGCATAAAAAGGTTATCGATATCGCCCTTCTCTTTTTGCAGGTCACGGTGGAGCTCGTAGGTTGTAAATCCGTAAAGAACCTCCCTGATGGTCTTCGGGGAGTCCTTGAGTTTCTTTTTGAAGCGGGTGATCAGCGGGTCCATTTTTTTCTATTTGTGATAATCATCAAATTCTTCAACGTATCGCAGCCTTCTTAACTTAATAATTACAAAAACCTCCCTGCCGATGTCAAGGTCCATCTCATCAAATGCCTCCATGGACAGCTCTGTCAAAAGGCTGTTCCCATTAATATCTACCTTTATCCTTACTACCGAGCGAAGGGGGACGATCTCCGTAACCGTTGCCCTGTAGCGGTTGAGCGCCGGCCCCGGAGGCTTCGTATCGGATATGTATATATCGTGGGGCGGGATGGCAATCTTTTTGATCGTGCTTCCCTCGTAGGGGAGGACTATGGTCATGTTGCCCGAGACGACCTCGATGAGGCCGGAGGAGAGGACGCGGCAATCGTTGCAGTCCAGGATGTTCGGCATGCCGATAAATTCAGAGACCATCCTGGTCCTTGGGTTGAAGAAGATGTCCCCGGGCCTTGATATCTGTTCAATGGTGCCTTTGTGGAGGATGGCGATCCTGTCCGCTATCTCTTCTGCTCCAAGGAGGTCGTGCATGACGAAGATGGCCGTTATCTCGAGCTTCTTCAACAAGGCGCACAGTTCCATCCTCAGGTATTTCGATGTCTGGATGTCAAGGCTTGCCGTCGGTTCGTCGAGGAGGAGGATCTTCTGGAAGGGGGCGATGGCGCGGGCGATTGCCACTCTCTGCTTTTCGCCGCCGCTCAAGCTCTGCGGGTATCTTTTTTCCAGCCTGGTTATATGGAGGGCGTCCATAAGTTCTTTTACTCTGCCCTCGATCGTTGCCTCCGGATAATGCTGTATCCTGAGTCCATAGGCTATATTGGATGCCACGTCGAGATGGGGAAACAGGGCGAGGTCCTGAAAAAGATAGCCCACTCCCCTTTTGTGGGGCGGAGTATGGTCCATCTTGTTGCCGTCAAAAAGGACCTCTCCTTTATAATCCGTCAATCCCGCTATAATGTTGAGTATCGTTGTCTTGCCGGCGCCGTTGGGCCCCACCAGGGCAAGGAGCTCTTTGTCCCTGACAATAAGGTTGATATCCTTCAGCACATGTTTCTGAATATTTTTAAGCTCGATCAGCGGCATAGCAGCACCTTTTAACAACCTATCATGTAAGCGATGTTGTTTTTCTGGTCAATAATCTCACGCCGTAAAGGGTTCCAAGCCCTATCGTTATCAATATGAGAACGAGGACGGCCGTGCCTTCTATATCGGCGCTGGCGAGCCTCATGAATATGGCGATCGGTATGGTCTCCGTCTTCATGGCCATAGAGCCTGCAATGGTAACGGTCGCGCCGAATTCCCCCAATGCCTTTGCCCACGTGAGTATCGATGCGGCGATGATCCCTTTCTTGCTTAAGGGTATCGTCACGGTGAAGAATGCCTTCAAGGGCGACGCGCCGAGCGTCCTCGCCACTTCCTCGTACCTGACGGGGATCTCGTCCATTGCGGCCTTGATGAGGCGGATGGCGATCCCGACGGTGGTGATGAACTGGGCGAGGAATATCCCGTAGATCGTAAAGACGAAATGGACACCTCTTTCCTGGAGGAAGACCCCGGGAGGGGTGTTGAAGAAGATGAGGACAACTGCGCCGAGCGCAACCGGCGAAACGATCATGGGAAGCTCAAGGATCGTGTCGATCAGCTGTCTTCCGGGGAATCGGAACCGCGACAGCGCATACGCCGACGGAACGGCACAAAAGACCGATACAAGCGTTGCCACCGTGGCGGTAAAAAGGCTCAGGCGTATGGAGAAAAGCGTTCTCTCCGATATGAGAGTATCAAAAAAAAGGCTCCCGTTGTAAAAGTAGAAGAGGGAGAGGATGAGGACCCCATACATGACGAACACCGCAAAGCTCATCGATATGGAGAGCTTCTTAAAGGTCATTTTTTCAGCCACCCCTCGATGGCGGTGAATTCACCCCCGATGGGCTTCTTCGCCCCTACCCAGCGAAAGGCATCATCGGGCGAACCGAAATAATGGTTTTTCCTGAAGATGGCCTTCGCTTCTTCGGATAAAAGGAAACGGATGAATTCGTCGGCCCCCTTCCTATTGCCTGTATAGGAGATCACCGCTGTCTGTCCGGCGCCTATTCTCGCGACCTTGTTCGGCTTCAGCTTGACTGTGTCCACCTTATCGGGATACCATCCGCCGAGAAAGTGGAAGCCGATGATCGCATCCACCTGCTTGAGCACGACAAGGGTCGCAAGCTTGTTGAAATCCTCTACGTAAGTGACGATATTGTTCCTGATCGCCTTTTTTTCTTCGGGAGAAAGATTCTTCTCAATGATCTCAACGGCGATGGCGCCGATATAGACGATCTCGGGGTTTGCCAGGCCGACCCTGATCCCCGGTTTCGCAAGGTCCTTCAGCCCCTGGATATTTTTCGGATTCCCATTCTGCACATTGATGCAGGGGGCTACATAGGCGATGTCTTTGATCGAATCAGAGACGATGACTCCCTTCGTTTTTGCCCGTTCCATAATATCCGGCGAGGGGACAACGAACACATCGCCTTGCCTCGAGAGGAGGATCTGGCTGAAGAGCGTGCCGACCCCGCCGTAGTTGACATTCACCTCTGCGCCGGTCTTCTGCCGGTAGAGTGTGACGATCTCTTCCATGGGACGCTTGAAGGCGGCGCCGCAGAAGATCAGCAGAGGCTCTTTGCTTGTGGCATGGCTCGTTATGAAAAAGGCAGAGAGAAGAGAGAAAAGAACGAAGAGTGCTATCTTTTTCCGCATGGGATACTCCTTAATTTTTAATGTCCGTAAGGGCAGTACCGCTCGAACCCGCACACCTTCGCGACACCCGCCACGGAGACGCCGTAAAAAACGACCGGTTTCTTCCCGATGAATCTTGTGATGGTCCCGTTCACGCAGGTAGAACCGGTGGCAAGCACGACGTCGCCCCAGGAAAGGACCTCTTCAGTTGCCTCCGGGCCTTCAACGATCAGGCCGAATTTCTCCTTTCCGATGTTGTCCTCGTCGAGGTCGATCACGCGCATCGGAAAGGAGCCGGAAAGCTGCTCGATCATGGCGGGCTGGAACCCGATAAAGGCGATGCGGGGGGCGCCGAACTTTTCCTTTACTGTTTCAACGAGCTGGCGCGCGCAGGAGGCAGGCTCCTTGTCCCTGCAGTGAACGGAGCCTTCTACGAGGCCGAGGGCCCGCATTACGGCGTTCAGGCTCGCTATGAAAACCGCCCTCTGGAAATTATTTGACAGGGGGAGTTCAATGATATCGCGCAGCGTCCCTTCCAATCGGCCGGGCATATCGGTGAACGCATGTCCTTTTGCGTCCCTGAAGACGGCCTCGACCATCACCTCTTTGCCTTTCAGAAGAGGGTAGTCGTCGCGGTCCGGCGTCCCGATCGCCTCCTTTGGTGTGAGCGTACGGGCGGAGACGACGGCAATATGCTCATCCATTATCCCGTCGGCGATCTTTTTAAATTCACTTTTCAGCAAGCCGTATAGATCCATCTTTTATCTCCTTTGCTCCCGGCAGGCCGGTAAGTTTATTTTTTCATTGATTATTATTTCAACGTTATATACATATGGGAACAACGATATTTTAGAGAAAACGGGGGCCGTTGTCAATGATAATATATCTCTTTTGAACATTTGATATTATTCAGAGATTGGTGTTTAGCGCTTCATGCCTGGTTTAAGGAAATATTTTTTTGAATTGCCCTATGATTTATGTTACTAATGAAATGGACTGAAAACATCTTCGGAGAACGATGGAAAAGATAAGGACATTAAGAGGATTCAGGGATATCGTCGGCGAGGACATTGAAAGGTTCGGGCGCATAGAAGATGCGTCGAGAAGGTATCTCGACCTCCTTGGTTTTGCAGAGATAGCGACGCCGGTCCTCGAAAGCACAGACCTTTTCGTCAGGAGCATCGGGGATGCAACCGATATCGTGGAAAAAGAGATGTTTACC
Source organism: Deltaproteobacteria bacterium UBA5758 (assembly GCA_002418945.1). Lineage (GTDB taxonomy): Bacteria > Desulfobacterota > Syntrophorhabdia > Syntrophorhabdales > Syntrophorhabdaceae > UBA5609. The sequence goes on along the minus strand of DIFC01000077.1, from coordinate 49,047 downwards.
TTTACAGACCTCGGGGGCGACTCGCTAACGCTCAGGCCTGAGGCTACCGCGGGGGTTGTGAGGGCATACCTGCAGGCGGGCATGTACGCGAAAGAGAGGATAAGCAAGATATTCACCATGGGGCCTATGTTCCGGCACGAAAGACCCCAAAAAGGCAGGTTCCGGCAATTCTATCAGGTGGATGTGGAAGTCTTCGGCTCCGATGACCCATTCATTGATGCGGAACTGTTATGGATGATCTCCCTCCTTTTGGCCGACCTCGGGGTAAAAAAATACACAATGGAGGTCAACAGCGTTGGCTGTAAGCTCTGCAGGGAAGAGTTCAGGACTGTCCTTGTGTCATATTTTGAGACAAAAAAAGACCGCCTGTGCGAGGATTGCCTGAGACGTCTTTACAAAAACCCCCTCAGAATATTCGATTGCAAGAATGCGCAGTGTATAGAGGTCAATAGCGAATCCCCGCTCCTCTTCGATTATCTCTGCACAGAGTGCGGCAGCCATTTTAACAGCTTTCTCTCCCATATGAACGGTTTTGGGGTCCCTGTCACGGTGAATAAACGGCTTGTGAGAGGTCTCGATTACTACACGAAAACGGTGTTTGAGGTCACTTCGGACGAATTGGGTGCCCAGAAGGCCTTCACCGCCGGGGGACGCTACGACAATCTCGTGGAGGAGATGGGCGGCCCGAAGACGCCTGCGATCGGTTTTGCCATAGGCATGGAGAGGCTGGCGCTTATTGTGGGCAGCGGCGAACGCCCTCGGAAACCTGTCTTTTTCTTTGCCTATCTCGGAGAGAAGGCGAAGGCATATCTCGTGCCGGTGACAAAGGCCTTTATTGCACAGGGATTGCCCATACGCTATTCCTACGACGGGAAATCCCTTAAATCACAGATGCGGTATGCCGACAGCCTCGGTGCAGACTTTGTGATGATCCTCGGCGACGACGAGATCAACAGATGCATTATCGTTGCAAGGAACATGAAGGACAAAAAGCAGTTCGAGCTGCCTCTCGACCCGTCAGAGATCGCCGTGGAACTCAAACGCAGGATTCAAAAGTAGTTCACCCATCCCCACCCTCAGGTGTTTTCAAGATTTTGCTCCTATAGATGGCATAGGTGAGTATAATGGCGAGGGCGAACCTGAAGGCTATCAGGATGAAGCCGTTCGCGCCGATTACAACAAAGATAAGGGTATCTTCTATAATGGCATGACAGATAGAGAGGAAGAGCAGGATGAGAAAGGCCTCTTTTTTGCCTACGTTTGACGTGCGGAGCGAATGGATGATAACGCCAGCCCCATAGGTAAGACCTATAATTATGCCCGTTACGAGAGAAATGAGGCCGCTTCCGGATATTCCGATGAAGGCGAAACGTCTTTTTGCAAGCTTCGAATCCCTGCCTTTCAGAAATTCGTAAAAGATGCTGAGGGGCAGTATGATGAAAAGAAGCTTGGCGGATAAGATCAATGAATCCTTAAGGGCTACGAGAACAGTTTCCATATAACGTTCAATATCACTCCTGACAGCAGGCTGAAAAAGACCCGGACAGACATTAAAAGCCATGCATTTACGCCGGTCTGTTTTGTGACGGCAGTTTCAAGGGGGAGGCTGTGGGATATTCCGAGAATGAGGGCCGCGATAGTTATGTCCTTTGTTGACAGTTCAAGGGGAGCGATCACGGCGATCGCGGCGTAAAGGTTGATGAAGTATCCGGCCATGAGGCCAAGGGCAGCCTCTCCCGGCAGCCCGATAAGCTCCATGAAGGGTTTGAAAAAATCGCTTATGACGGCAATGAAGCCTGTTTTTTTTATGAATTCTATAACGATATAGAAGGGCACTATTACCTTTGCCATGGTGAAGGTAATAGAAACGCCGTTGATGAAGCCTCTCCTCAGAACCGCCAAGTAATTATCCGGTTGCATATGCCGGTATATGATAACCGAATATGCGGCCCCTGTCACCTGTTGTACGCTAAAGACACAAAAATAAGGTGTGCAAAGTTTCCGTATGTTCCACCGGGCAGGACCGCACTGCGCGTTGAGTCTGCCTTTTCAAAAAATGTTGCCTGATATCCAAGGTCAAACTTGAAATGGCCATGGCCTATTGCAGCTCCCAGCGTAAAGACGTTTCTCGCGGCATCAGGTAATTCGGGTCCCAGGGTCTGAGCCGGCACAGGGCTTCTGTCATGCATATAGCCGCTCCTGACCTCGAAGGATTTTGTCCACCGATAATTAAGGCCAAAGGCGATGGCTGACGAATTCCTCCAGTTCTTGGAGTAGTATGCATCGGCTGTTCTGTCTTCGGAAGAGACCCTGTATCCCCGTAAAGACGACCAGCCGGTATAGAGGATATCTCCTTCGAGCGTCAGGGGGCCCATATTCTTCGCTATGCCCAGGACTGAGAGAAAAGGGAGGGTAATATGCGTGGAGGCCCTTGTAACGGAGGAGGTAAGAGGAAACGGCATATACAGCGACGCCTTCCCTTCGTACCTGATCGGTATTGCGGACCGGTATGTAAGGGCAAGGGTAAATCCTTCAGGCAGCTTAAGGGTGCACCCCGCATTATAGCCGATGCCTTCCCCTTCCCCTTTAAGTCTCGCGCGGCCATCGGGAAGACCGAACACGCTCAGGTCGATGGCGTTTTTCATCTGTACCGAGCTCCGGACGAGGGAGACGCCGGCGCCGAGCGAGAGATAATCATTGAACCTGTATGCAATAACGGGGTTGACAAAGGTCGTCTTGATCTCGGAAAAGGTTATAGTGTATCTGCCGGTCCAGTTGGCAGGCCAATGAGTGGAAAGGCCGAAGGGTGAGAATATCCCCAGGCCGAATGAGATATCCTTTTCGGTATATTTGATAAAGGCTGAAGGAAGGTGGTGTGTTACAGACTTTGCGTATGTCTTTTTTCCTGTACGACAGTCTTTGAAGTATGTTGCGGGGATGATTGTGGTGTTGCCGGCAGAGCCCCCGAATCCCTTATGGTACGGAAGCTGTGCAGGATTATAAAATACGGCCGACGGGTTGTCGATCGATGATACTATCTAAATGTTCTTTATATCTTGTCCTTTCATTGAGACCGGGTATATTTTCTCTGTTTTTATAAAGTTTATAATGGGTTCTAAGCTCAGGATAAGCGTTATTTAAAATTTGCGCTACTTTGTTAATCATTCCCTGATTTGCCCTATCTGGAAAAACATCCGGATTCGGTTCAAAGGGTGCTGGTTCCCTATTTTCTATATAACCTTTGATATTCCCAACTTTTCCATATGCTTCAAATTGATATGTCCGCTTTTTCCGGGGTTCTCCTTTTATCAATTTTATATAGATACCATACTTTTTGTCATTGTCATCTTTACCGCCAAATATCAAATTCATTATTCTCTTTTTGTCTTTGAATTGGAGATCATTAAAGGCACCGACAGTCATCACATAACTTTTATGCATTCTATGGGTTAACTGTATATTAACCCATGTTCGCGCGACCTCAATCTCTTCGAGTGTCGGAAGGGTGTTAATCTGGTTTTCCATTGACCGGATAGCAAATTTTAACGTCTTTATTCTTTCTTCAAGTTCTTTGATTTCAGGTTTTAAGAGGCTAATGAAATTCACAAAATTATCTTCCTTGTCATCAAATTGGTCTATAGAAGTTTTTTTTCGATTTAAGAGACCAAGGACTTTTCTAAGTTCAGTTTCCTTTAGGGATTTTATTTCCTGTAATTCGTGTCTTTTATCGTTCTGACTACCCCCATCAAATACTGAATTATAAAAACGTTCATCACAATTTAGTGTTTCAATGAAGCTATTGATAATCTGCTTTTCTAAAAGCTCCGCATTTATTGAATATGTGCGGTTTTTATATGGCCTGTAATATCTCATACCCCTTTCATTTGGTGAACCTGTGAGGGCTTCACCAGTATCGGCATCATAAATAATTCTGGAAAATAGATATTCATATTTCTGAGAGGCATGTTCGTATGTCCTTCTTGCTTCGCTTTTTATTTTTATCCTTTCAATCACGTTATCTGATAATAGCGGAGGTATTTGAATGAAAATTGTCTCATTAATATTCCCATATTTACTTCTAAATTGTTGTTTCCACTCCGATCCGCTATATTTGAGTAGTATCTTGTGTATCTGAGACTGTTCCATACTAAAACGTTTAGACAGCCCTATAAAAGATAGGTTCTCATTGAGATAAGCCGCTGCCATTTCCTCAACCTTTTTCTTTATTTCAGGGTCTACCGACCACTGGTTAATTTCTCTTGTGTACTTCCTGCCATATGGGAGTCTACCCGCAGCGGGCATACCTTTTTTGGCTACTTCAATACGATTCTGAACGGATTTTTCAGCTTGGAGTTTTGCAAAATATTCCGATACTTCAACCCCCATACCTATCATAAAGGATTCCGTGGCATCGAAAAGGTTGTATTCTCTTGTTCTATCGAAGAATCTTATTTTGTGTTCTTTCAAGATTTCCAAGGATTCTTTATTTTTATGGTTATCCCGGCTCCACCTACTTATGTCTGCCACTATAACCGCATTGAATTTATTCTGCGACGCATCCCGCAATAGCTGATTCAGAATTATTCTTTCTTCATTAACGGTTGCATGTTCTTGACCAGCATACCAGTTATAAATTTTACCGCCAAAACGGCTAATAGCATCTTCCAATTGTTTTCTTTGGGTATTTAAACTTTCACCTCGTTTCTTCTGCCTTTCAGTGCTCACCCTTATTAACGGAGCAAAAATTAAAGGTTTTTCTGACTTAGTATCAGTAATTTGATTCATATGTACCCTCCGTTTTTTCTAAATTTGCTTCTTACTCCATATATACAGGATTTGATCAGAAATCCTTTCAGTAAATTTTTTAAGAAAAAATTGCAGTGAACCCGAAGAACAAAAATATGAAGTTTTTATGAAAATTTTTAAAAGTCCCTTTCAGTAAATTTTCATAGTTTTTTATAAAATTTAAAAAAAGCCCTTCATATTGAAGATTTCATCAAAAATCGGCTAAATCTCGTTCAATAGGATTTTACTGACTTCTTCCTTCGTAATCCCCAAATAGCGCCGGGTAACAGCAGGAGTGGAGTGATTGAATCTTTCGGCCAAGATTTCCCAACTAATGCCATATTTAGTTCTTTGAATAAAACCGAATGTCTTGCGAAGGGTATGGGCGCCATAATTCCCTTTCAGGTTTATTGCTTTTGTCCATTTTTTGACCAAGGCGTTTACCGTTTCAACGGTTAAGGGGTTCCTACTTTTCCGAGAAATGAAAAGAGAATCATCATCTTGCAGGTCTACCGCTTGAAGATAATTCCTCAACGCCTTATAAACGGCCTTATTGACAACGAGAGTATTATATTTCTGGGTCTTACCCTCACGGATATTGATTTGACCACCTTCTTTCAGGTGTTTTACGTCTTTTACCTTTAATCTGAGGAGGTCACCCGCCCTCAGCCCGTTATTGATCCCTATCGTAAATAAGAGGAGGTCACGGGGTTTATCAGAAAGAAGTTCTTTGATGGCCCTTATATCTTCTATCCTGCGAATCGGCTCGACACGAATATTTTGACCTGTCTGAGGATGGTTGGGATTTTTCAAGCCTTCAGTTACTTCCATTTCCTCCCTTTCATTTTTCCCTTTCATAGATACCTCCAATCTTAAAATTTCAAAAATGGCTCGTGTTGCGAGACACACCAACTAATATATGAGTCCACCACCACTGTGATTTTTCACCCCTACCCCCCTCTCCAATTAATTCTTGTTTCTATACAATGTTAACTAACTATATATAAATAGTATATTAGTTAACATTAAAAGTAAAGGAAATTCTTACTCAGATTCCAAAATAATTCTAATATGTTGTAAACATTACATTAGCGTTGGAAAGACGAATCCTATCTTTTTAGAAAAAGTTAAGATTCTATATAGACCGTTCAAATCTACTCTTATTTTTATTTCGAGACGAGAGATGCTGCAACTTTTAATTCACGAGAAGCCGCACCCCAAATTATACTTATAATTACATCGAGAGAAAGCATTTCATCTTTCCCAGAAGTTACCTTAGTAGAGGCAACTTCAGGATAATTTTTCAAAATGTATGCGATCATATTATCTATTGGGCTCTTACTATTATTACTACCAAGATAAATGATGCCATTTGTTCCATAATGAAATTTCATCTCCCAGACCTGTCTAGCAGTTTTATAATGATCCATCACCTTTGATATGGACTTCGCTAGTTCTGGGTTGCGTTTCGCTTCCTTACTTTCCATGAATTTATTAACTTCATAATTAACATCTCCCAGCGTAGCAGAATAGTCATTGTACGAGACTCCAACTTCAGTTTTTGATGCAAGTTTCTTGAGAGCTGTAATCGCGCCCTTTGACAACTCATTAGAAGAGCACATGAACAATAATGAACAGAGTACAATAAAGAGCACGCTTAGCTTTCTCATGGTTTCCCCCTTTTAATAAATCGTTCTTGTTTTATCTCTTTTCTTAAATGTTGAAAATCAGAATAGGAACAATACAACTCAATAGGAAAATTAGTTTTATTCAGGTTTTCCCTCCCTCAGTGGAATGTAACTATTCAGTATCACAAGAGATATTATAGGCTAATTAAATAAATTAAGCGATTTATTTTTTTGAAAAACGTCTTCAATGAATTGAAGGAAGTAACAGTTCCCCGTAAGAACGCGATATTTTTCGTATACGGCATCGAAAGATTGTAGCCATATAAAGAGCCATTACCAAGGGTAAAAAGCCAACTAGAGCCATCGTAGTGGAATTCCCTTGACATATAATCGTTATCGAATAGGACAGATAGAAGAAAAACGTCAGATTCAGATCTTAAAGGTTTATTTCAGAAGTTAAGACTAATCGGAATAAAATAAATCAAAAATATAATATCTCCTTTTTAGGTATTTTACATAGACAAAGCACCAAGGTCAGCACCAGGTTCAAATGAAAATTCAGTGAGAATAATTCAATAGGAAATAGAATCTGAAAACTATATAGTAACCGTATTAAATGGCATAAGAATGGTGACGCTTATGAATTCAGTTCTATTCATGGTTTCAGAAAAAAGTTTCAAGAAGGATTTGAAGATAAAATATTTTTCAGGCTGGTCAGGACAACTCCAGAAAGGAAGAATTTAAATTTTAGGAGTTATACAGAGAGTCATGAAGGAAAACAATAAGGGAATAAAATAAAATTAAAAAGCAAGAATTATATTGACAATTTCAAACTTAAATATCACAATAAAATAGACCCCTTATGAAAAGGGGATATATATTATTCACCTTAGATTATCAAGATATAATTCAATGTTGCATTCAACGTGTATGAATTAGTAAAAATAGAATTTTTTTTGAAATAAAATGAATCTATATAAAAAAAGGGGGTAATTATGGCAGATCCAAGAGCGTTCATTAGTTTTGATTTTGATCATAATCAAACAGAAAAAAATCTTTTTGTAGGACAAGCAAAAAACTCAAAAACACCATTCAATATCGAAGATTGGTCATCAAAGGAACCGCTTCTGCCGAGCCAATGGGAAAAACTTCTAAAAGATAAGATTAATAAATGTAATCTAATGATTGTATTAGTTGGAAAACATATGGCTTCTGCGAGTGGTGTAGTAAAGGAAATAAAATTTGCTAAAGAAGGTAATGTTCCTTTTTTTGGTGTTTATGTTGGTGGAGCGGATAACTCAAGCAGTCTTCCTGACGGGCTCCCACGTAACAGGACTATAGATTGGGATTGGAATAAAATAGCCTCAGCAATAAATCAAATGATGAAAGAAGGTAAAAACAAATGAAAAAAGCATTGATTGTTGGAATAGACAAATATCCGTCAAAGCCTTTAGCGGGTTGTATAAATGACGCGTCTGGCTTTGCGCAACTCATGGAAACTAATTCAGATGGTTCTCCTAATTTTGATATAAAACTTGTAAAAGATGTTGAGGCTAAAAGAATATTAAAGGAATTGATTGTCGAATTGTTTAAAGGAAAGAATGATGTAGCTCTTTTTTATTTCTCTGGCCATGGTTTTATAAACGAGTTGGGTGGATATATCGTAACGCCAGATTATGGAAAGTATGATGAAGGGGTTTCTATGGATGAAATCCTTACTCTAGCAAATGAATCACCTGCAAAAGATAAAATTATTATTTTAGACTGTTGCTATTCAGGCGCTGCAGGGTCACCCGTTATTACTGGTGGCGCAGCTGCTCACATTAAGGAGGGGGTGACTATTCTTACAGCCAGCAGAGAAAGCGAAACGGCAAAAGAGATAGGTGGGCATGGTATTTTTACAAATTTGTTGTTGTCTGCTTTGCAGGGAGGAGCTAGCGATTTGAGAGGGAATATAACCCCAGGCAGTGTCTATGCTTATATTGATCAAGCACTTGGGGCATGGGATCAGAGGCCAGTGTTCAAAACAAATGTAACTCGATTTACATCTCTTAGGATGGTAACTCCACCGATAAGTTTAGAGATACTGAGAAAACTTACTGAATATTTTCCATCGCCAGAACAAGAGTTCAGTCTTGACCCTACTTACGAATACACTAATACAGATGTCGCAGATAGGAACCATGTAGAAATATTTAAAAATTTACAAAGATATGAAAGGGTTGGCCTAGTAGTGCCCATAGGGGAAGAGCATATGTTTTGGGCAGCACAAAATTCTAAGGGCTGCAAATTAACAGCTCTAGGCTATCATTATTGGAGGTTAGTGAGGAGCAAGAGAATTTAAAGAACAGATTAAGACAAAGTAATAATTTACTGTAGAAAAGTTGTGTTTTCGCAAATGTCTCAACTATTTCGGCAACATTAAAGGAATGAGGACTTATTAGGTCAAATAATAACTATTCAAAATCAGAATTATTTATCAATATGAATTAAGGAAATAAAGAAAACTCAGAATCAAAAGATTTCTAAAAACTTTTCAATAATACAGAGATAATTCTTCATTTCAGTAATAGCGTATTCAGGGTAATTTATAGATTTATTTTCAGCCACCCATATATATCGTTTAAAACAATCGAAAAACCGTAAGCCACATAATAAGCCTTTATACAGACCAAAAATCGATTAGGGGCCATTTAAAATGGGTCTTATAGGCATTCCCGGAAGGGGTTTAGAGGTAATTCCTCTTACTCCGCTCCTTAAGGAAGTAAAATTTGTTTTTCTGAGCCTAAGAAACAGCAAGCTTCAAAAGAACCAGAAGACCAAGAGTAAGACTGAAAAGAGGTTATCCGATAGAAGGATACCTAAGAGGTAAAAGGTAGTAATCCGGTATATATTTATATCCCCCCCCTTATCAGGCAAATCAGTGCGTACTCCTTGCCACTCAATATCAAACTTTTTCATTTGGTCAATCAAGTCAGATTTTAGTCTACTCAATTGTGGTACGTCCTCAATATATTTAAAGCGATTTTTAACATCAACAGAGTCAGAAACATATTCAATTTGAAACGGCTTACCGCTCTCCCAATCCTGAATCAGTCTTTTTGAGTTTTTAAATCTCTTAAAGTGCCAGATATTTTTGTTGATCGTGAAGAATTTGGGATTTCTTACGAAATCGGTTAATGTCAATATGCCATTCCTTACTAATTCCTCCCGGTTGGCCGTATGCTCTAATCTTACCCTATTTATATTATCAAAAGTCCAACCGCCGTTTTTCTTATTTTCATCGTTTCCTCTCTCGTAAAATTTATATTTCGCGTACTTTTTGTTTTCCTCTTCCAGAGCTTCATTTTCTTCACATTCAATCTCGTCCTCTTCTCCTTGAGGCCCAACCCAACAAGTGAGATTGGTTCTTGATTTTTTCCCAAAGCCCACGGCTTCAATCTTTTCGCCTCCGAAAAATCGGACAGTTTTCTGATAGGGTACATATAGGGACTTAAGTTCGATCCAAAAGAGATTTTCGACATCTGATGGTGATTTACAACGTTGGTCAATAGCGTATTCTATTCTTGATACTGTCAGTCCGGGGATTGATTTATTTAACCAGACGAGAAAGGCTTTGTGGTCGCTTAGGGAAATATCTCCACGGGGATGAATTTCAATCTGAATAGGAGGGAGGAAAGATTTCAATGGGAAAAGGAAAAAGTTTATTTGATAATTTGCTTGGTTGATGACGTACATGTCATGATAATTTCCTCCTCTATCACCGGGCTTATAACTTTTATTATTGTAAGGCTTACCATTGAAAGCTTTCTCCAGAGCTTTCAGTTTGTAATACTCTCTCAAGCCGGTGTCCCCTGACAAAACCATTCGATGAATTTTTGGAGTGATTTCTATTATTCCCTCTAACGCGGTGTTTCTAATGCTCCAAAGCGTTTTTTGACGTAGTTCTCTTTTCATTTTTTGACGGGGAGGTTCTTTATTAATGGATGGTCTTCTGCCCAATCTTCTTACCAGTTGTAATCTTGTATAGGTTTTTGGTCAGATGATGGGGTGAGCTTTTCACTGGAAGCTTTAACAAGCTTATTGTTGTCCGTCCCGGTTCGGTCTTTGGAATGTTAGGAAAATCCCCACCCTTTACCATCTGATCAATTTAAGCTTTATATGTTATCGCGAATACCACCCTTATCTCCTCTAGGGCAAATATTTGTTCCTCCAAAAAGACACATAATTATTTGCCAGTTTCCGAATCATAGGGTAAGAATTGAAAATGGTTTTTATAATGGGAGGAAGTTGCTCCTGCCTTCCGTAGCCTCGGGAAAGATTATAGTCCTCAATTGTATTCAGCCACAGCCGTGTGAGACCAGTTTCTTCGAGCCAGAATGTGATCAACTTATTGGTGGCCTTAGATGAAGTGCTGAACATTAAAGAACTGGGTGGATATATCTCGGCAGGGTTGCTTAACAGTTGAACAAAACTGTTCCATTCTGCCAATCTGATTTGTCGATAACATAATTGAGGCTCAGAAGGAAGCGGCTTCCGCCAACCGTTGCCCCAAGCCCACAGTCCACAAACCTCACCCCACGGATCATCACTAAAAAGACCCTTTCGACATAACACGCAGCAAAAGCTTCGATTTGGAGAAGATTTGCCGCCAATGTCTGTAGAGCCATCACGATCAATTTTCATTTTATTACCTCCTTTTTGTTTTTTCTGGAATAGCCATTCCATTTTTCAAGTATTGTACTATCTGGAAGTTCAAGTATTGGACTTATTTAAAAACAAAAAGCTCTTTTTTATGTAAGTAATAACGGCAGTTTTTTTAAATTGTTTCGTTACTCAAAGAGGATTTTCTGATATTTATTAATATAATAGACCAGTTGTTGAGGGCTAATCTTGAGGCGGTCAGCTATTACCTTTTTTGCTAACCCCTCTGTTAATAAATTGCTGATTTTAATGAGCCTTTTCTCAGTCTTTTCCTGAATTTTATCAAAATAAATATTTCCATTTACTTCAAATAAGGTCTTCCGGGGAATACTAATGTAGGTCTGTTTAAGGTACTTATAAATGAGTCTTGTAGCATCCTCACCTATACTTTTCTTCAATTCTTCTCTATCTATTCTACGCCATTTTGGATTACCTATTTCATTGTCTTCTAATGATCTTTTTTGAGATTTATAACAAACGGTTGCTGGATAGAAGCATTTGCCTCCAAGTGTGCGTGTGACCTTGAAGGCGTCTTTTAATCCAAAAAACCTAACCGCATCTCTCCATCTGAACCTAAGCCAATTCTTTCCATTGGGATACCGCTTAACTTTTTTTGCAAGAAAAATTGTCAGCTCCTCATCGGAGAATGTTTGTATTCTTTTCAGTAATTTGACTTTGGGAGGTTCCTTGCCCCCATCTATTCTTGGCGTGTCCATAGCTCTTGCCAATAATATAATTCTTTTGATGATTCTTGGTAAATAGTTTTTGACCATTTTAAAGCCAAAATTTCTATAGCTTATTGCTGTAGCTGTAGTTACCTACAGGTTGGTCGATAAAATGTCCGCTACGGCCATTATAAGCAAGATCGTATGTGCTTGTAAAGGGAGGAGGAGGCGCCATTTAAGCTCTCTTTCCTTGAAGAGCTTTATGGGCGTGGATTTAGGAAGAAAGAATTTTAGATCAGGCCCTCAATCATTCTCTTCTTCACTTTTGCTTGAAATTCAAGATTATAAGTGATAAAGGAGAAAATATAGGATATTTTTTCCTTTTGAAAAAAGAGGATACAGATGAAAAAAAAGGGGGGGGTAATGTATAATAAACCAATAGCTAAATCTGTAAAAAATCTTCAGCAGTTATATACAGTATTAATTGGTTTATCATTGGCCGCTGGTATTCAACAAATTATTAACTTCTCCGGGACTAAATTTCCAATTTATTTTGATAGACTACCGCTATTCTTTGTCTATTTGTCTCTCGTTATACCAATATATCACGGAGCCATGCGTCATTTGGACGTTGCTTATATAGAAAATGTTGGTAAACACCTTGCCTTGATATTTGATTTCATTATTTTGTTCATTGAAGGGTGTTTCTTCTTGCTATTGGCGGGATTGGTGCCTTACACATATAAGTTCTTCTATGTTTTGGTAACACTTTTGGGTATTGACGTTTTTTGGGCATGTATTGCATATTTCGGCTTTGCTACAGACGGGATTGATAAAAAGGCGAGTTCAAAATGGGGACTGATAAATTTTTTTGCTGTTTGTTTGCTATTAGGTTCTTATTTGTATTGCGACAGCCTGGATAGTAATATAAAACCCGTGGAATACTATTTAAAACAATTTATGTTAATTATAATTATCATACGCTCTGTGCTGGATTATTTGGTGTGTTGGCCTATGTATTATCCAGACTTAGAAAAGAATACAAATGATAAAAGATAAGCCCATAGTATATATTGCAAGTCCTTATAGTGGTGGAGACCCTTGTATAAATACATACTGCCAATGCAAGTTATTTGATGAACTCTTGACTGAAGGAATAGTATTACCCGTAGCCCCTTTATGGTCACATTTTCAACACAATATGTTCCCAAGGCCATATGAAGATTGGATTGTTTATGATAGAGCAATGCTGAGGCTCTATGATGCCTGCTTGCGCGTAGATGCTGAATTGTCAAGAATAAATTATTTACAGAAGGATTCAAAAGGAGCGGATGAAGAAGTCGAGTATTTTAAATCACTGAATAAGCCAGTATTTTATTCAAAAGAAGATTTGTATTTATGGGCAAAGAATTGGGATATTAAATGAGAAATTCCATTAAAAGATTTTCATTGTATTTTAATAAGTTCTGATTGATATAATAATGTATGAAAATACCTTTAAATAAAATTATTATCGGTGACTGTGCAGAGATATTAAAAAAATTTCCAGACAACTGTATTGATTTAATAATTACCTCCCCGCCGTATGCTGATAATAGAAAACATACATACGATGGTATAAGGCCAGATAAATATGTTGAGTGGTTTTTGCCAAGATCAGAGCAGTTTTTAAGAGTTCTCAAACCTGATGGAACATTTATCTTGAATATCAAAGAACGTGTTGTTGACGGTGAACGACATACCTATGTAATTGAATTGATTATTGAAATGAAAAGACAAGGGTGGCTATGGACGGAAGAATTTGTTTGGCATAAGAAAAATTGCTATCCTGGAAAATGGCCTAATAGATTTAGAGATGCTTGGGAACGATGCTTACAGTTTAACAAAAATAAACATTTTAATATGTATCAGGAAGAAGTAATGGTGCCAATGGGTAGCTGGAAAGAAACAAGATTAAAAAATTTAAGCAGTACTGACAAGATCAGAGACGAATCGAAAGTAAAAAGTGGATTTGGAAAAAAAATTATTAACTGGGTTGGTCGAGAAAAGGCTTATCCAACAAATGTTCTTCATTTAGCAACTGAATGTAGCAATAGGAATCATAGTGCAACTTTTCCAATAGGATTACCTGAGTGGTTTATAAAGCTATTTTCTAAAAAAGATGATGTGATATTAGACCCTTTTGTTGGTTCGGGGACATCGGTAATAGCTGCATATAGACTTGGAAGAAGCTATATTGGCATAGACAAGAGTCCTTATTTTTATGAAATTGCCATACATGCTTTAACAAAGGAGAGGCTGAATGGATCAGCTAAATTTGGAAGAGGTTAATCAATATGTCAATAAGTATATAGATGAATTTCATGAAGCAAAGATAAAAAGCCTGAAAGCGATTAACCTTAAAGATATAATTAAAAAGAAAAACCCATATTTGTTTAAAGCAAAAAACCTCAATGTGGCATCTGAATTAGTTACAAACTTGTTGGAAGCCTTTCTTTCATCTTCAGAAGAGAAACTATTCGGTGATTTTTTGGAGCAATTCGCAATATTTATTTCAAGCAAGACATGTAATGGAAGAAAATCAGCCGCTACAGGGATTGACCTTGAGTTTGAAAATAATAATATTTTATATTTGGTATCGATAAAATCAGGGCCTAATTGGGGTAATAGTTCTCAGCACGGGAAACAACAAACTGACTTTCAGAAAGCGGTACAGGTTGTTAAGCAAGCCAATAAAAATAAAAATGTGCAGCCTGTGTTGGGAATCTGCTATGGTAAAACAAGAACAACCTACCCGCGCAATTACATGAAAGTAGTAGGGCAAAACTTTTGGTACCTTATTAGCAAAAATGAGAACCTATATACTGATATTGTTGAGCCATTGGGGTACAGAGCAAAAGAACATAATGATAAGTTTAATGAAGAAAAGGATGCGGTCATCAATAGATTTACGGAAGAACTACTAAAGACGTTCTGTGTGAACGGCAAAATAGATTGGAAAAAGCTGGTCGAATACAACAGCGGTAATCTCGATTTAAAAGGCTAAGATTCTTTTTTTGTAACAAAATGGTAATAATATCATTATATTATACCGAATTACCTTCTTACCCAACGTAGGTTTTTAATCGTTGTTTCGGTCAAAGAGGAGACTTCCCCTTTAAGTTTAAAAGGGATTACTTTATTTAAAGAACATTTACTCTTGTAGATATTACCGCCATTCCCATTCCGTTTGCCCGCGCGTCCTGGTTATATATTAGAAAGGCCGCCCCCGACGATGTACCGGGCGCGACAAGGAACAAAAAAACAATAATATTTTGTATTACGGCTTTGACGCCGATCCTGTTATACGAAAAAAAAGCATCCCCCTTGCCGACTGCTTTTACGCTGATTGAATAACATAAAGGTTTGGCAAAAACAATAAATAAATATTTTGTAGCCATTTTTTGTTTTATTTAATAGAATAAATGAAGAATGATTTACACAGTCACATTAAATCCATCTCTTGACAGAATCATTGAAGTAGAAGAACTTATGTATGACGATGTCAATGAGGTTCTTGAGGAGAAGAGGTATCCACGAGGGAAAGGAATCGATGCTTCAAGGGTTATCAAGAAGCTCGGCGGCCAGAGCATTGCCCTTGGACTCATCGGCGGGTATAACGGCCTGGAAATGGAGAGCAGGCTGGTCAACGAAGGGATCCTCTGTGATTTTACAGAGATCCGCGACGAGACAAGAACGAACGTCATTATCAATCAAAAGAGAAAGAAGCTCCAGACATTGCTTAGCAGCCATGGACCCTCCGTCAGCGATGTGGAAAGTGCGGATTTTTTCAGGAAAATCCAAGGTATACCGATGAACAGCTTCGTGATAATAAGCGGCGGTATCCCGGTCGGAATGAATGACAGCTTTTACGCACAACTTATAACCACGTTAAAAGGGAAGCATGTCAGGATATTGCTTGACGCTGACGGAGAACCCTTCCGTGCTGGGGTTGATGCGGGGCCGTACCTTATAAAGCCCAATATTCATGAATTCGGACGACTTGTGAAGAAGAGCGTCAATGAAATCGATGAGATAGTAGAATACTCGAAACCTTATGAAAATATTGTGGAATATATTGTTGTATCCATGGGGGCAAGAGGGGTTGTTGGTATATCGGGACGAGGGAATTTCCATGTTGCACCTCCAAAGGTAAAAGTCAGGAGCTCCACCGGTTCCGGTGATTCGCTTTTAGCAGGCATTGCATTCGTGTTGCATGCGGGCGGTACTTTCGAGGATGCCCTGGCGCAGGGCGTAGCATGTGGAACAGCGACGGCATTGAACCCCGGCAATGATCTGTGCGACAGAGAAGGTATTGATTTTATAAAAAAAGATGTTATTATTAAAAAAATTTAATTTACTTATTGATAGTGTTATTATATATTAGTTTTATAAGGTTAAGAATAATAATGAAAGGAGGTGAGAATCAATGAAGAAGTTTGTTATGCTGTTTGTTGCCGTCGCATTTTTTGCGACTGTAGCATTAATGGGATGTGGACCATCACAGGAACCACCGAAACCGGCACCACCCAAAGAAGAAGCAAAACCCGCAGCACCGGCGCCAGAACCAGAGAAGGCGGCACCGGCACCAGAGAAACCAGCTGCATCAGCACCAGCAGGAGCAGCAGAGAAGGTGAAAGAGGCAGCAGGGGCAGTGAAGGAAGCAGCAGGAGCAGCGAAGGAAGCAATACCAGTAAAAAAATAACGCTTGCACATGCAGGGTATATCCCCTGCCGGGGATATACCCTGCAAATATGAAGGAAGGGGTGGAGCATGAAAATTAAATCATTTGGTCTTGTATTGGCAGTTGTAGTAATGGCAGTTGCATTAAGCGGATGCGGTTGTTTCTATCAGCAGATGAAAGGCGAGACTGCTGCGCCTGCAGCTCCAGCGGCAAAGGCGGTAGCGCCTGAGGCAAAGGCGCCCATGCCGGTAGCAAAAGCAGCGCCAACACCGGCGGCAGCACCCGACCTCAGAGACATCAACTTTGATTTTGATAAATACAATATCAGGGCGAACGATGCCGAGATTCTGAAGCAAAACTACTCTTGGATGCAGGCAAACACCAAGAAGAACATAAAGGTCGAAGGACACTGCGACGAAAGAGGCACATCGCAATACAACCTCGTCCTCGGGCAGAAAAGGGCTGACGCTGCGAAGAACTTTCTCGTCAACCTTGGTGCAGACGGAAAATCGATCGGGACAGTAAGCTATGGCAAAGAAAAACCTATCTGCACGGAGCATAACGAGGCATGCTGGGCAAAGAACAGAAGAGCCCATTTCGTACCAGCACAGTAGCAAGGTATTAGACGATACGGGGGGTAGCTCGCCTACCCTCCCTTTTGTTCATAGCGCGGAAGCGCTCGCGAAGTTTATACCGTTAAATCCTGATCAGGAAAGCGCGATAAGGCAGCTTTGCCGAATCCATCCTTTCAGAATACCTCAGTTTTATCTAAGACTTATGGAAACCGATAACCCTTTCTGCCCGATACGGCAGCAGGCGGTCCCCTCCGCAGAGGAGCTGCAGGACGGAGGGAGCGACGACCCGCTGAATGAACAGGATATCTCGATCACCCCTGTCTTGATAAGGAGATATGAAGGCAGGGCTGTCTTCCTGATAAGTTCTGAGTGCGCAATGTATTGCCGTTTCTGCAACAGGAAAAGGATGGTAGGGAGAGGGTGGGATCCGGGAGAATTTTTTGAGGAATCCTTCAGGTATTTAAGCGGCGATACAACGATCAGGGAGGTCATCCTCTCCGGCGGCGACCCCTTCATGATCCCCCCAGGTCTGTTGGATAAGATCCTGTCGAGATTGAGAACAATGCAGCATGTAAAAACGATCCGGATTAGCACGAGGCTGCCTGTCGTCGATCCTGGAAGGATGACAAGGGAACATTTCACGATCTTGAAAAGGCATGGGCCGCTGTGGATCGTGATCCACATAAACCATCCGCGGGAGATAACCCCGGAATTTCTCGAAAACGTGAGGAGATTCAGGGGCGCAGGCAGCGTAATGGTGAGCCAGACCGTCCTGCTGAGAAATGTCAATGACTGCGAAAATATTTTGTTGAAGCTCTTTGAAGCACTCGTGTCGGAAGGCGTGAAACCTTATTACCTTTTTCAGCTCGATGAAGTGAGGGGAGGCCGGCATTTCAAGGTCAGGCTTGAAAAGGGTATCCGGATCATGAAAGCGCTGCGGGCAAAGGCGTCTGGCTTGGCTATGCCCCAGTATGCCGTCGATATTACCGGGGGGCTTGGCAAGGTCCCTGTTGATTACGCGTATCTGAAAGGCAGAAAAGGCAAGAAGGCCTACATAGAGAACATGTCAGGCGCTACGGGCATCTATACGGACGATGGGGATGAAAGCAGGTGTAAACAATGCGGGTTGTGCAAGTAGATCAGTTCTTGCCTCCCAGTTCCTCGGTCTGTGGTTTAAATATCGCAAGGATGTAATGCCCCGCAGAGAAGATGCTGAAAAAGAGCGCGGCATAAATGATGTAGAGGCCAATCTCCTGAAGGCGGGGATGAAAGAGCACGCAGGATATCCCGACGATCTGGAGCGTTGTTTTTAATTTTCCGGGGAAAGATGGATAGATCGAAATACCCTCCATTGCATAGAATGACCTCAGCCCGCTGATAATAAATTCTCTCCCGACGAGGATGATCGTTACCCAGAGAGGCACCAGCCTGTAATAGGTAAGGGCGATCAGCACGGAGGATACGAGCAGCTTGTCGGCGATCGAATCAAGATGTACCCCGATCTTTGTTTTAAGGCTTAATCTCCTTGCCATGAAGCCGTCAAGCCCGTCGGTGATACCTGCGATAATGAAGAGGAGCGAAGCGCTGAAAGAAAAGCCCTTCTCGATAAGTACAATGATAAGAGGTATGAAAAGTATCCGTATGACGCTCAGCCTGTTCGGAAGCGTCCAGATAGGCATCTTCTCGTCTTTAGCCTTCATGCGGGTTTTTAAGCTTATTGTAGTAGTGTTTGACCCTTTTTATGAATGTCTTTGTCTCTTCTATGGGCGGTACATTCATATTGTGGTCTTTGACTTTTTGAGGGCCTGCATTGTATGCGGCAAGAACCAGTTCGAGGTTGCCCTGGAAGATCTCGTCTAAAAGTTTGAGATACTTCGCGCCCCCCCTGATGTTCTCTTCCGGATCGAAAGGGTTGTCGACCCTCATGAGCCTCGCCGTCTCCGGCATGAGCTGCATAAGGCCTTGGGCCCCCTTATGGGACACGGCGTTGGGGTTGAAATTTGATTCCGCCTTCATCACCGCCTTTACGAGTGAAGGATCTACTCCGTGGGCGCTCGAATGGTGCAAGATCATCTTGTCATAATAATCGCTGTCAATATTATCTGACGGGACGAATCTTTTTCTTTCAGGGATAACGACGTGAAACCTTTTCCCGACAGGGATCATGTTGGTAAAATGGAATGTCCCCTGTTCGTCCTGGTAGCCATAGACGGCTGAAAACGCGTATTGAGGAAGAAGACAAACGAAAAGTATTATAATAACTTTAAAAATCATATATTTATTCTCTACAACTTTTTTCTTCTTGTCAAGGATTTTGCATTGTAATATGATTGGGAACCATGACGGAGAGCGGTATCCTCTATGTCCTTGCGACGCCGATCGGCAACCTGAAAGATATTACGATCAGGGCCGTTGAGGTGCTGAGAGACGCGGACTTTGTCGTTGCGGAGAGCAGCGCCAGGGCATTGAAGCTCCTCAATCACTTAGGCATCCATAAATCCATCCTCTCAATCAACAGCTACAATGAGGAAAGGAAGTCGATGAATATCGCAGAAAGGATAGGGCGCGGCGAATCCTGTGCCCTGATCACGGGCGCCGGAACGCCCTGCATTTCAGACCCGGGGAACATTATCGTAAGGCGTTGCCATGAAAAGGGACTGAGCGTGAGGGCCGTGCCGGGACCGTCTGCGGCGGTGAGCGCCGTGTCTGTTTCGGGGCTTTTCGCCGACCATTTTGTATTTTACGGTTTTTTGCCGCAGAAAAGATCGAAGATGAAGAAGGTCCTCGATGAGCTTGCGTCAATACACTACCCTGTTGTCTTTTTTGAATCGCCGCGAAGAGTAGTGAAGACGCTTCATCTGATCCTGGAGGAATGGGGCAACCGTGAAGCCGCCCTTTTTAAGGAGATGACAAAGATGTACGAGGATGTCTTGCGGGGCAGCATAGAAGATATAATAGAGAGGCTCGGCTCTCAGGAATTAAAGGGAGAGTATACACTTATTGTTGCCGGCAGGGAAAAGAAAGCCTGAATACCGCCCCTTTGCCGCCGCCGCTTTCCATGTCAATAGCGGCCTTGTGATCCTTGATGATCTCGTGAACGATAAAGAGGCCAAGGCCTATTCCCTTGCCCGGGGGTTTTGTTGTAAAGAAGGGCTTAAAAATATCCTTTGCGTTTTTTATCTCTATGCCTTCGCCGCTATCGGAGATCCTGCATATTATACTCCGGGCAGAGCTTTTCTGCTGTTGCGCCGTGTCCGGCAGACCGCCTTCGTTGAAGACATCGATCGTTATCCTTCCGTCGTTGTCGCCTATGGCATCAATGGAATTCTTGACAATGTTGATGAATACCTGGCATAACCTCGGCCCGTTGCCCATGATCAGGCTATGCTCTGCATTGAAGTTTTTTGTTATAACGATCTTTTTGTTTTTATATTGGTTGTAGAGTACCTTAAGGGCATCTTCCAGTGGATGGTAAATGTCAATAAGCTCTTTTGTTTCGTCTTTCTGGCGCGAGGCGTCAAGGAGGCTTTTAACGATATCTTTTGCCCGCCTGAGCTCACTGAGGGAAAAGAGGAGGTCGTCCCTGATGTCGCTTTGCTCCTTCATATGGTCTGTATAAAATTCCAGCGTGCTCATTACGCCCGCGATAGGGTTGTTTAATTCGTGGGCAACGCCTGCCGCAAGCCTGCCGACGGCGGCAAGACTCTCGCTCTGTATGAGGGCTTGTGTCCTTTCGTGGACAAGCTTTTCAAGGGATGCCGAGAAGTCCCGTATCTTTTTATAGGCCTTCGCATTATCGAAGGAAAGGGCGGTGTGGTTCGCAAGGATCGTAAGGAATTCAACCTCTTCCCCGGCATAGAGGCTCATGTTGCCTTTTTCTCCGAGCAGGAGAAAGGAAGGGTGTGCTTTCGAATGTATCGGGATAGACAAACGGTATCCATCGTTCCAAAGCATATCGGATTCATAAATTACGCTGACCGCTTCCGTCGCATCGATCTTCGGCACCATCTTAATGGCGCATCTTTGCAGAGCGAACAGCTTCGACAGCCTTGCGGCGACGGTTTTTTTGATGTCTTCGATGCTATGAAGCATCAATATCTCAAAGCTGAGGTCCTTTAGCGCCCGGCTGTTCCTGATAAATTCCTGTTGCAGGAATTGCACGAGAAAGTCTTGCACCCGCTCCTTTGAAAAATAGACGAGGAAGAAGGTGAGGATCATCGCAGTGACGTAAACGAGTTCGGTATGCGCGGGCGCATCAAAAAGCCTTTTCAAAAATATTGCCGATCCTACAAAGAATCCGGTGGATATGAAAAGCAGGGCAGAAAGGACTATGCCTTTATTGAGAAATATCTTCCATTCCATGACGTCGTGCCTCAGTATGGAATATCCCAGCAGGCACATAGGGATAAAAACGAAATTCCCCAGCGGATACATTGCGTACCCCTTCATAGTGAAGATATCGAAGTGGTTCACGGCAGCGGCAAGTCCAAAGCTTAAAAGGATATATTTGATCCTCGTTTTTTTCACTGATGCAGTCTCTTCTCTCAGCCTTTTCGCAAGGAGATAGATCGAAGCGGCAATGCTAAGAGTGCTTAAGACGCCGAATAAATAAAAGTAAGGCCCTGCGATGCCAAAAAAACCGAAGAAATGACGCTTCATATGGGTCAGATACTGTGGGTGCTGGGTCAGGGGCAAAAGAAGAAAGGGGATGACATAACCGTATTTTGCGAAGGGGAGCAATTTTTTGTACCCCGTTGCCAACAGGGTGAAGTGAAAGTAGAGCGGGATGATAAAAACCAGAAAAAGGTGGTCGATCCTGCTTATACGGATGGCAAGTTTTTCATCTGCAACGACTGTAAGGAACGTTTTGTCGATGTTGAGAAGGCATCCTATAAGGCAGATGAGCGAAAAGAGAAGGTTGACGGGGGAGCCTTTCGATTTGAATGCCCCCATAAGAAAAAGGATGAAGAGGATAATTGCGCTCAGCAATGGTGGAATGCTATATATATCCATCTTTATCGTGTTACAATTTTGCCGTGTGCTACTTTTCCCTGCCAAGCATATAATTGGTGAGCACAAGGAGTGATTCTTTGTATTTTGAATCAGGAAAAGTCTTTAGATAGCTCTTGGCGTTTTTCGTATAGTTTTCTGCGGTCGCAATGGTGTAATCGATTCCGCCATGCTTTTCGATGATCTTTCTTGCCTTCGTAAAATCTTTTGCTGTAATGCGGGGCTTGCCGATGATCTTTGTAAGGTATGATAGTTCTTCGTTGTCGGCTGACCGCAGGGTATGGATCAGGGGAAGGGTTACCTTTCCCTCCTGGAGGTCGGTGCCAACACGTTTGCCGAGGACGTTGTCAAAGGATGTGTAATCGAGAACGTCATCCATAAGCTGAAAGGCCATGCCGAGGTTGTAACCAAAACTGTTCATGACCTTTCTTTTCTGCTGCGCGCAGTGTCCGAGGATTGCCCCGATTTCACAGGCAGCGGCAAAAAGCACTGCTGTTTTGTTGCCGATTATTTGAAAATATTCCTCTTCGGTTGTGCCCATATCCGCCGTCTTTACTATCTCGAGGATCTCCCCTTCGGAAAGGGCTGTTGTCGCCGATGATATGACCTGGAGGATCGTATCATTTCCTTCGCGGGCCATGAGCTCGAAAGATTTTGAATAAAGAAAATCTCCGACAAGCACGCTTGGCTCATTGCCCCATACAGTATTTACCGTTGAGAATCCTCTCCGGGTCTTTGCGTTATCTACCACGTCATCATGGAGGAGCGTTGCCGTGTGTATGAATTCTATGATGGCGGCATAGGGAATATGTTTTTCTCCTTTGTAGCCGCAGAGCCTGGCGCTCAGCATGACGAGTATCGGCCTGACCCTTTTCCCGCCCGATTTAATGATGTAATTGACGATCTCCTTGATGACGTGTATCTTTGTCGTGATCAGCTTGTCAATGGATTGTTCGAGTTTTTTAAGGTCTTTTTCGATCACGTCTGCAATGACTGCCATGTCAGTTCCTTAGGAGATAGTAGCCTGCAACTTCGTCCGTATAACGCCCGTTCTCATAAATATAGAGAGGACGCTCTATGATCGTCCCGACCCCTCCTTCTTTCGTGAATTCGGCAAGGAAAAGGTTTGAAGGCTCGCTTTTCCTTGGATGTACGAAGCGCAGCCTTTTTGGCTCAAGCCTGTATGCCCTGGCGCTGCCCATGACTTCTCCGAGCCTTTTCGAAGGATATATGACACAGAGCCTGCCTTTCTTAAAAAGCAAGGCAGACGATAACGAGAGGAGCATGACAAGGTCAAGCGATGACTCGTAACGGGCTATCCTGCGGGAATCCCCGGGGCTCTTTCTCCCGGTTTTTGCCTTTGTGTATGGCGGATTGGACAGCACAACATGGAAGGGGCTTCTCTTGAGCGCACCTGCGAGGGAATCGATGTCCCCCTTTAACAACTGCACATTATCGCAATGATTTAATTCTTTATTTTTCAGCGCTGTTTCAAAAAGCTGGTCCTGGATCTCAACGCCCACCATTTCGTTGCTGTAGCCTTTTTTTGTCATATAAATAGGTATGATACCACAACCGGTCCCTATATCCAATAATCTTTCATCTTTTTTGAGAATGACGAAATTCGCAAGAAGGATGGCGTCTATGGAAAACCTGTACGCCCCTTTTTTCTGGATAAGCCGGAGCCTGTCTTCACAGAGGAGATCCAGGGTTTCGTCGCCGGAAGGGGTGCTATGCATATTTGCAGAATACGAGACCCGTAAGTATCTTCGGATAGAAAAACGTCGATTTTGGGGGCATATAAAGATTGTTTTCCGCTATACTTTTTACTTCATCGACGGTTGTAGAGGGAAGAAAGAGGGCAAGGTCGAGAGACCCTTGCTGTACGAGATCAACAGACTCATAATGGTCCTGAGTGAATGAGATCTCTTCATCCTCTGCCCCGATGAGCCTCTTCAGGATGCCATTGTGAAGTATGTTGACCTTTAATTTTTTCAATACTTCGTGGACGCCCTTGTCCGTATCGATAGGCGCCGTTTCGGTGAGCTGGTATATGTGCGACGGATCTTCGTGGGAATAGAGAAGAAATGAAGGCCTCCCCGATTCGTTGATCATTGGGAAAACGGCCCTCAGCGAGTCCTTGTCAATGTAATCGTGTTTCGTGACCTCAATGAAGCCTTCCATGGAGCTCAATATCTTCCGGAGGTTTTTCTTTTTTGCGAATTGGATGATCCTGTGATAAGGGAGGATGACAATTCCTTGAGAATACATATTGGTCAGGTAGAGCGGCACGTAGGGTATGTTGAGCCTGTACGAAACGTCCAGCCTGTGGTGCCCGTCTGCTATATATATCTTTTTCTGATCCATCATTGATGTTAGTTGCTTCATATCTTCCGCATCCGTCATCCTGTAAAACCTGTTCCTGACAGATTGTTCATCTACGAAATCATAAATCTTCTCTTTCTTCGATGATATGAGGATGTTCTCAATCTCCTGTTCCCTGTCTTCATACAGTCCGAAGATGAGGCTTGTAAAGGTTTTGAGTGTGCTTATCAGCTGCTCTCTGTCGGCTTTTGCCTTTTTTCTCGTTTCCTCGTGTGTAAGGATCCGGTCCCGGCTGAGTTTATGGGTCGCTATGAACCCCCTTCTGGTATAAACAGCATCCTCGATAGAGAATTCCTGCTCATAAACGTAGACAGTCTCTTTGTCCTCCTGCCGCAGAATGCCCCTCGCGATCCATCCTTCCATGGTCTCCCTGGCATTATTGTATTTGTCCATGGAGGGGGTGGCCATCGGCAGCTCCAGCCGGATTGCATTCAACTCGTCCTTCTCGTAATAGGCCCTTATGTTGCTGATGACATCGTAGGGAGGGCAGACGCAGAGGGCAATATCTCCGATCTTTTCTTTGTTATACAATATTCCCTTGAATGGTTTTGTCAGAGACTGGGGCATTGCCAATGTGTTAACACAAGGGGGAGTTGAATGTCAAAATTTTTCAGGGATTGTATGGTAGGCGATGGAGGTGGTACGAATATCTTGACATGGCATGATAAGTTGTGTTTTAAATAAAACATTGCCGAGGTAGCTCAGTCGGTAGAGCAGGGGACTGAAAATCCCCGTGTCAGCGGTTCAATTCCGTTCCTCGGCATATTTATTTGCCTTAATTTACAACCTTCCACAAATGAGATAGTGGGGACGTTCTTAAGAAATTAAATAACTTTTCCTCCCTTCCAAAAAACTCTTGTAATAGTTGTTTGCAGTCATCTATGCGCTTTAAATAATATTCTGCCCATGGTTACATTAAAATCAACTCTGCCAATAATAAGCAATGAAAGGCAATATTGAAGGATTGCCCCCTCAGCAGCACCCCGATAGTTATTTAATTTCTTAAGAACGTCCCCTTAGAGGGATCGGTTTCACCTGCAGCTTGCTGCGGGGTAATTCATCGATGGGAGGCCCGTAATATTGGTGTAGCTTTGAATAATTCGTGAAACTATGGTATAAAAGGCGAAAATGAAGATCATAGCCGCTGTTTGTGCTATTACCGCTCTCTTATCAGGCACAGCGTTCACGATAACGCTCGACGAAGCGATCAAAAGGGCCGTCGAAGGCTCGTATCTCTTGAAAGAACAGCAGGAAATTGTTAAGAGCTCCCGGTTTTCATACATCTCTACCATCGATCCCTATCTGCCGCGGGTGGATATTCAAAGCTCATATATACGGTCTCTCAACTCAAAGGATTCCGTCAGCAGCTATTCGCGCTTCAGCTCCGCCTCGGATGTAGGGTCTTCGCTGGATGCCTATACATTTGCAGGCAGCGTCTCTTTGAGGATATTCGACGGCGGAGAGCGGTACGCAAAACGAAAAGGGTCCTATTCACTTCTTGAGCGCGAGCAGGAGAGATATAAAGGCATACGCCAGGATGTCATCTTCAGCATAAAAAGCGCTTTTTATACGGCCCTCGGCAGCAAGTTGATCGTCGAGAGAAGGCGGGAAGCCTTCGATACTGCGGACAGGATCTACAAGCTAACGCTCGCGAGGTACAGGGAAGGGATAACGAAGAAAAGCGACGTCCTCCAGGCCGAGGTGAGGATGACGACGTCGAAGATAGACGTACAGAGGGCGGAAAGGGAGTACGAGAAGGCCCTGGAGGATCTGAAGTCGCTCATATTCATGAAAACAGAAGATAAGACCGATGCCGAAGGGATCTTAACAGAGCCGGGTTTCAGGGCTGATTATGAAAGGCTCAACGAGACAGCTATCCGCATGAAACCTGAGATAATCACCCAGGAAAAGGAGATAGAGCGGCTGAACATGGTTTACGTGGAAAAGAGAAGCGCCTGGTTCCCCAGGATTGATACTGAGCTTCAGCAAACAAGGCAGGACAAGAGGTTTTTCCCTGAAGGAAGGAGCGATTCCTTTATGATCAACTTCACCTTCCCGATTTTCGACGGCGTCGGCAGGTACTACAATATGCAGGGCGCGCTGAGCAATGTGAGCGCCGCGAAGCAGCGGCTTGAAGAGACTAAGCGCACAGTCAGCCTCGATATTATAAAGGCGATAAAGGACTACGAGCTGACACTGGCGAACGTCAGTTTGTATAAAGAGCTGGTAAGGGAAGCAACAACGACGTTTAACCAGCTCCTCGGCGAATACAGGGTCGGCAAGGGCGATATCCTGAGTCTTCTTCAGAGCGAGAAGGATCTCGCGTCGGCAAAAGAGAACGAAGTGGCTGCCCTTTACAGGGCCAACGTTGCACTGTCATACCTTGAGAAGGTGGCATACATCCATGATAAATAAAAAAAAGAGATACATCGCCGTCGCGATCGCAGTAATCGTCATCGCAGGGCTTATCATATTCTTTGCCGCACGGGGAAAGACCAAGACATCAATCCGTGGGGAATCGTTTACAGTAAAACGGGGAAGCGTGACCCACTTCACTGAGCAGACAGGCATCATCAAGGCCCAGGTGGGCGCCATCGTTAAGGTGGGCACGAGGGCCACCGGCGTGCTTACCCGGTTGAAATATCAGGTAGGCGACTTTGTAAAGAAAGGGGAGCTGATCGCCACGATAGACGACAGGGAGCTCCTTGCCAATAAAAGAAACCTTGAGGCCCAGATAGAAGAACAAAAAAGGGACTTGGAAGCCAAAGAGGCCCAGTATCTTTACAGCAAGACCAATTACGAACGGGAAGAGAGGCTCCTGGAAAAGGAGTTCACCACAAAGGACACCGTGGACAAGGCAAAAAGGGAATTGGATGTAGCCGTTGCACAGGTGGCGCTGGGGAAGGCGAAGGTGAAAGAGGCCGTCGAGAAGCTGAAGGCTCTCGAGGTCAGCTTAAGCTACACAAAGATCTATGCCCCCATATCCGGTTATGTCTCGCAGGTGACGACTCAGGAGGGTGAGACGGTTGTAGCGGGGCTGTCGGCGGTGAACCTGATCACCGTTATCGATGCTACGAAGCTGGAGATGTGGATCTATGTCGATGAGACGGATATAGGCAGGGTCAAACCGGGAATGAAGGTGGAATACTGGGTCGATGCATACAGGGATAAAAGATTTTCAGGGACTATCAGCCTTATCTATCCACAGCCCGAGATAAAGGAGAATATCGTCTATTACCTCGCTATATTGAAGATCGATCCGAAAGACACGACGTTTTTGAAGCCGGAAATGACCACCCACGTCAAGATCATCATTGACGAAAAATCAGACGTGCTTATCGTCCCCAACGGCGCAGTACGTTTTGAGGAAGGGGAAAACGTCGTCTATGTTAAATTGAAAGACAAGGTCGAGCGGAAAGCAGTAACCACCGGCATCAGGGACGATAAGTTTACCGAGATCGCTTCCGGTCTGAGCGAAGATGAACGTATCCTAATCCCATCGGCAAAAAAGTCTGCGCCAGGCGCTAAAAAGTGATCACCCTTAAGGGCATCAAGAAAAGCTATTTCATCGGGGAGAGGGAACTCACGATCCTCAAGGGCATCAACCTTGAAATCAGGGAAGGGGAGTTCGTCATCCTCATGGGTGTTTCCGGTTCAGGCAAGACGACCCTGATGAACATTATCGGGCTCCTCGATAAGCAGACCGAAGGGGAGTTTTATTTCATGGACACCTTCGTTGACGGCCTCGACGACGAGGCCCTCGCGAGCTTCAGGAACAGGCACATCGGCTTTGTCTTCCAGCAGTTTTTTCTTCTCCCCTATCTTAACGCAATTGAAAATGTCCTGATCCCGATGGTCTATTCCGAAAAGCAGATAAAGCATCCCCGGGACAAGGCGAAGCAGCTGCTGGAAAAATTCGGCCTTCTCGAAAGGATACACAACCGCCCATCGCAGCTTTCCGGCGGAGAGCAGCAAAGGGTTGCCATTGCGCGGGCACTCATCAACGACCCCGACTTGATCCTTGCCGATGAGCCTACCGGGGCCCTTGACTCCAGGACGGGGAATGAGATCATGGAGCTCTTCGGCATGCTCAACGAGGACGGCAAGACCGTTATTGTAGTTACCCACGATCCAAAGCTCGCATCCTTCGGAAAGAGGCTGATCAGGATAGAGGATGGGACTATCTCAGAAGATATCACAGCTTAGAGAGTTTCTGGAAGAGACCATAAAGATTCTTTACTATTACAAAAGCAGGGTGGTCTTTTCCTTCTCCGGCGTTGCCCTCGGCATCCTTTCCATCTGCGTCATTGTGACCACCATCGACGGCGCCAACAAGAAGGCCTACGATATCTTTGAGGCCCTGGGGCCTGACGCCATCATGATCTTCGGCGGGAGCGAGAGACAGCGTATGGCGAGGATAAGGGCGAACACATTAACGATCGACGATGCCGATTCACTCCAAAAGATCGGGGGCGTTTACGATGTTCTCAAGGTCTTTGCGGTGCGGGGCGTCAACATGAAATACCGGGACAGGAAATGGCAGACGCAGGTCGTAGGGGCAACTGAGAATTATTTCACATCATACACATGGGGATTGCAGAGCGGGTCATTTTTCGGCAGCGAAGAGTATAACAATGCCGAGGCCGCATGTGTTCTGGGGGCAAAGGTTTATGAAGAACTTTTCAAAGGCGAAAACGCTGTCGGCAAAACGATTCAGATAGGACGGCTGCCGACGAAGGTTGTCGGCGTCCTCGAGGAGAGGGGCGGAACGGTCGGAGGCCCAAGAATAGACGACCGGGTCGTAATGCCCTTGACCACCGTTATGAGCAGGCTCTCAAATGAAAAGAAGTTTCTCGGCATGATCAGGCTAAAGACAAGCAGAGACCCGGAAGCAACGATAGAGGACGTGAAGAGCGTGCTCCGCAGAAATCACGGGCTGGAGGGAGCGGAAGACGATTTTATGATAAGAAGTTCAAAAGACGTGCTCCAGTTTGTATCTGTGATAAGCGGCTCGCTGTTCCTTTTTCTGGGAACAGCGGCAGTAGTTGCGCTTGTAGTAAGTGGATTCGTGCTTGCCAACCTTTTCTACCTGACGATCCAGGAGAGAAAAAAGGACATCGGCATCAGGAGGGCTTACGGGGCAACGAGAAAAGGCATACTCCTCTCTTTTCTCTTTGAGTCCGTCTTCATCACGATCATCGGAGGCCTCGCCGGGGTATTACTGAGTATTGCCCTTCAGGGCACCTTTGAGAAGCTTTTTGATATTCCCATGGTATTTTCGTTGAAGGTCGTTGCATTTTCGCTTGTGTTCAGCTTCCTTACCGGGGTGCTGTCCGGCCTGAAGCCGGCGCTGAAGGCGAGCAGGATCGAGCCAATCGAGGCTATCCGCGGATGATATACTCCATTCGTTTCTACCTCAGGATCGCGCTGCAGAACCTTGTTGTCCATAAGACGAGGATGATGCTCGCGCTCCTCGGCATCCTCTTCGCCGTTATGAGCCTCGTCGCCTTCGGCAATGTGAGCAGCAGCATGAAGAAAAAGATCGATGACGAAATAGGGAGGTTCGGAAAAAACCTTGTCATCCTGAGGGCGAGCCTGGTTTTCCAGGCAGGAAGAACGACGAAGCAATTCTCAGAGTCCAGAATGCTCAAACTTGCAGACATAAAGCACATTAAGGAATCACTTCAGGGGGTCGATGAGATCGCGCCTTATTACGATACAACGTACTCCGCACGTTACGAAGACAAGACCCTGAGGGTCAGCGTTATAGGGGTAACGGACAACATCTTTACGATAAAGAATGCGGGCCTCATTATGGGAAGATATTTCACGCAGGAAGATGACCGGGCAACGGAGAAAAAGGCTGTTGTCGGTTACAAGGTGTACGAAAACCTTTTTGATCTGAAGGATCCCATCGGCAAGAACATCCTCATATACAGGGTGCCCACGGAGATAATCGGGGTAATAGAGGAAAAGGGCGCCGACCTGACCGGTCAGGACCAGGATATCATCGTCTATATGCCCCTGAACACGTTCATGAGGCGGTACAGCAATATCGATTATATAAAAGGGGCTTATATACAGGCACGGGACGGGGTGCCGCTCAACGAGATGAAAAAGAGGCTGCAGGTGTTTATACGCAAGATACACAACATGAAGGAGAGCGAACAGGACACCTTTTCGATCTTTACGATGGAGGACATTGTAAGGACGCGGGAAGAGGGGATACGCCTTGTGTCTGTCCTTACTATTATTGCCTCAACGGTGTCTTTCCTGATAGGGGGCCTCGGCATCTTCGCCATCATGCTGCTTTCCATCTCAGAGAGGAAGATGGAGATAGGCATACGAAGGGTTGTGGGATCGAAGAAAAAGGACATTATCCTCCAATTCCTCACCGAATCTATTATCGTTGCGCTGATAGGAGGCATGTTCGGCGTCGCCGCTGGCTCTATTCTTACGCTGATAGTTGATTTTGTTGGGGGATTTCCTGTTATGTTCAAATTGACGAATATCGTTGTCGCCCTTATTATCAGCATGGTCGTTGGCGTCCTTGCGGGCATCTACCCTGCCGTCCAAGGGACGAAATATGAGCCTGTGAGCGTACTATACGGATAAACAACAGCAACGAATGCTCACGGCTCATGCCTCACGGCAACAGCAACAGCCTGGTTTGTTTTTGCCGTCAGTTATGAGCAAGTTTTTACGCCTAACGACTTACGGGTTCTTGGGTATTGTCTTATTGAGATGTTCCAGCGCCTTTTCCGCGAGCGATCTCGTTGCCGGGTTGGAAGAGCTGGCCGATACTTCGCCGTAAAGCCTCTTCGCCTCCTCGTTTTTGCCCATAGCATAGGAGGCCTTGCCGAGATAAAGCTTGGCTATGATCGAGAGCTGACCCCGCTTTTCATTGACAACGTCCTTGAAGATCTTTTCAGCGTTATCGAGGGCATCTTTTTTGCCGCTCGCGATGTACGCATCGAAGTTTTGTATGCCCTGTGCGAGCATATACTGAACCTTCTCTTCCTGCCTGCTGTCGTAGAACGTATATGCGTAAACAGACAATGCGGCAGCCAGAACAATGATGGCGCCAATGATGCACGACCTGAGGTTGTTCTTAGCGTATGCGACGGCAGACTCGATCGCGGTGATCAATATATCGGGTTTTTTTATTTCTTCTTTTTTCTTCTTCGCCATGGCACATATTTCACCACACCGGCCGGGACAAGTCAATAATTTAGCTTATAAAATCAGCTTACAGCAATCAGCCGGCGGCTCACAGCAAGAACTTATGATGGATAGAAAGTATTGCCTTCTGTTTGCTGATGGCCGTTAGCTGACAGCTGATGACTGCGCTATTACCACCTCACGGTAAACCTGTCTATGAGCGGGAACGTCAGAGATGATATGAGGATCGAGGCGATAATGACGGAGGCGTAGGCGTGTCTTCTGTTTCTTCGCAGACCGTCGAGAAGGTTATAGAATGCGATCGTTTCAAGTCCGAAGGCGAGGAAACCGAGATAGCCGGGAAGGGGCATCTCAAATATTTTTCCCTTTTCAAAAAAGGGAACAGAGTACATCCACTTCGATATGGACCGGTAGTTCCACATCTCCCAGAGTATGCCGCAAATGAGGCCGGCAGCGATAGCGCCGACAAAATGACCTGCAAGGCCATTTTCAAGATCTGCCATGAACGACCTGTATCCGAGGGTATAATTAACGGCGTCTATGATAAGAACAGCAAAGATCCAGGTGCAGGCAAAAAGATACCGCGGAAAGACAAGGGTCAGAAGCATGACCGCAATGCCAAGGGGGATGGAATAGAAAGGGTATTGGCCGACCCTGAAGGGCTTTACGTTAATTTCTCCGATAAAAATATGGACCAGCGCTTCGGTAAGACAGATCGCGGGAACGACCGTGCCGTATGCGAGAAAGTATCCTCCGTAGCGTTGCATCGTATTTACGGGGAGATTTATATAGTACCAGTTCTGGAGGCGTACATTGATCAGCTCAAAGAAACACCAGAATCCGCAGGAAATTATGATAAGGGGAACAATGTGCTTGTTCAGCATTGAAAAATGCCTCTTTTTCAGTGCCAGGGTTGCATCGAGAAGGACGATGTATGACCACCAGGATGTCACATAGTAAAAGTATTGAAAGGGCTCTATTCTTTTGACAAGCGCGTAGTATCCGGCAAAATGGAGCAGAAGGGAAAGGATGAGAAAGGAAAAGGGTTTTAACACATATTATGACTTATCTAAAATCTCATCTGAGGTTGAACTATGGGTAGCTTCAGGGATCTCATCGGTTGACCTTTTTAGCCTTGTCGCGCCGACGTATGTCTTCGTGTAGTAACCGGAATCGAGAGAATCTATCTTGACTCCCACCTTGTTGTGATATGAAGAGGAATGGATGAAATTCCCGTCGCCTATGTATATTCCGACATGGGTCGGATATTTAACGTATCGTTTTGTCTTGAAGAAGACAAGATCTCCGACTGAAAGTTGCTCTTTTTTGACCTTTGCCCCGACCCTGAATTGTTCCCTCGCGCTCCTCGGAAGTTGAACATCAAATATCTCATAGATCTTTTTAACGTAAGCCGAACAATCAAGACCCCTTACGCTTTCCCCGCCATACTTATAGGGGGCCCCCATGAAGCTCTTGGCAACCTTTACAAGCATGTACTTTTCATCATTGTCTTTCCAGGGCTCCATAGATCTCTGAACAAGCGTAACATATTCCTCTTCGCTGCCTTCTGTTGTTCTCGGGATAAGCAGAATCCTTCCAGGGGGCAGCCTGTTGGTTTGAATACCGTGGAGGTCATTTGCCTCCATAAGGTCTTCCCTGTCGACCTCAAATCGTGCTGCTATCCTATCGAGGGTATCGCCTTTTTTGACCTTGTATTCGATGAATTCTTTATCACTGTCAGCTATGACAACCTCTTCTGCCCTTTTCTTCTTTGCCTTTTTTCTTTTACCGGCATCGGTATTGGCCGATGTGCCTGATGAGTCGGTCTTCATAATGAGGACCTGGCCGAGGCTCAGCTTGGTGGACCTGAGACCGTTCAGGGCCTTCAACTGATTTACCGATACATGATATTTTTTTGCAAGATTATAGAGGTTGTCGCCCTGCTTGACCTTGTGGGTAATGTTTGAAGAATGGGAATAGGCTGGGATGAGCAGGGCAAAAGAGAGGCAAATTGCACAGATCAATATGAGCTTTTTCATGGATTAGATTCTACCTTATCAAAATTGTTGAAATTATGTCAAGAAAAAATTGCCATTAATTTGTTCTCCCGTGGATGCAAAAAAATCTCTTCCGCCTGTGGATTGTGAATTATGTCACATTTTTATTGATTTTATGGACTTTTGCATTGATAATATATGAAAAAAAACGTTCAGGAGGCACAGTTTATGGTCGATATCGGAAGGGAGATATTCTGGAATGTTAAAGATACCGGCGCCCAGTGGATCAGCTACGCGCTGATGGTCATCACGTTCATTATCTTGATCGTGGGATTAAAGAAACGCTATGCCATGTGGAAGGTAGGGAAGCCGTCCCCCATCAACTTTACAAAAAGGCTTGGCGAGCGAATAGGATATTTTATCGCCAACGGCATATTCCATAAGTCCATACTCAGGGAGGCCTTTCCCGGCTGGATGCATTTCTTCATCTTCTGGGGATTTCTGATACTCGCCATAGGGACAGGCCTGGTTGCGTTGCAGGCAGACTTTACCGACCTCCTGTTTGGCGTTAAATTTTTAAAGGGAAATTTCTACCTGATCTTCTCGTTCCTGTTGGACCTCGCAGGATTGATGGCGATCATCGGCATCCTTATGGCGATGTGGAGAAGATATGTCACAAGGCCTGCCCGCCTCGACAACAAGCCCGACGACGCCATAGTCCTTGTCTGGATACTTGTCGTCCTCGTGACCGGTTTTCTGGCTGAAGGCGCACGGATTGCCCATTCAATGCCTGATTATGAGCGCTGGAGCTTTGTCGGCTGGTTCACCGCCTCGCTCTTTACGGGCATGGAAAAAGGATCCATAGAGATCACCCACAAGTTCTTCTGGTACCTCCATATGGTCATCTCCTTTGGCCTTATTGCTTACATCGTCTACTCGAGACTGCTCCACATCATCACCTCTTCACTGAACATGATGTTCAGGGGCGTCGAGGACAATCCAAGGGGCGCCATCGAACCTATTGCAGACTTTGAGAACGCAGAAGAATTCGGCGTCAACAGCATAGAGAATTTTACCTGGAGACAGATCTTCGACCTCGATGCCTGCACGCGGTGCGGCAGGTGCCAAGACCTCTGCCCTGCCTACGCAAGTGAAAAGCCGCTTTCCCCGAAACAATTCATCCAGGACCTGAAAGGCGAATGGGAGAGGGCGGCGAAAGGCGCCAAGAACGAAGAAGGCATCATCGATACCGTCATCCAGGAAGAGACGCTGTGGTCATGTACGGCGTGCCTTGCCTGCCAGGTGAATTGCCCCGTATCGATCCCGACATTCGACAAGAATATTGAAATGAGACGATACCTTACCCTGACCCTCAGCAAGACGACCTCGGAGACGAGGCTTCTCTTCAAGAACCTGCAGCAGAAGAACGACCCTTACGGAATGGGCAAGAGACAGCGTATGGAGTGGACAGAGGGCCTCGACGTGAAGAACGTTGCCGAGCAGGAAGTTGAATACCTTTACTGGGTAGGATGCGTTGCATCCCTCGATGACAGGAACAGGAAGGTGGCAAAGGCCTTCGCGACGCTTTTGAACAAGGCCGGAGTCTCTTTCGGCATCCTTGGTCAGGACGAGGCCTGCTGCGGTGATCCTGCGCGCAGATGCGGTAACGAGGACCTTTATCTCGGCATCGCCCAGGGCAATGTAGAACTTCTCAATGAGATTGGCATAAAGAAGATCATTACGACATGCCCGCACTGCTACCACACACTGAAGAACGAGTATCCGCAGGTGGGCGGCAACTTCGAGGTGTATCATCAGGGCGAGTTTATCTCGAAGCTGATGAAGGAAGGGAAGCTGGCACTGAGCCCCGCAATCGAAGGCACCATAACCTACCATGATCCCTGTTACCTCGGGAGGGTAAACCGGATTTTCGACGAGCCGAGGGGTCTGGTCCAGAAGGTGGCAAAGGGTTCATTTGTTGAAATGGGAAGGAACCACGACAGGAGTTTTTGCTGCGGCGGCGGCGGCGGCAGGATATGGATGGAGGAGCATCACAAGAGGATCAATCATCTCAGGATCGATGAAGCCATAGCGATTCCGGCGAACACGGTGGTCACCGCATGCCCCTATTGCCTTATCATGATGGAAGACGCAATCAAGGACAAGGAAAAGGTAGAAACGATGAAGGCCATGGATCTTTCCGAGATTCTCGTAAAGGGTTTGTAGGTAAGATAATAACTGAACCGGATAAAAGGATGGGCTCATCACCCATCCTTTTATATTTTGAGGTTAGCTGCTTTACTCTTCTAAGGTTATTGCTTCTACGGGACACTCTTCCGTGCATGCACCACATTCTGTGCAGAGCTCAGGATCGACCTTTGCTACGTCATCAACAGTAATAGCGTCGGCAGGACAGATCTCTGCGCATGCTCCACAACCTGTGCAGGCATCTTGATCGACTTTCGCAGGCATGTTTTACCTCCTTTTCTTTTTAGAAATTCCTAAACAAATCTCATGGGAATGTCAATAAAAAAATTAATCAACGGTCAGCGGCCGATATGAATCCCTTCGCGGCACATTGCGTCGGTTTGCCGGAAAATGACGGCTAACTGCTGATTTCCATTGACATACCGCCCTACTTTGCATAAGATTTGCCAATGCTTGAATTCTTAAGAGACCTTTTCCTGGACCTCTACGATAATTTTTCAGAGGTCTTTCTCAACGTCCTCGTCATGGTTATTGTCATGGTCGGGGGGCTCATTATCAGCTGGTTCATTAAAAAGCTGCTGGGCAGACTTTTGGTGCTTTTCCGGTTCGATAAGTGGGCACAGGATGTAGGGATTGCGAACTTTCTCCAAAAAGGGGGGGTAAAAACGGTGCCCTCCGCTGTTCTCAGCAAGGTCGTCTACTGGATATTCATTGTCCTCTTCCTGTCTTTTGGCCTCAACTTTATTGGTATCTCACAATTTTCCGAATATGCCTCCAGGATCTCAACGACGTTGCCGCACATCATCGTCTCCCTTGTCATTGTTATTATAGGGATCATCCTAAGCAATTTCATAAGCAGGGTCATATTTATGACCTGTGAAAATGCAAACATAAAATACGGGGATATTATTGCAAAAGGAGTGAGGATCTTCCTCATTATTATAACCTTCGGGATAGTGTTCGAGTATATCGGCATAGGGAACATGATCATTACTATAAGCTTTCTTATCATTTTCGGGGGCATCATCATGACGCTCTCCCTCGCCCTTGGCATCGGGTTGAGTAACGTTGTCGGGGACCTTATCCGGGACCGGCTGAAGAAGAGGAAAGAAGGGAACGGGAATCCATAGCCACAGAAGCGGCTCATAGCAAAACAGATGGCTGATGCTCGTTACCTTTACAGCAGATGTCTCCGGAACCAGTTCAGCGTGAGGTTGATTGCCTTTTCACGGTGTGCCGGGTTTGAAAATATATGGTCGGCGCCCTTTATGATCTCTATGCTTTTTGGCTTCCTGATGTTTTTGTATATTGTTTTTCCTTCATGGCAGGGCACTACCTCATCCATCTCCCCGTGGACCACAAGCGCAGAGGAAACCATTCTTGCCTCAGACAAGATGTCGTATCGCGCAAAATCGTCATAGATCGTTTCCTTAAAAGTGATCTCCGAAATGCCGCCGTCCCCCTTTTTTTCGAGCATATAGGGCGTTGCCCACAGAGATACGCATTGTATCCTCTTATCCCGTGCTGTTTTTATTAAAGCCGTTGTGCCGCCAAAGCTGCTCCCTACAATGCCGACCTTTTCAGGATTGACCTGCCGGTGTCCCAATACATACTCAGTGACGGCATTCAAGTTCTCTATTCTGATAGAAAGGGTTGTTTCTTCAATAATGCCGCCGCTCGCACCGCAGCCGTGGTAATCGAAGCGACAGGTGGCGATGCCGGCGCCGGCAAACCTTTCTGAGAGCGCAATATACTTGGAACTCTCTTTGGAGCTTATCAGGCCGTGAGAGAGGATGACGCAGGGATATTCCCCGGGGCCGTTGGGAATGGTCATAAGGCCGGCTATTGTGTTACATGTCGATTTGATCTGAACATCCTGGATCATAACGCCGCCCCTCCTCTCAGCCCGTCGAGTATCTTTTCAAGCGCTATGAGGTTCAAGACATCCTCCTTGTTGTATTCAAGGAGGAGGTTAAGGGCGTTTACGTTGCCCTTGTTTTTGTATCGTTCCCACAGCCACACCGCTTTGTACCCGTTCATGCCCTCTGTTTTTCTTGCTATGCCGAACATCTTTTCAAGGTCCTTTAATCCCCCCTTGATGCCAAGCTTCTTTTTTTCTTTAAAGAGGTCCCGGGAAACACGGTTTTCCTTGAGGTCAACATTGAGATGTTTTTTAATCTGCGGGAGGTCAAAGCCGTCCCCGTTGAATGTTACAATCGTCTTTACGTCGGCAAGCTCCTGCTCAACGCTGTATATGTCGATGTTTTTTCCATACCACTGCATAAAGCCGTTGTTCTCAATGGAGAGCCCGATGACGCAAATATTGCCCGCCCTGTCTGTCTCTATGTCAAGATATGCCTTCAATGAAACTCCTTTCTTTATGTTCTCAACGTAACAATACCTATAACACCTGCCGCAGTAAATAACAAATTTGAAAACCAGGCAGCAAACAGCGGCGGAAAAATATCTGAATATCCAAGGGAAAGCGCGATGGAATGGAAAAACCAATAGAGTATGCCGAGAGAGATGCCGGCAAAGATGCCCTTCGAGATATGCCTTGTCTTGACATACCGCAGCCCTACGGAAAAGGCAGCGAAGACCATGATGATATTGATGAAAGGGAATGCTACCTTGTTGTAGAGGTCAACAAGGTACCTCCTGACGTCGTGACCGTCCCGCTCCAGCCTGTTAATATACCGCGAAAGCTCTTTGTAGCCCATCTCCTCGGGATTTTTATCGACAACCTTAAAGACCGACGGTGGTTCCTTAATAATATCCTTTAAATTGGCATAGGTTTTTTTGAATACCGTCCCTTTTGTGTCGAAGGTCCTCTCAATGACATTGGAGAAGTACCAGGAACCGTCCTTCCATACCCCTTCTTTTGCGTCGTATCGTCTCTGTATAGAATAATTTTCTGTAAGCTCAAGAACGGTCAATCCCCTGATAATGTCCTTTTTTGTATCGAAAAAGTCGATATTGCTGATTATATTGTCGCGCTTGAACCATATCCTGTCGTTCTTGAAGAATACGTGAGATTCTTCCCCCCTGATCTTGATCCGGTAAATGTAGTCAGCGGCATTTGATGTAAAGGGGATGATGACCTCTGAAAGACCGAAGGAGATCACGATAAGAACCAGGGAAAAGGATAAAAGTGGTTTCATCAGGGACAGGGTACTGATGCCTGAGGTCCTTACGATAACGATCTCATTGCTTCTGATCATCAGGATGAGCAGGATGAGAGTGGAAATAAGGAAAGCGAGAGGGAGTATTAAATTCAGATAGAATGGGGAGCGCAGCAGGAGATAGACCACGCTTAAAAAAAAGTTGCTGAAAGAGGACATAAAGATGTCCATTCGCTCAAAAAATTCTATTGTAATAAAGATTACCAATCCTGCCAGTTCGGTGATCAGGAGGTATTTTATTACGTTCCTGATAAGATATTTATTTAATCTTTTCAAGGCAAAACATCCATATCTGTCTTAGTTTTTGCTGAACCGTCGTGTGCTCCTCTTCGTTTAAGTTCCGGAGCAGGTATAATCCCATGGCCGCGATGATGATGTTCGGCGTGAAGGATGTGATAAACGGCGGCAGGTTGATTAACTGGCCCACGTTGTCCGTTATTGCTATGAGAACATAATAAAAGATGAAGAGCAGGAGGCTGTAAAGTATGCCGGAGAATTTTCCTTCTACCCTCCTTTTTACCCCGAGAGGTATTGTGAGAAAAATAAATGCGAGGGACGAAAAGGGGATCGATATCTTTTTGTAGATATCGAGCCAAATGTCATATCTCTCGCTTTCCTTAGCGGTGAGGAGGGATTTCTGCAATTCGCTACGGTCCATTTCGTAGGACCTTTTCCGCAATTCCGAGCTGTGGGGGAGCATCGTGGAGAGGTTCATTGAAAACGTATAGTTTTGAAAAGTAACGCTCCTGTAAGCGTCTTGCAGCTTTTCCCATCTGTGCAGACTGCCATTTTCCAGGACAAAATAGAGGTCAAGCGTTACGGGGTCAACATTTATATAGCCCGTGCTGGCCGAGATGGTCTGCTTTACCTCTTTATCACGGTCGTCAGAGACCATGACCCCTGTGAGGATCCTTTTCTGGACGTCCACTTTATCAACATAGATAACAACCCCCGGTATCGTGTCGTTGAACACGCCCTCCTTGTCCTCGATGGATACACCTTTTTTGATAATATTAATAAGCGTGTTCCTGAAAAGCTCGCTGCTTTTCGGCAGAAGGATGTTTGAATTAAGGAGCCCGCAAAAGGTTATGATGACAGCAATGGCGCTGATAGGGACGAAAAAGCATTTCAGGTCGATGCCGCTGGCCTTTAATACAAGGACCTCGTTTTCCGTTGAGAGCCTTCCAAGAACCACTATGACGGAGAGGAGAAAGGCCATCGGCATCGTGAAGGTGAGATATGTTGGGGAAGAGTAAACAATCAGCAAAACGATATCTGTAATGCCTACGCCCTTGTTGATAACGAGGTCGGTCATCTTTCCGAGCCTGCTCAGTACCAGAATGAAGGTGAGAATGCCGAGGGAAAGGAGCATGATGTAAGACAGCTCCTTGAGAACGTATATATAAAATTTCTTGTGTAATTTCGTTAGTATGTGCACCATCTAGTCTAACATTCAACGGCGCTCCGTGTCAACGTTGTGCTGGAGCGGCTATGAACGATAACGAAATCCGTAAGTCGTCAGGCGAAAAGCTGCCCAACGTTCAACGGGTGTTATTTTTCCCCTTACGCCTTACGGGATCTGTCGTTCTCAGCCCTTTGTTCCCAGCTCCTTTTTACGCGCCGTCCATGCTGTGGTGCTCTGCCTTGATGAACCATGATGCAGGGTCTGTGAGATATTCTTCCGCATCCTTCAGGGACAGGTAATGCTCGTGCTCGATCATGGCAAGGAGGTCGAAGAATTCCTTCTCGCGGGGATTTAAAGAGGCATCCCTCAGCTCCGAGTAGAACTTGACGCCCTTCTCTTCAAAATCAACGGCGGTTTTGATCGCAGCAATATCATCGGCATCTCCCTTTGCCGTCTTCTCAACCTTCTTGATCACGTTGAGAAGGATGTCCTTGACGATGGTGTTGTTCACTTTCAGGGGCAGCGATTCGGGCCACTTGTCCTTTACCGCCCATTTAATGTGGAGTTCTTTCAAACGGTTGTAATGCTCCAGCTCATCCTCGGCGATCCTCTCGAACATGGCCTTTCCCACAGGGTTCTTTGTCCTTTCTGCGTTTTTCAGGTAGAATTCCCGCTCCCGTGTTTCGTTGTTCAACGCCACTTCCAATGCGTTAAGACGTTCCTTGTCGTCCATCATTCCCTCCTTTTAATCTATAAATGATCCCACGTAGCCTGCTGCGGGGTAACACCGCTCCCTCTCCCCTTTGCGGGAGAGGGAGCGGTGAGGGGGCACAATCATGCCGTTACCATCCTCATAATACCCCGTAGCTTGCTGCAGCGAAGTTCATTTTACTCTATCAATACGATCCCGTAGATGTCCCGCTCTTCACGATGTGTACGTACGACGCGGATGGGCAGGCCATGCGCCCGGGCCGTCTGGAATACATCGATCCCGCAGGCCTCCATCGCCGGCCTTGCCCTCTCGGGGTTTCTGCAGGTCCCGCCGGCATCGCAGGCCTTGCACAGCGTGCAGGGCCCCATCCCCAGGCCGAGCGCTTTATAATAACCGTCGAGGAAGATGGCGGTCTCAAGGTCTACAATGGCGCTGTTGAATGTGTCGACGACCTTGTAATCCTTTATCCAGTGTTTGTGGCAAAGCAATGCGTATTTATATGAATCGAGGAAAAGTCGCGTTTCGTTATGGTCCGGCGTACGGGGAGGACAGCAGAGCTTCTGCCCATAGTATAAACAGCCGAACCGGCACTTCATCCTAACCCAGGGGGCGGTAAAGATCTTTGCGGTGTCCACGATCAGGGCGTCATCGGCGCCCTTTTCCAGAGCCAGCGCTACATAACGGTCGTATTTTTTCATAATGATATAAATATAGGCTGTAACTCACGATTAATCAAGCGTATAATCCAGACAGGGTTCGAGGCTCCTCATTATTTCGCCCTTGCAGTACGTTCATATTTCCCATACAATAAAGGAATGACGAAGAAGATGAAGCGGGATCCTTCAGGGGTAAAGCTGGGCGAGATCCTCCTGAAGGAAAGATTTATCCGTCAGGAACAGCTTGATAAGGCCATTGAGATCCAGGAAGCAAGTGGAGGGCACCTAGGTGAGATCCTCGTCAACCGGGGCATAGTGCGGGAGGAAGATGTTGCCTTTGCGCTTTCCCTGCAGCTCAATATCCCCTTTGTGTCTTCCAAGGCAGGAACCTTGCGGCCGGAAGAAGGCCAGGGCTTGGAGATACTCGTCTCAAGACAGGTAGCCCTGAGAAACACGGTGCTGCCGATCTTGAGGGATAAGAATACCCTCACCTGTGCCATGTTCGACCCCCAGGATTTTATGCTTATCGATGAGCTCCGCAAGATCACGCGCTGTGAGATAGTCCCCGTTGTCGCAACGCGTTCCGATATCCTCAAGGCGATAGAGGAATTCTACGGGGCTATTGATCTGGCAAAGGGAGGCGGACCCAAGCTTTACGGCATAGACAAGCTGAGGCAAGCAGCTTCCGAATCGGATGATGATTCGCTGAGCATTGACAGCATTATAGCGCGGGCGAAGGCAGCGCCTGTCGTGAAACTTGTTGACCTTATGCTTTGGCAAGCGATCGATCAGCGTGCGTCCGATATCCACATTGAGCCTTTTGAAGGCAGGATATCGCTCCGGTACAGGATTGACGGTAAGCTCTATGAGATCCCCCCGCCGCCGCGCCACCTCTACCTGCCCATCGTGTCCAGGATCAAGATCCTGTCAAAGCTCGATATCTCCGAGAAGCGCCTGCCGCAGGACGGCACATACATGGTCAAGCTCGAAAACAGGACGATCGACATGAGGATCTCCATAATTCCCACCATCTACGGAGAGAAGGTCGTCATGAGGATCCTCGACAGAAGCGGCGTAGTCTTTGACCTCGACAAGATGGGTTTTGAACCGAACGACCTTGCAGCGCTGCAGAGGGCGATAAACAGCCCCTACGGCCTTGTCTTCATCACGGGCCCCACGGGGAGCGGGAAGTCTACAACCCTCTATGCCGTCCTCCAGGAGATCAAGTCATCGACAAAGAATATCGTTACCGTTGAGGACCCTGTAGAGTATCGGCTGGACGGCATCAATCAGGTACAGGTAAAGCCGGAGATCGGCCTTACCTTTGCCGCTGCGCTGAGAAGCTTTCTGAGACAGGACCCGGACATCATGCTTGTCGGCGAAGTGAGGGACCTTGAGACGGCCGAGATATGCGTCCGTTCGGCGTTAACGGGCCACCTTGTAATGTCTACGCTCCATACGAATGATGCCCCATCTGCGGTGACCAGACTCATCGATATAGGTGTTGAGCCCTATCTCCTGGCGCCCACGATCCTTATCGTTATAGGCCAGCGGCTGGTCCGCAAGCTCTGTCCGGAATGCAAAGAGGCATACACGCCTACCATGAAGGAACTCGGAGGCGCAAAGCTGCGGGCTGAAATGATATACAGGGCGAAAGGCTGCCAGGCATGCGGCAATACGGGCTATAAAGGAAGGACGCTCATCGCCGAGGTGATGCCCATCTCCGAAGACATCAAGATGATGATATCCCGTGGGGCGTCGTACCAGGAGATGCGGAATCTGGCCAAGGACCTGGGTATGTCGACTCTCTACGAATCAGGCCTGCGCAAGGTAGAGCAGGGGATCACGAGCCTGGAAGAGGTGTTTAGCGTCACCTTGGGAATATAGAAGCGAAAAGTCCTCGTAATTCGTGAATCGTAATTCGTAATTAGATGAACCCCGTGAAAAGTAAAAGATAGATTATATCCTTAAGGTCGCTACGTCGCTTCGCTCCTCGCACTTTGTGCTTTTCCACTTACGTTTGACGAATTACGAATTACGGTTTTCCCGCCTGACGCCTTACGGGTTTTTGTTCATGTGATCTCTTTATGGTACATCTGCAGCGATTTCACCCCGGCACCCGCTTTCTGCCTGATATAAGCCTTGATGCCTTCTGCTGCCGCATTTGCTGCAGACGCCGTCGTTATATAGGGCACCTTGTGCTTGATCGCAGCCTTTCGAATGTATGAATCATCATACATGCTGTTCTTGCCGATAGGCGTATTGATGATAAGCTGGATCTCCTTGTTGTGGATAGCGTCGACGATATTCGGCCTTCCTTCATGAACCTTTTTGATGAACGTCGATTCCACCCCGTTCTCCTGAAAGAATCTGTGCGTTCCTTCCGTTGCGAGAATATTGAATCCTGCCTCTTTCAGGTATCTTGCAACACCGAGGATCTCAGCTCTTTCTCTTGGCGTTACGGTAATGAGCACCGTCCCGTTATCGGGCAGCTTCTGGCCGGCTGCCTCCTGCGATTTGAAAAAGGCAAGACCGAATGAATCCGCCATGCCGAGGACCTCGCCTGTGGATTTCATCTCCGGTCCGAGGGTCGGATCTACTTCGGGGAACATATTGAAGGGGAATACCGATTCCTTTACGCCGACGTGGGGGTAGCTCTTGTGTCTGAGGTCCATATCCTTAAGCTTTTTGCCCAGCATGATCTGAGTCGCAATCCGGGCCATCTGCACGCCCGTTACTTTCGATACAAGAGGTACGGTCCTGCTCGCCCGGGGGTTTGCTTCAAGTATGTAGACCACATCGTTTGCGATCGCGTACTGGATGTTCATGAGGCCCACCACGTTGAGCTCAATGGCTATCTGCTTCGTGTATTCATTGATCGTCTGAATATGCTTTGCCGGTAAAGTTTTTGGAGGGATCGCG
Source organism: Deltaproteobacteria bacterium UBA5758 (assembly GCA_002418945.1). Taxonomy (GTDB): domain Bacteria; phylum Desulfobacterota; class Syntrophorhabdia; order Syntrophorhabdales; family Syntrophorhabdaceae; genus UBA5609. The sequence continues at coordinate 4,308 of DIFC01000077.1, read as the reverse complement.
CATGCGCTGTCTCCGGAATGGACGCCTGCGAGCTCTATATGCTCCATAATGGACGGGACAAAGGCGTCTTCCCCGTCGGCGATGGCGTCAGCCTCAACCTCGATGGCGTTCTCAAGGAATTTGTCTATGAGGATAGGGCGCCCTGGCCATATCTCCACAGCGGCGTTGACGTAAGATGTGAGCATTTCGTCGTCATAGACGATCTCCATGCCGCGGCCGCCGAGGACATAGGACGGTCTCACCATGAGGGGGTAGCCGATCTGGCGTGCTACATCAAGGGCTTCTCCGAGGACTGTCGCTGTCCCGCTCTCGGGCTGGGGGATGCCGAGCTTGTGCATGACGTTCTTAAAGCGCTTCCTGTCCTCGGCAAGGTCGATGCTTTCAGGCGATGTCCCGAGGATCTTTACCCCTGCGTCTTCAAGCTCTTTTGCGATGTTCAGCGGCGTCTGCCCGCCGAACTGCACGATAGCGCCGATAGGCTTCTCTTTGTTGTAAATGCTGAGGACATCCTCGACGGTGAGGGGCTCGAAATAGAGCTTGTCGGAGGTGTCATAATCAGTCGATACCGTTTCAGGGTTGCAGTTGACCATGATCGATTCGTACCCTTCGTCCCTGAGAGTAAAGGCTGCGTGGACGCAGGTATAATCGAACTCGATGCCCTGGCCGATCCTGTTGGGGCCTCCGCCGAGGATCATCACCTTGGGCCTGTCGCTGACGTCTACCTCGTCAGGTGCGTTATAGGTGGAATAGTAGTACGCCGCATCGGCGCCACTCACGGGCACCTTGCACCAGGCCTCTTTCTTGCCCAGCGCGATCCTCCTCTCCCTTATCTTTTCTTCGTTGGTGCCAAGGATGTGCGCAAGGTACTTGTCCGCGAAGCCGTCCTCTTTCGCCTTTATAAGCAGCGCATCAGGCAGCTCCCTGCCTTTGTACTTCAGCATCTCTTCCTCGAGCTCAACGAGCTCCTTCATCTGCTGGATGAACCACCGTTTGATCTTTGTCCTTTCAAAGAGCTTGTCCACCGCAGCGCCCTTCCGCAGCGCCTCGTACATGATGAACTGCCTTTCCGACGATGGTTCATTGAGGAGCCTCATCAGTTCGTCAAGGGGCAGGTCGTTGAAGTTGCTTGCGAAGCCCAGCCCGTACCGCTTGATCTCCAGGGAGCGTATGGACTTCTGAAAGGCCTCTTTATAGTTTTTCCCGATGCTCATGACCTCGCCTACGGCCTTCATCTGCGTTCCCAGCCTGTCCTCCGCCTCTCTGAACTTTTCAAAGGCCCACCGCGCGAACTTTATGACCACGTAGTCTCCCGAGGGGGTGTATTTGTCGAGGGTGCCGCCCCGGTAGTATGGGATATCGCTCAGCTTATAGCCACCCGCCAGTTTTGCCGATATGAAGGCTATAGGGAATCCGGTGGCCTTTGACGCGAGGGCTGACGACCGCGATGTCCTCGGGTTTATCTCGATAACGACTACCCTGCCGTCTTCAGGGTTGTGGGCGAATTGGATATTTGTCCCGCCGATCACTTGGATCGCCTCAACGATGCGGTAGGAATATTCCTGCAGCTTTTTCTGCAACTCTTCGGAGATGGTAAGCATGGGGGCAGAGCAGAAGGAATCACCGGTATGGACGCCCATAGGGTCGATGTTTTCAATGAAACAGACGGTGATCATGTTATTGTCGGCGTCCCTTACGACTTCAAGCTCGAGCTCTTCCCAGCCGAGGACGGCCTCCTCGATGAGTATCTGCCCAATAAGGCTTGCGGAGATCCCCCTGCTGGCTATTACCTTCAGTTCCTCTTTATTATATGTGATCCCGCCGCCTGTCCCGCCGAGGGTATAGGCAGGCCTCACGACAACAGGATAGCCGAGCCTGTCGGCGATCTCCAGCGCCTCCTCCACCGAATAGGCAAGGGCGCTCTCGGGCATTGGAATGCCGAGTTTCGACATGGTCTTCTTAAATTCGCTCCTGTCCTCTCCCCGCTCGATCGCATCGGCCTGCACCCCGATGATCTGCACGCCGTATTTTTTCAGAATGTCTTTTTTCGAGAGGTCGGCGGCCAGGTTGAGGCCTGTCTGCCCGCCAAGGTTTGGGAGCAACCCCTGCGGTCTCTCTTTTGCTATGATCTTCTCAAGGACGTCCACGGTGAGGGGCTCGACGTAGGTGACATCTGCCATACCAGGATCTGTCATGATCGTGGCCGGATTGGAATTGACGAGCACGACCGTATAGCCGGCAGCCCTGAGAGCCTTGCATGCCTGCGTGCCGGAGTAGTCGAACTCACATGCCTGGCCTATGATTATGGGTCCTGAGCCGATAATGAGTACTTTATCTATTCCCTCGATCTTTTTGAACATTTTTCCACACCCTCCGAAGAGATTTGCTTAGGCATCCTATCAAAATGGGATGCCGGGGTCAAGTGCTTTATGAGCCGTCAGCTGTCAACTGGCAGTATGCCGTATATAGTATATCGTATATAGTAACTTCCAGTTCACAATCACTTATCTCCTAACGCCTCATGGTTTTTCGGGTATTTCGATATACGATGATTAAAAAAATATTGGTACGGTAGAAATATGCATTGTTTATAATGCATTTAGTTCTTGACTAAGAATAATGCATCATATATAATACATATATGCTCTTCACCATAGGTAAAGAGATCCGGAAGGCCCGGAAGGCCCGCCGACTTTCCCAGGCAAAGCTGGCTAAGGCCCTCGGCATGAGCCGTACCACCATAGGGCAGATCGAGAACGGCACCGTCCAGGATATTGGAACGAGGAAGCTTATCAGGGTTCTTGAATTTCTGGGGTTGGAATTGCGCGTCAGGCCGTCGGGCACTTTTCCGACACTGGAAGAGCTTCGTGAAGGGGAGGGCGGCTAATGGCCGGTATCCCTTCGCTTGCCGTATGGGCCGGCGGTAAAAGGTCGGGCCTTCTCGCGAGGGAATCGCGAAAGAAATACGTGTTCACCTATACACCTGAAGCGGGCAACGCAGCCCAGGTATCCCTGACCATGCCTGTCCGTTTGGCGAGCTGGGTAAGTAGCGACCTGCACCCTGTATTCCAGATGAACCTTCCCGAAGGTGCGCTCCTTGATGCTATCCGTCGGGCCATCGCCAAGGTGGTGGGAGAGGATGATCTCTCCGTGCTACGGGTGACAGGGGGCAACCAGGTGGGGAGAAACCGGTTTGCGCTCCCCGATGATGCGTCGCCGGGGATTGCCGAAACACCGGAATCATTAGATGAATTGCTCACCTATCCGGACGCGAGGGAGCTTTTCCATGAACTCGTTGCGAAATATGCCCTGCGGTCGGGAATATCAGGGGTCCAGCCAAAGGTCCTCCTCGAGGCATCGGAAAGGGGATCGTTAACCTCGTCAGGGTACATCGTCAAGTCCTGGGGGTCCGATTACCCATGCCTGGCTGCCAACGAGTACTTCTGTATGACGGCGGTGAAACATGCGGGACTGCCGACACCTGAGTATTTCCTCTCGGACAACGGAGGACTCTTCATCATGCGGCGGTTCGACGTCACACCGGAGGGTGTTCCGATCGGTTTTGAAGACATGTGCAGCCTGCAGGCGTACGGTACGGCACAGAAGTATTCCGGGAGCTATGAAAGGGTGGCGAAGAGCATTGGCGATTATATCTCCGGCGACCGCCTCATGGCGGCGAGAGAACAATTTTTTGCCACCCTGGTCCTGTCAGTCATGCTTCGAAACGGTGATGCCCATCTGAAAAATTTCGGCGTGCTTTATGCCGGTCCCGGAGGCGCCGTCGAACTTGCCCCCGTCTATGACGTGGTAACAACAACGGTTTACGTCAGCAAGGACGTGCCCGCCCTTACCCTGGCAGGCACGAAGAAGTGGTGGCCCCGGAAGGCGCTGGAGCGTTTTGCCGTCTCGCACCTCTCTCTGCCCGTAAAGAAGGTGTCAAGCATATTCAGCAGTGCCGCTGAAGCGGTGACGGCGACGAGAGAGACGATCCCGGCCTACATATCGGACCACCCGGATTTTCGTGAGATCGGCGAGAGAATGATTGCGCAATGGGAACAAGGGGTCAGAGGATTGGAGTAGTCCCCAAAAAAAGTCGGGCAGGTCGACAGAAGAACAAACCATCCAAGACGAAAAAACAATGGCGGAGAGGCAGGGATTTGAACCCTGGGTACGCGTTTTAGCACGTACACTCGCTTAGCAGGCGAGCACCTTCGGCCTACTCGGTCACCTCTCCGTGTGGGTTAGTATACTTTTTTGCAACCCAAAAAGCAATAAGGGAGAACCGGCGGTAATGTCAAGTATTTTGTGTCA
>DIFC01000051.1 GCA_002418945.1 Deltaproteobacteria bacterium UBA5758 | reverse complement strand
GCCCCGGTCAGACGGGAAAGAGAGGCAGCTGATTATATTCCTCCATACTCCAGCACGAACGGAAGAATGAACAGTCCCTGCATTTGTGAGCCATGTTTTTTTCGACAAGGTATTGCTTGCCGGATACGCCTATGACGTTATTTTCCATCATTGCGGCAATGCAGGGAGGGGTCTGTGATTTGCAGCCGTGCCTGTTGTCGCAGTTGATGCAGTATCCGTGTTTCGGTTTAATAGGGACTTCCATCGACTCTCCACTCTTCCACTCTTATTGTCGGCTTCCAACATCCAGCGTCAAGCATCCAGCATTCGGCATCAGGTAGGGAACATCCAGCATTCGGCTATCTTATTTTTCCTGCCGGACTTTTTTTCGTTTCGACCTTGGGGAAGTCTCTTCCGGAAACCTTTTGTATGCCGCCAACCTTCTGTCCCTGCACCCCTTTTGTTTGCAGCTTGCCTTCGACACCTTCCTGTATCTGGTTTGTGCATTTCTCCTTGCAGAATACAGAGATAGTGTTATTTCCCTTATTGACCTCCACTTTCTCAACGCCGGGCACTGAGCGCGCAGATTTCTCTACTGACTTCCAGTCCATCACCTTTGCCTTCGTGCTCAGCTTCAGTATGTAGAATTCATATGCTGCAAAGGATGGAGCTGTTAAAATCAGTACGGTTGACAACGCTACCATGGTGAAAAGAACCCTTTTCAACATAACAACCTCCTTGTCGTTTTATTCTCCTTACAAACCTGTATCACAGAACAACTTTTATTGTCAATGCAATGAAAAAGTTGCACAAAAAAGAAATATAGTGATACAATGTATTTATACAGTCATGGAAGAGAAAATAAAGCGAGGCCGTTTAGTGAAAAAGATTGCCCTGTGGGTCGTTGGCCTCTTTGTTGCCTTTTCCCTTATAGGGTTTTTCGTCGTTCCTCCAATAGCAAAATCAGTCCTGCTGAAGCAGGTCTCTAGCGCCCTTCATCGGGATGTGTCCGTCAAGGCGATCCGGGTCAACCCGTACACGCTTTCAGTTGCCGTTCAGGGTTTTATTGTGAAGGAACGGGAGGGGGCCGAGACGTTTTTGTCCTTTGACGAACTCTATGTGAATGCGGAGATCATGTCGCTCTTCAGAAGAGCGCTGGTGGTCCGCGAGTTTAAGCTATCGAAACCATATGTGCGGTTAGTAAGGAACAAGGACGAATCGTATAACTTCACGGACCTGATACAAAAGAAACCGGCGGAAGAGGATAAAAGCGGGAAGCCAGGGCTTGTTACATTTTCGTTGAACAACATTGCAATCGTTGACGGAAGCGTCGACTTTATTGACAGCCCGAAGGGCGTTCAGCACACTGTGCGCGACATGCGTATTGCAGTACCCTTCATATCGAACAGGGCAACCCACACGGACATCTTCGTGAAACCTGAATTTTCAGCAACCATCAATGGGGATCCCTACTCAATAAAGGGACAGACAAAGCCCTTCGCCGACTCACTTGAAACGTACCTCGACTTCGAGGCCCGGGATATCGATATACCGGAATACCTCCACTACGTACCGGCCAAACTAAACTTCAAGCTCCCATCGGGCAAGGTAGACCTCAAGGCGCGCGTTACATTTACGCAATCCAAAGACAAAACGACAGACCTTATCGTTTCCGGAAATGTTTCTGTCAGGCAGGTTGCCGTGAACGATGCAGCAAACAAACCGGTGATCCGCTTCAAATCGCTGGATGTTGGAATAACATCCCTGGAGCCCTATCGTAACAGCTTTAAGCTGTCAGAGGTGCTCGTACAATCCCCAGAGGTGAATGCAGAACGAGGCAAGGACGGCTCGTTTAATATCCTCGGGCTTTTTCCAAAGACTGTGGAGGAACCCCAAAAAAGTTCAAAGGGTGTAGAACCAAAGCAGAAAGAAGGAGCTCAGAAGGCCTTTTTTTCAATGGACCGGTTGAAGATCGAAGACGGGAGGATCACCTTCAAGGATCTTGCGCCATCGGAGCCGGTGGATGTATCCATCCAGAAGATGAATATGACCTTGGAAAAGATCTCAACAGAGAAAGACAACAAGGGCGCCGTCGACCTCTCCCTTCTCATCGGGAAGACAAGCCCATTCACCGCAAAAGGGGAAATAGGCATAAACCCTCTTTCAGGGGAACTTACCATAAACGCAAAGGCGATCCCGATCGCCCCGTTTCAATCTTACTTCAATGAAAAGATCAAAATTTATGTCACGGGTGGAGGTATCTCCTCGGCGGGTAAGGTTGCATTGGCACTGGATGAATCAGGCGCTCCGAAGGTGAGGTTTTCGGGCAACATCCTCGTAGCAAACTTTTCGTCCGTTGACCAGGAAACGGCCGGCGATTTTCTCAAATGGAAGGCGCTTTCCCTCGGCTCAATCGATGCCGGCTACAACCCCGTTGCACTGTCTGTAAATGATGTATCGCTCTCTGATTTCTACACCCGGATCATCATATATAAGGACAGAACGGCCAATCTCCAGAAGATATTTTCCGGTGAAGCGGCAGCGCAGGATCAACCGGCCACAGAAGCAAAGAAGGAGGAAAAGGAAGCAATCAAGGAGGAAACAAGAGTTCAAAAACAAGCAGAAGCCGCACCTGCAGATAAATCTGCCGGGGCAAGCGGTCTCCCTGACGTAACGATCGGCAACATCACGCTGCAGGGAGGGATGGTCGATTTTACCGATATGCACGTTCAGCCGACCTTCTCGGCGAAGCTGTCCGAGCTGGGAGGAAAGATATCGCGCTTTGTCCTCGGGAAGGACCATGATGCAGAGGTCGAAGTACGGGGGAAGATAAACGAGTTTATCCCCCTTCAGATTGCCGGCCGCATAAATACCGCGAAGGATAATCTCCTCATAGATCTTGTTGGCACCGTCCGTGACTTTGAGATGACAGAGGCGACACCTTATTCTGGAAAATACATTGGCTACGCGATCGAGAAGGGAAAGCTTTCCCTCGACCTGAAATATTCCATTGCCGGCAAAAAACTTGATTCCCAGAACATGATCTTTTTCGACCAGCTTACTCTCGGCGATACGGTGGAAAGCCCCGACGCGATCAAGGCGCCCATGAAGCTTGCCATTGCCCTCCTGAAGGACAGGTCCGGCCAGATAAAGCTCGACATCCCCGTATCCGGGAGCATTGATGACCCCAAATTCAGGATTGGGCCGATCATCTGGCAGGTCATCAGGAACCTTATCGTCAAGGCGGTGACCGCTCCGTTTGCCCTCATCGGCGCGCTCTTCGGGGGCGGCGGGGAGCAGCTCAGCTATGTTGAGTTCGATTACGGAAGCGCGAAGCTCAAGGACGCCGCGATGAAAAAGATCGAGACGGTGACAAAGGCGCTCACTGAAAGGCCCGCGCTCAGCCTCGACATCGAGGGGCACGTGTCTCCCGAAGAGGACAAAGAGGGTTTGAGAAAGTACCTTTTCTCAAAAAAGGTGAACACTCAGAAGCTGAATGATATTGCCAAGAAGGGGCAGAATGCGCCGTCTGTTGATGAGATAACGGTAGAGCCGGCGGAATATGAGAAATACCTCAGGAAGGCGTATAAGGCGGAAAAGTTCGCAAAGCCCAAAAACATCATAGGCCTTGCCAAGGACCTTCCCGTTCCCGAGATGGAAAAGCTGATGATCACCAATATCGAGGTCACCAACGACGACCTGAGGCAGCTTGCATCGCGGAGGGCGCAGGAAGTGCGAGGCGCGATCCTGAAAGCCGGCAACGTCGAGCCTTCGCGGGTATTTGTGCTCGATCCGAAGACCCTCGGGCCCGAGAAAAAAGAGAAAGTCAAAGACAGCCGAGTCGATTTCAAGCTGAGATAAGGGGTGCAGAGGTGACAGGAAGGATCATAGATTTCCTTAAAGCCGGCATCTGGGAAATGAGCCTTGACGGGCTGCCCCCTATGAAAGCCCGCGCCGTTCGCTTCCTTAGAACCTTCCTTGTTGCCGTTTCGGGGTTTATCGAACACAAGTCCATAGCGCAGGCGTCGATCCTGACCTACTACACTGTCCTTAATATTGTCCCTCTGGTGGCGGTGATCTTTGCCATAGCGAAGGGCTTCAGCCTTGATAAGATCGTCGAGAAGCATATCCTGGAGATGGCTGAAAATGCGAACTGGCAATCAGAAATAACGGAGCAGCTGCTTATGTTCTCCCGCTCTTTCCTTGAGCAGGCAAAGGGAGGAGTTATCGCGGGCATCGGCGTCGTCCTTCTCTTCTGGACCGTTGTATCCATCCTCGGAAAGATAGAAGATTCCTTCAACACGGTATGGGGGGTGACAAGGTCACGCACTATCCTGAGAAAGTTCACTGATTACATGGCAACCCTGATCCTTACGCCGGTACTGTTTGCCATAGCAAGCAGCCTGACGGTCCTTGTGTCAGGAGAGGTGGGACTTATCCTCAACAAGATCAAACTGCTCGGCGTCTTCAGCTCTGTGATCTTTTTTCTGCTGAAATTTCTGCCTTATGTCTCCTTATGGGTGCTCCTGACCGTCCTCTATACGATCATGCCGAACACGAAGGTTCCTCTCAAATCGGCCATCATAGGCAGTATCGTGGGGGGGACCCTCGTTCAGATCGTCCAGTGGCTTTATATTACCTTCCAGATAGGCGTCGCAAGTCAGGGTGCGATCTACGGAAGCCTTGCCGCCCTGCCGCTTCTTTTTGGCTGGCTGCAGACAAGCTGGATGATCGTGCTCTTCGGCCTGGAGATTACTTATGCCCATGGGCATAGTGAGACCTACGGCCTGCAGCCTGATTATTCCGGTGTAAGCGCTGCGTCAAAAAAGATCATGATGCTGTCCATCTTCAACCTTATCGTGCAGAGGTTTTCCGCGGGCGAAAGGCCCTTCTCTGCAAGGGAGATAGCCGGGAAGCTTAAGATCCCTCTTGTCCTTGTGCGGGAGCTTCTCGGGAACATGTTAAAGGCAAATCTTGTAACGGAAGTGGTGGACGAAAAAGGCTCCGGCAGTTGTTTCCAGCCTTCGAGATCGATAGAGAAATTTACCATGCAGGATGTTATAGGCGCCTATGAAGGAGCGGTAATATTGTCCAGTCAGATCTCGGAGGATACCGAGAAGATCTCCCGGGAGTATAAAAGTTTTTCCGAAGCTATTACGAACTTGCCGGAGAATGTGAAGATCAACAATCTGTAGCTTATAAGACGGTATATCGTAGTTCTTATATTGGCCCCGACAGCATGCTCTCATGATGTAGCCGGGTCGATTTAACGTTGAACATTGAACTTAGAATGTTGAACAGATTGTACATCAGCTATGAGCCGGTTCATTATATTCCCCATCCTCCTGAAACGGTGATGGTCGTGCCGGTGATGAAGGACGCGTCGTTAGATGCGAGGAATGCCGCTGCCCGTGCGACCTCTTCGGGCTCGCCGATCCTGCCGAGGATGGTCTGGGCGATGATGGGCTCCTTGTATTTATCGGGCATCCTGATCATCGGGGGCGTGCGTATAAGCCCCGGCACGATGGCGTTCACCGTCACGCCGTCAGGGCCCCCCTCTCTCGCGAGTGTCTTTGTGAGACCGATAATGCCCGACTTTGCCGTCGCATACGCCACCTCGCCTTTTGCCCCCAGCATGCCGTAGACAGAGCTGATGTTGATGATCCTGCCCCACTTACGTGCGCGCATCGCGGGGAGCAGCCACTTGCTCAAAAGGAAAGGGACGCCGACGTGTATGCCGAGGACCTCGTTGAACTCTCTTTTACCTGTCTTTGTTGTTACCCCAGGCCTGTCAAATCCTGCGTTGTTGACGAGGATGTCTATGTGTACGTCCTGTGTTATCTCCGTGATCAGTTTGTAGAGCGGTTCTGTATGGGTGAGGTCGATGATTTCGGCGATGACGTTCCCGTTCTTTGCGGCGATCTTCTCGACGACCCCCGGCAGGGTTTTACGGTTCTTGTCAAGAAGGACGAGCCTTGCGCCCCTCCCGGCAAAGACATGGACACACGCCTCGCCGATGCCCTGCCCCGCGCCCGTTATCAACGCCGTTTTGCCGCTGAGATCCATGTTAGCCCCCTTGCTTCGATCTTGATCAAAACAGGTCTATTCTATCGCAAACGTATCGTTGTTGCAACGCCCCTTTGTTTGCTTTGACTGCAAAAAAGCTATAATTGTGATATAATATATAACATGAAGAAAAGACTTTTCCTTGTTTTTGTCCTTGCCATAACCCTTTCTCTGATTGTACCTTCTGTGTCCCATGCCCGGCATTACAGATACTACCGTGGGTGCGGAGGGTGCTGCAGCGGCTGGGGGGTAGGGGCAGCTATTGCAGGAGGGATCCTTGTCGGCGCGGTTGTTGGCAATATTATAGCCCAGAGCGCCTACAGCACGCGGCCGCAAAGGGTGTATTACGCCCCTCGGCCAAACGTGGCGTATGCCTACCCGGACCCCGAGTTTGTTGCCAGATACAGCCAAAAGAGATCTCCCGGTGAATGGGTTACCGTTCCGGGCCAGTCGGTCGGCGGAAAGTGGGTTCCGGAACATAAGGTGTGGGTACCATCACAAACAAGGTAACCCTCCCCCTCACCCTGACCCTCTCCCGCCAGCAGTT
>DIFC01000074.1:27119-29393 GCA_002418945.1 Deltaproteobacteria bacterium UBA5758 | reverse complement strand
ATCTCTACCGCGATCCTTCTCCCTGTCGTAAGGCTTCGGGGGATCTACTTTGCCATGGTAACCCTCATCTTGCCCCTGATGCTCATGCGCCTTATCGAGGCGACGAAGATCCTTGGCGGTACGGAAGGGATAACCGGTTTAAGCCCTCTGCCAAATGTGTGGTCTGAGATCACGCTTGTTCTCGCTGCTATGTGGGCGTCACTGTTCGGGCTCCGGAGGTTTATCGCCTCTGATTATGGACTCATATTTGTAAGCATGCGCGATAATGACAGGGCTACAATGGCATCAGGCATCAACATCTATGCCTTCAAAGCGCAGGCGCTGTTCATCGGGAGCAGCATCTGTGCGTTCTGCGGTGCCTTTATGACGCACTCTTATCAGTTTACCGGGATGCCTGTATTTGCCATGGAGTTCTCCATCCTCCCTATTGCTGCCGCTGCGATAGGCGGGATAGGAACGCTAGCCGGCCCGCTTGTTGGGGCTATGATCCTCGTTCCGCTTTCCGAGATACTCCGCGAGTTCGGAACGCTGCGGATCGTCTTCTACGGACTTATCCTTGTTATATGCGTCGTGGCGCTGCCCGAAGGCATCTTCCACTACGCATCACGAAAATACAACGAGATGGAACGGTGGGTAAGGATAGAATAGAAAAAATATTCTGCAGCACATTCTTGTGCGAGAGGGGAAGGCTCCGCGAGCTTTGCTCGTGGAGGGGGCGACGCAAGCCCCGGGAATTGCACGGTGGGTAAGGATAGAATGAACGGATGCTCGACTTCTTCTGCTATCAACAATCAGCCTAAAAGCCCTTTTTGTTTCAGCTGACGGCTGTGCGCTGTCTGCCGACGACCGATGTATAGAGGATAGACCAAGTGAGCGTTCTTGAGGTAAAAGGCATAACAAAGGCATTCGGGGGTGTAAAAGCCCTTGATGATGTGAGCGTCAATGTTGAGGAGAACACGCTCCTGGGCATCATAGGGCCTAACGGGTCAGGCAAGACTACCCTTGTCAACACGATTACAGGATTCGTGAGACCGGACCAGGGCAGTGTGCTCTTTAAAGGAAAGAACGTGATCGGCCTTCCCCCTTACAGGATAACCAACATGGGCATAGGCAGGGCATTCCAGATGGTAAAGCCTTTTTTCCATCTCCCTGCCTTCAAGAATATTGTTGTACCCCTTGCATCGCCAAGGGTAAGGGCTTCCTCAGGGGGAAGGTTCGGGGATAAGGACGCGGTAGCCTTAGACGTTCTCGAGGAGGTCGGCTTTGAACGGGACTCTTCGGTACCATACAAGGCGGCGAGCGTACTCCCTCACGGGTATCTCAAGAGGCTTGAGCTTGCACGGCTTCTCGCCCTAAAGAGTGAGATATTCATCCTCGACGAGCTCTTTTCCGGTCTCTCCATAGCAGAGGTCACAAGTATAATCCCCATTATCGAAAAGATCCTCCTGGACGGCAAGACGGTGATAATGGTGGAGCACAGATTAAAAGAGTTGTTCCGCATAGCCGACAAGGTGATAGTGCTCAATTACGGCAAGAAGATCAAGGAAGGTCCTCCGAAAGAGATACTGGAAGACGAAGAGGTAAAAAAGGCCTATCTCGGCGTGGAGGTATAGAAGGCAGGGTCATGCTGAACGTTGACAAGCTCATGGTTTTTTACGAAAACGCCATCGCGATCAATGAACTTTCCATCGAGGTGAACAGGGGGGAGATCGTAGGCATCATAGGCTCAAACAGTGCCGGCAAGACGACGCTGATGAACACTATCTCCGGGCTTCTTCTTGATACAAAGCTCAAGGAACAGCGGAAAGGCGGCGAGCGGATCACCATCTTCGGACGCATCTCCTTTCTTGAGCAGGACATTACAGACCTCTGGGCCGATGAGCGGGTCAAGATGGGGATAGTCCTCTCCCGCGAGAGGCACCCGGTCTTTGTGGAGAGTGATGTTGAAGAGAACCTGAAGATCGCCTCGTACCTCTTGTCAAGGGTGGAGATGAGGGAGAAGATCGATCATATTTACAAGATATTTCCTGCCCTCGTGCCCTTAAGGAAGAGAAAGGCAGGTTTTTTAAGCGGCGGCGAGCAGCAGATGCTCGCCATCGGGATGTCTCTCATGGCAAAGCCCAAGCTGATGCTCCTTGACGAGCCGCTGCTTGGCCTTTCCCCAGCCATCCAGGTGAAGCTTATCGAATCGATCGTAACGATACGAAAGGAGGCGGACGTTACGATCCTGATCTGCGAACAATTTGCCAGGCCGGTATTGCCTATTATCGATCG
>DIFC01000074.1:0-27089 GCA_002418945.1 Deltaproteobacteria bacterium UBA5758 | reverse complement strand
TACAACAATCCGGAGATAAAGGCGGCCTATTTTGGAGTGTAAGACACGATGAATGTATATGAGACCTTTGAAGAAACGGTAAGGCGGCACAAGGGAAGGCCGGCTGTTCGCTATCTGGGTGAGGTTTACAATTATGTTGATATTTTTGCATTTGTGGAGCGTCTTTCCACGGGGTTAAAATTGCTGGGCTTAAAGGAACAGGACAAGATCATTCTTTACATGCCGAATACGCCACAGTGGATCATCAGCTGGCTTTCCATACAAAAGATCGGCGCCGTGGCAATACCCATCGCCCCAATCTACACGCCGCGGGATTTAAGATATATCGCCGGGGATTCGGGCGCACGAACCATCATTTGCGCCGATACGAACTTTGGCTATGCTAAAGAACTGAAAGAAGAAGGTGTCCTGGATAGGGTCATTGTCACGAGGATGGCCGATCTTCTACCCCGGTACAAGTGGCTCATAGGCAAGGCTTTCGACCGGATACCGGAAGGCAGAATAGACAAGGGGGAGGGGATCTATGCGCTCCCGGACCTTATGAAGACAAGGACAACCATGGAGGGAACCAAGGCCGGCGAGCACGAGACCCTCGAAATGCTCTATACAGGAGGCACTACGAAAAACCCGAAAGGCGTTCCCATCAACCACGCCTTGTTCCTCGAATCGGTCAGGGCACAGCTTGACGTGAGCACACCGGTGATCCCGCCTCCGGAAAATGTGGTCATACAAGGGGGTCCTCTTTTCCATATCCTCGGACAGGTCTTCGGCCTGGGCCCGCTATGTATTACCGGGGACTGCGTTATCATCATGCCCAAGGTAAACATAGACGCCTTTCTTTACTATGTTCAGGCATACAAGGCAAAGACCTTCTTCGGTGTCCCTGCGCTTTACAGAATGATCCTCGAACATGACAGGCTTGACTTCTACGATATTTCATCCCTTGCCTATTGCTTTAGCGGCGGCGACGTCCTTCCCCTGGAGACTGCGCGACGGTGGAAAGAAAGATTCGGCAAAAAGATCTATGAAGGGTACGGGGCGACAGAGACCTGCGGCGGCGTTACCATGCCGACAGTGACGGAAGATGTGCCCCCAGGGAGCATTGGCAAGGTCGTCTCTATAAAGAAGGTAAAGATCGTAGACGAAGCTACCCTGGAGGAGATGCCCGTAGGTGAGGCCGGCGAGCTCCTGGTATCATCAGATCATATGGTGGAGGCGTACTGGAATAAAGAGGAGGAAACAAAGGAGTCCTTCGTTGAGATCGATGGGAGGAGATGGTACAGGACCGGCGATGTGGTAAGGAAGGACGAAAAGGGCTTTTTCTACTTTGTGGACAGGACTGCCGACACCATAAAACATAAAGGCTACAGGGTATCATCCTCGGAGATCGAGGCAGCCCTGCAGGAGCATCCTGCTGTTCTTGCCGCATGCGCCGTCGGTGTTCCAGACGAAAAGGTCGGGGAGAGGATAAAGGCCTTCGTTGTGTTGAAAGAAGACGTGAAGGGGGTTACGGGCTATGACCTGATCCATTGGTGCAGAGACCACCTTGCCTCTTACAAGATCCCCCAGTATATTGAGTTCAGGGACATGCTTCCCAAATCAAAGGTCGGCAAGCTCCTCCGCAGGGAGATGCGGCGCGAGGAGAGGAAGCGGCATGAGGAGTAGCGTTGTTTCCTCTCCTCGCGCCGGTTTGCTAAAGGAAGGCCCGACGTCATGCCTTTTGAGGTGCTTGAGTTAAAGCTATCGGCCTTTAGCCGGTAGTATTTACTTATTTGTGAGGGTGATATGGAATTGACGGCGGAACAGGTTGATATCAGAAAGGCGGCGCGTGAATTTGCTGAAGGGGAATTCCGCGAGCGGGCGCGTGAGTTTGACGAAAAGGAAGAGTTCGATCTATCGCTATGGAAAAAGGCCTGCGAATACGGTTTTGTCGGCGTCTTCATCAAGGAAGAATACGGCGGACACGGCCTGGGTTTTCTCGAGCACTCACTCATTGCTGAAGAATTCTGGCGCGTCGACCCGGGATGCGGGCAGTCTATCCTCTCCTGTACCTTCGGCTCGGAGATGGTCCAGGCATTCGGAAGCGAGGAGCAGAGAAAAAGGTATCTGCCGCCGCTTGTTTCCGGCGAAGCGATCATAGGCTTCGGGATCACAGAGTCTGATGCCGGAAGCGACGTCGCCTCTTTAAAGACAACCGCTGTGAAGAAGGGCGACAACTATGTCGTCAACGGCAGCAAGATGTTCACGACGAACGGCTGCATAGCGAAATACGTCCTTATCTTCTGCGTCACCAACCCTGAAGAAAAGGATGCGCACCGGCGCCACAGCGTAATCCTGGTCGAAACAGACAGGCCCGGTTTCGAGGCGAACAAGATCACCGGGAAGATGGGCATCAGGGCCAACAACACCGCGGAGCTGAGCCTCAACAATATCGAGGTTCCCGCCGCAAACCTTATCGGAAAAGAGGGGAACGGGTTTTACCAGCTTATGGACTTCTTCAACAAGACAAGGAACCACGTGGCGGCGCAGGGGGTCGGGGTCGCGCAGGGGGCCCTTGAACTCGCCGTGGCATACGTCAAAAAGAGAAAGGCCTTCGGGAAAACGCTGGGGCATCTCCAGGGGGTCCAGTTCAAGCTCGCAGAGATGGCAACCCGCATAGAGGCCGCGCGGGGGCTTTACTGGAGGGCAGCCTACTCCATGGACAAAGGCAAGCCCGACCACACGCTCATCTCCATGGCAAAGTGGTTCGGAGGGGAGACCGGGGTATACGTTACGAACGAGGCCCTGCAGCTCCACGGCGGCTACGGGTACATCAGCGATTACGATATCCAGAGGTTTTACAGGGACGCAAAGATCGTAGAGATATACGAGGGCTCGAAAGAGGTCGAGAAGGCGGTCATCGCCGCCGAGCTTCTGAAGAAGGTGTTTTAGTAAGGCGGCTCATAGCCCATGGTTCATAGAAGCGGGCGGTCCGATGACCGCCCGCATTTGTGCGTCCTTATTTAGGCACCTTGCTGAGCGGGATGCCTATTGCCTTGGCCACGCCTGCGCCGTAGGCTGGGTCTGCCTTCAGGCAGTTGCCGATGTGGCGGATCTTGATCTCATCTGTAGCCTCTGCGATAGACCGGGCCGTATTGTCAAAAAGCGCCTGCTTCTGCTTTGCGTTCATAAGGCGGAAGAGCAGGCCCGGCTGTGTATAGTAATCGCTGTCGTCTTCGCGGAAGTCCCAATGGTACGCGGCCCCTTCCAGGGCCAGCGGGGGCTCGGAAAACTCCGGCTGCTGCTGCCATTCGCCATAGCTGTTGGGCTCGTAGCCGAGGGTGCTACCGTAATTGCCGTCGACGCGCATGGCCCCGTCGCGGTGGAAGCTGTGGTAGGGGCAGCGAGGTGCGTTTACAGGGATTTGGTCGTGATTTACGCCGAGGCGGTAGCGCTGGGCATCACCGTAGGAGAACAATCTTCCCTGGAGCATCTTGTCAGGCGAAAATCCTATGCCGGGCACGACATGGGCCGGGTTGAAGGCAGACTGTTCGACCTCTGCAAAATAGTTCTCCGGGTTTCGGTTCAGCTCAAAGACGCCCACCTCAATCAAGGGATAATCCTTTTTCAGCCAGACCTTCGTGAGGTCAAAGGGATGGAAATGGTATGTCGCGGCCTCTTTCTCGGGCATTATCTGGACGAACAGGGTCCAACGGGGAAAGTCGCCTTTCTCGATGCTTCCGTAGAGATCGCGCTGATGGCTCTCGCGGCACTTGCCGATGGCCGCTTCGGCCTCTGCATCGGTCAGATTCTTGATCCCCTGCTGAGTGCGGAAGTGGAACTTCACCCAGTACCGTTCGTTCTTTGCATTTATAAAGCTGAACGTGTGGCTTCCGAATCCGTGCATGTGACGATAAGTAGCGGGGATGCCGCGGTCGCTCATGACGATAGTGACCTGGTGGAGGGCCTCGGGCAGGGAACTCCAGAAGTCCCAGTTGTTGAGTGCGCTGCGCAGGTTTGTGCGGGGGTCGCGCTTGACGGCGTGGTTAAGGTCCGGGAATTTGAGCGGGTCGCGGAGGAAGAACACGGGCGTGTTGTTCCCCACGAGGTCCCAGTTCCCCTCTTCCGTATAGAATTTGATCGCGAAGCCGCGGATGTCCCGCTCCGCGTCTGCCGCGCCCCTTTCCCCTGCCACCGTCGAGAAACGGGCAAAGAGGTCGGTCTTCTTCCCGATCTTCGAGAATATTTTCGCCCTGGTATAGCGGGTGATGTCATGGGTAACGGTAAATGTACCGTAGGCGCCGGAGCCCTTTGCGTGCATGCGGCGCTCCGGGATTACCTCCCTGTCGAAGTGCGCGAGCTTCTCAAGGAACCAGACATCCTGCAGCAGTTGGGGCCCTCGCGGTCCCGCGGTTATAACGTTCTGGTTGTCGACAACCGGGGCGCCGCTCCTTGTGGTAAGTTTCTTCTTTTCTTTCTTTTTTTCTGCCATCTCAACCTCCTTTTTTGTCTTAAATTCAAATAAAGCCCTTACCGATACTTCTCGACTCTCTTTATCGCCCGGTCAATAACCCGGAATCATTCCGGATAAAAAAATATAAAATTACCCGCTTCTTTGCTGTGCCCTTCGGGCGATCTTATTGTCTTTTATCTCCTTTTTGTTTGGGCCGGTTCGCACATTCCCTGCAGTATCCGTAATATTCCAGCCGGCTGTCGAGCATCCTGAACCCTGTCTTTTTTGCGATCTTTGCAGGATCAATTAAAAGAGGCGTCTCATAGTCAACGATCTTTCCGCATCCTTTGCAGATCAGATTGATGTGCTCCCCGACGTTGCCTTCGTATCGGTTTTCCATCTGGTCAAACTGAAGGGTCTTGACGATGCCCTGTCGTGAGAGCTCTCCCAGCGTCGAATATACCGTGGAAAGGCTGATGCCCTTTCTTTTTTTCTGCGCCTCTCTGTATATAGCGCCAGCCCCCGGGTGATCGTCGTTCTTCTCCATAAGCACCTCGATAATTGCAAGCCGCTGGGGGGTGATCTTTAACCCCTTCTCCCTTAATTTTTGAAGGATCAATTTTTTTACAAGCATTATTAATTCGGAACCATTCCTTATTAAAGTTAAGCTTAAATCATGGTTTGATTTTTGTCAAGAGGCTTCTTTATATCGTGTCAACGCAAAATAGAAATATCCTATTTCTTAGCAAAGTAAAAATGTCCGGTTTGTTTCCCGCTACATGGTATTACATTAAGTGGATTGACAAAAACGGCCCTTTAGGTTATAAAAACAGGGCGCTGTGAAGAATAAAACCGTCTTTGTATTCACTACGATTCTTGCATTTTTGCTCGCCAGCACATACCCGTTGTCCGCGCTTTCATCGGAGGCTACTACCTGTGCACAATGCCACACAAGCGACCGGATCCTGAAAAACCTCTACAAGCCGCCGAAGGTCGATACCGCCGAAGAGGGAGAAGGTTGAGCGGGCGCTCCTCCGTCCGTGCCGGCGGATCAGATGTACAAAGGCCTCCTGGTTGACAAATCCATCATAGGAAAGGATGTGCATCTCGAGGAGAATTGCACCACCTGCCATAAAGGAGATGCAAAGGGGCCGACCAGGGATGTCGCCCACAAAGGGCTTGTCGCGCGGCCCTCAAAAAACATAGAGGTATGTGAAAAGTGTCATGAGGATATTTCAAAATCCTTTAAAAATTCACTCCATTTTACTTCCGAAGGCCAAAGGCATGGGGTCACGGGCAGGTTCTCGAAAGACGAGCTCAAGGTTTTCAACGAAAAGGTATTTGAAAAATCGTGCAGGAGCTGCCATTCGTCCTGCGGCGACTGTCACGTAAAGGCCCCTGTTATAGGAGGGGTAAGCACAGGCCTTTTGAAGGGGCACAGGTTTGTAAAGAAAGATGAAGGGAAGACCTGTGCGCTGTGCCACGGGGGCAGGGTATATCCTGAGTTTACCGGCGACTATGGAGGGGCGGCTGATATACACTATCAAAAGGGCATGATCTGCGTGGACTGCCACAAGAAAGAAGAGCTTCACGGCATCAGCGCTGCCTCTTATGTCTCCCGCAAGGAGGTGAAAGAAAGGCCCCGCTGTACCAACTGTCACAAGCCAGGAGAGGAAAAAACGGAGTCGGCAAGGTCAGCGCACACAAGCCATAATGGCAAAGTAAGCTGCTATGCCTGCCATTCAGGCGGCGCATACAGGAACTGCTACGACTGCCATCTCGGAAAGGGTTCAACGGCGAAGCCCGGATTCATCCTGGGGCTCAACCCAAGGGACAAAAAGACCGTCACAACGCTCAGGGTGATACCGACGGTAAGGAATACCTTCAAGCCGGCCGGGATAGAAATGGAGCACTTTGACAAGCTTCCCAATTACTGGGACACAGCCCCGCATAATATCCGGAAAAGGACGGAACGCACCCGCTCGTGCGAGCTGTGCCATAACGCGAAGAAGAATTTTCTCACGAAAGATATGCTTCTGAAGGACGGCTCAAAGGCGAACGAAGGTTTGATCTATACACCAAAACCGATAAAAAAATAGGAGGGAATAATTATGAAAAAGATCAGGATGAATTTGTTGTTTCTGATGCTTTGTATTCTTTTGTTGCCCTTTGCCTCTTCGGCACGGGACGTGGCGCCCATCGTTGACACTGCCTGGGTTGAAAAGAATCTCAACAACCCGAAGGTGGTGGTCGTGGATATCAGAAAGGTGGAGGACTATAAGGCAGGGCACATACCAAATGCGGTAAATGCGCTCTATGGCTCGTGGGCAATCATGAAAGGCGGCATGCGCAACGAACTTCCTGCCGCAGACGACCTCTTTGATGTCATAGGTTCGGCGGGCATCGGAAGCGATTCAATCGTCGTTGTCGTCGGCAAGACAGATGCGGTCCCCGACCGGACAGATATAACAAGGGTTGCCTGGACGCTGAAATATGCGGGCATTCAGAATGTCGCCCTCCTCGATGGCGGGTACAACAAATGGGTTACCGATAAAAAGGCGGTTTCGACTGACGCGGTAAGGCCAAAGGGAAAATCATACGAGGCAAAAGTAAATGAGGGCCTTTTCGCAAAGAAGGACCACGTGATGAAGAGCATCGGGAATGCCGTTATCGTCGACGTGAGGGAGCCGGATTTCTACAAGGGCGTCAAGAAGCTCGACTTTGTCGCAAAGGCCGGCCATATCGCCAAGGCCGTCAACCTCCCCACTTCGCAGATGTATAAACAGGATGGGACTTACAAGGATAAGGCAGAGCTTATGAATATTGCTGCTGCTGCTGTCGGCAACGACCCGGCAAAAGAGATCATTACCTACTGTGATACCGGCAAGGTATGCACTGCCTGGTCTTTCATGATGACCGAGCTCGGCGGGTACAAGGACGTCAAGGTCTATGACGGTTCCACCGAAGAGTGGACAAAAGACCCTCAGGCGCCGTTTGAACAGTAGCGCCATAGATCGCGCATAAGAACAAAAAGGGTCAAGCCTTGATTCACAATTATCGAATGGAGGTTTGCCCCTTTTTTTCTGGATTCCCACTTAGGACGAGCATCGGTGCCGTATGCGAATTCATTGTCTTGTCTTCGCGATCTGATGCTTTACGGAGAAAACACAATTTCATAAACCAACAAAGGCAACTAACTTTATCGTTGCAAAATATTCAAAATTACAAGAAAATACATTTGATGGCTGTTACGCTTTCAGATAATGACATATCTCGTCTGATACAGGAGAAAAAACCATTACCTGTGGATTTCAGAACCAAGATGCAGATACATCCAAAAAGAGGGCATCAAGAATCAGAACTTGATGTTAAAGGAGCAAACGGAAACGAGTTTCGTTCATCATGCGGCAGAGCATATTTAATCCATTAGATTTTTCCGTCATTCTGGCAATATAAAGCTGAGAAAGCTTCAGAAGCGATGGGGTAGCTGCGGCTCGTCCGGCGATATCATACTCAATACCGAACTTGTCAAAACCCCTTTATATTGCATCGATTACGTTATTATGCATGAGCTTTGCCACAAAAAGATTCCCTACCATAATAAAAGATTTTATCAATTGCTGGGCAAATACATGCCTGATTGGGAAAAAAGAAAAAGGCGTCTGGAAATATCAGCAATATAAAACCGAATTTTCCACCTCAGGACAAGCATCGGTGCCGGGATATCCCGGAGCAAACCGTCGTGCGGCGAGGAAGCTCGGTCATAGTCATTTCCCCCTCACCCTGGCCCTCTCCCGCCAGGGGAGAGGGGACTTTCGTGGCTCTCCCGCGAGGGGGGAGGGAATATTGTTATCCCGAAGCGCTGCTTCATGTGATCTATTGATGGAGCGTGTTTGCGGGGGATGCCCCGGCACAGATGCTCGTCCTTACACAAAGTCTCAGAACAGGAAGAAGAGGTCGCCGTATTTAGTGGTGAACGCCTTTTTTGCGCCTGCGGCATCCCCTTCCTTCCCTTTTGTTCTTACGACAACCCTCCTCAGATTCTTTTTTGCACCACAGGCAAGATCTCTTGAAAATAATCAAGGGACTGCGGATTGACGAGGGCGTCCCTGTTTGTGACCTGCCTGCCGTTGACGATATTCGTGATGGCGCTCTCAACCTTTTTCATGTTGAACGTATAGGGAATATCGGGGACCCCGATGATCATGGACGGGACGTGCCTCGGCGACGCCTTGTCCCTGAGGGCCTTTTTTATCCTGTCCTTCAGGTCATCCGTAAGCGATGCGCCGCTTGAAAGCTTTACAAAAAGGAGCACCCGCTGGTCGTTCTCCCAGTTCTGGCCTATGGCCACGCTGTCGGCTATCTCGTCAAAGTGTTCTACGATATTATATATCTCTGCCGTGCCGATGCGGACGCCGGATGGTTTTAGAATGGCATCGGAGCGGCCGAAGAAGGTGATGCCGCGGGTATCGCTGTAGATCTCCACATAATCACCGTGGCGCCATATATTCGGGTATACCGCAAAATATGCATCTTTGTATTTCTTCATGTCGGGATCGTTCCAGAAATAAAGGGGCATGGAGGGCGCGGGCGCTTCGCAGACAAGCTCTCCTTGCCTGTCGTAGACCGGGCTGCCCTTGTCGTCGTATGCCTTTACCTTCATCCCCAGCGCGGGGGCCTGAAGCTGGCCGGCATAAACAGGGATCGTCGGCGATCCCGCCGCAAAGCACCCGTTGATGTCTGTGCCGCCGGAGATGGAATGGAAGTGGACATCCTCCTTGATGGCCTGGTAGACGTACTCGAATCCATCTGCGGAGAGGGCCGATCCGGTCTGGCAGATCTCTTTAAGCGTGGCGAGACCGTACTGTTCATTTGGCCTGAAGCCCTGTCCCTTGAGCATGTTGATGTATGTGGCGCTCGTCCCGAAGACGGTTATCTTCTCGTCGTCGATCAGCCTCCACATTGTCCCTACATCAGGATATCCAGGGTTTCCGTCGAAGAGGACGATCTTCGCGCCGACCCCGAGGGAGGCGATGAGCCAGTTCCACATCATCCAGCTGGGTGCCGTCATGTATATGATCGTATCTTCCCGCGAGAGGTCTGTGTGGAGGATAAGCTCCTTGAGCTGATTGATCAGGACCCCTCCAGTGCCCTGGACCATGCATTTTGGTTTCCCCGTTGTACCCGAGGAGAACATGATATAGACCGGGTGGTCAAAGGGGACCTGCTCGAAGGCAATCTCGCCTTCTGTCCCGCTGGCAAGAAAATCTCTGCAAAGGATCGAATTCGGGATATTGCCGGTATCCGGCCTTTCATTTACATAGGAAACCACAACGACCTTCTCTATCGAAGGTACCGTTTCTACGACCTCCTTCACATCGGCAAGCATGTGGAACGCCTTGTTCTTATACAGGTACCCGTCAACGGTAAAGAGGACCTTCGGCTCGATCTGGCTGAAGCGGTCGATGACCGCCTGTACGCCGAGCTCCGAACCGCATGACGCCCATATCGCGCCGATGCTCGTGGCGGCGAGCATGGCAATGGCCGTTTCGGTCATGTTCGGCATGTATGCCGCAACCCTGTCGCCTTTTTCTACCCCCTGTTCCTTCAGGGCTGTTGCGAGGCGGCTGACCGCTTTATAAAGCTCCTTATACGTTATGCTCGCAGATGGTTTTGTTTCGCATTTAAAGACAAAGGCGGTCCTATCGTCCCTGTACCTCAGGAGGTTTTCGGCAAAGTTCAGCTCTGCTCCCGCAAACCACTGTGTGCCGGGGAATTTGTTGAGGTCTTCCACCACGTTGTTGTATTTTTTGGATGCCCTGATATCCACAAAGTCCCATACGGTTGCCCAGAAATCCGCGATATTGCCAATCGACCAGTCATAGAGGTCGAAATAGCCGCTTAAAGACTTGTTGAACCGCTTGTTGACGAACTCTATGAACCTCGTCATGTTGGCATTCTTTATCCGTTCCTCAGACGGCCTCCACAAGGGCTGCTTCATGTTCCTCCTCCCATTACAATCAAATTCTAATACAAATAAACCAAGATTTTCCACTTAGGACGAGCATAAAAAGGTGTATGTTTCTTAACGTTTTGAATTTTGGACATTTGAATTTGTTTAGGATTTAGAAATTCAAATTTAGAATTTGTATGAGTTGTGAGCCGCCTTTCCCCTTACGACGGTTTGTTTAAGAGACAACCCGATACCATGTTTTCATAGTTATTATATCAGTCTATCCACTTCACGAAGCTGTCGACGCCTTCCCGCGGTGTTTTGAAGCGGTTGACCGGGCTGTCCAGGTCAGGATGTCCCAGGGCTACCCCAATGACAACGTCTTTGTTGTCGGGGATGTTGAGTATCTCCTTGATGTCATCCTCGTAGGCATTGATAAGCCCGATAGGACAGGTAGCGAGGCCGCTCGCCTGGGCAACAAGGACAAAATAGGCCAAGGCTACCCCTATATCCACAAGGCGGGCCTTGGAGAAGGCATTATCAAGGCAGAGGATCACCGCCACGGGGGCTCCGTAGAAATTACAGCTCCCTTCGTTGATGAATGCATTGAAATCCTTCCCCATCTCTTTGAGATAGGGTTCCATCAGTTGAAAAGACTGGACGCCTCTTTTTGTGAATTCATCAGCTAAGGGCTTCACGTTTCCCGGGCTGCATGATATCTGTTTTTCCTTATATGATTTTATGAGCCTTCTGCTTAAACGCTCCTTTTCTTCGTCCATGACAACGAAAAATTCCCAGGGCTGGAGGTTGATCGCTGACGGGGCATTGGTCACCCACCTGAGTATCTCCTCAACCTTCTCTCTTGGAACAGGATCAGGCTTGAACGACCTTATGCTCTTTCTCTCCGTGATCGCCTTGAACAGGTCCATATCGTACCTCCTTTACGCTGAATACATTACATTAATATACTAGAGTATTATTGTAAACCACGAAAGGAAAAAACTTCAGAAGGAAAGGGACAAAAAAACTTTTCTCAAGGCAGGCTATTGGCTCAGAGGTGTCGTTTGGAAGCAACTTCTATCTTTAGAATAGCCTTGAATAATGCCATTTCCATTAGCTTATACTGATTTTCATCAAACGCAAGCGCCTTAAGTGCCTTTTCAGCCTCTTCCATCTCGCGTTTTGCCTTTTCCACATCGATTTCTTCGGCGAGTTCCGCATCGTCGAGAAGAATGGTTACCCTGTCGTCGATGACCTCTGCATAACCGCCGCTTGTCGCGAGGTAATTTGTTGTTCCACCCTTCATGTATCTGATCTCGCCGACCTCAATGGCAGTGAGAAACTGGGTGTGGCCGGGGAGTATGCCGAACTCGCCATAGGCCCCTTTGGCCTCCACCATGTCTACCTGCTCTTTAACGAGGACCTTTTCGGGTGTAATGATTTCAAGATCAAGCATATCGCGATCAATCTCCAATGAGTTTTTTTGCTTTCTCTACTGCCTCTTCGATTGTGCCCGTCATGTAGAATGCCTGTTCGGGAAGCTCGTCGTGCTTTCCTTCCACGATCTCCTTGAATCCCCTTATAGTATCTTTCAGGGCCACGTATCTTCCCTGCTGGCCGGTAAATGCCTCTGCGACAAAGAACGGCTGGGAGAGGAACCTCTGGATCTTTCTCGCCCTTGCCACAACGAGCTTATCCTCTTCAGAAAGCTCGTCCATGCCGAGGATTGCGATGATATCCTGCAGTTCTTTGTACTTCTGCAGTATCCTCTGCACTTCCCGGGCTACCTGGTAATGTTCTTCGCCTACTACCTTGGGGTCGAGGATACGGCTTGTGGAGTCGAGAGGGTCAACGGCAGGATAGATGCCGAGCTCCGCGATCTGTCTTGAGAGAACCGTCGTCGCGTCAAGGTGAGCGAAGGTCGTTGCAGGCGCAGGGTCTGTAAGGTCGTCGGCAGGCACATAGATTGCCTGAACCGATGTGATCGATCCTTTGAGCGTTGAGGTGATCCTTTCCTCAAGCTCGCCAAGGTCTGTCGCGAGGGTCGGCTGGTAGCCGACAGCCGAAGGCATCCTTCCGAGCAATGCCGAGACCTCTGAGTTCGCCTGGGTGAATCTGAATATGTTGTCGATGAAAAGAAGCACGTCCTGTCCTTCCTCATCCCTGAAATATTCTGCGGCCGTCAATGCCGTCAGCCCTATCCTTGCGCGGGCGCCGGGGACTTCGGTCATCTGGCCGTATATCAGGGCGCACTTGTCAAGAACCCCTGAACCCTTCATCTCGAGCCAGAGGTCGTTTCCTTCCCTTGTCCTCTCGCCGACCCCGCCAAATACTGAAATACCACCGTGGTGCATTGCGATATTGTGGATCATCTCCATAATAACAACCGTCTTGCCGACGCCGGCACCGCCAAAGAGGCCGACCTTACCGCCTTTCGAGTAGGGTTCAAGGAGGTCGATGACCTTAACGCCTGTTTCGAGGAGCTCGATCTTCGTGTTCTGCATGGTCAATAAAGGAGCGGGCCTGTGGATAGGGTAGGTCATCTTTGTTTTTACTTCAGGGCCGTTGTCAACAGGATCCCCGATGACATTGAGCACCCTGCCGAGGATCTCGTTCCCTACGGGAATGGTGATCTGGGTGCCTTTATATACCGCATCCTGGCCCCTTCTCAGCCCGTCGGTAGTGTTCATCGCGATGCAGCGGACAGTGCTATCCCCGATATGCTGAGCCACTTCGAGGATAAGGTTTTCAGCCTTATCGCTTACGGTGGGGTTGGTCACATATATTGCTCCGTATATTGGTGGAAGGTTATCAGACGGAAACCGGAAATCTACGACCGTCCCGATGACCTGTACAATCTTTCCCTTGACTTCCACGCTCATTGATTTTCCTCCTTTATGTTCCTCTCAAGGCTTCGGCGCCGCCAACGATGTCCATCATCTCATTGGTTATGCCTTCCTGTCTTCTCTTGTTATATACAAGCGTCAGGTATCTTACCATCTCACCGCAGTTGTTGGTTGCGTTTTCCATGGCGGACATGCGGGCCGCCTGCTCACATGTCTGCGATTCCACAAGGGCGTAATATATCTTCGTGCTCACATATTTAGGGATAAGGCTTGCTGCTATCTTGGGCCTTTCCGGCTCACAGATATAATCGATCGGTTCCTCGCCGCTGTCGGCCCTGCTGATGGGTATGAATTCTTCGAAGACGATCTCCTGTTTAACTGGGGAGCGAAAGCATGTATATGTAAGATAGATCTTGTCGAACTCGCCTGACGTATAAAACTCGATAAGGTGTCCGGCTATGACGTCAACAACCCCCCTGTCGATCTTCTTCACATCGACAAAGCTTTTCACGATGTCATACTTCCTTCTCTGGAGGTAGTCGTTCACCTTTCTCCCGAAGGCGTAAATCCCGGTCCTTTCATAGAGGTGCCCGTTCTCCCTGACAAAATCTTCCGCCTGCAGGCCGATGTTGAGGTTGAAGGCTCCGCAGAGGCCCCTGTCGGACGCTATAGCGAAAACGAGCACTTTCTTGACGTCTTCTCGTGCGGTGAGGAGCGGGTGGGCATCGTCGGGCATGTTCTGTATGACCCGACCGGTGAGCTCCTCTATCTTCAACGCATAATCCCTGACCTTTTCGAGATCCTCCTGCGCCCTCCGAAGTTTTGAGGCAGAAACCATCTTCATCGTTCTCGTGATCGTCTGGGTGCTGTTGATGCTTCCTATCTTTCGCTTTATGTCTCTCAGCGTTGCCATTGCATTACCCTAATTCGTAAAGATCGTTTTAAACTCATTGAGCGCCTTGTAGAGCTTCTCTTCAATGGAGGGGTCAATCTCCCTCTTTGCCTTGATCTCCGCAAGGACGTCAGGGTGCTTTTCATCCATAAATTTGAAGAGTTCCTGTTCGTACCTTTTCAATGCGTTTTCAGGGTAGGTGTCGATGTATCCGTTTGCCCCTGCATAGAGAAGCACAACCTCTTTTTCGACGGGGATCGGCACGTACTGCCCCTGCTTCAGAAGCTCGGTAAGGCGCGAGCCCCTCGCGATGAGCGCCTGGGTCGCCTTGTCGAGATCGCTGCCGAACTTCGCGAAAGCCGCCATCTCCCTGTACTGCGCCAGCTCCAGTCTCAGCCGGCCTGCGACCTGCTTCATGGCCTTTATCTGGGCATTGCCGCCGACCCTCGAAACCGAGAGGCCCACGTTGATCGCCGGCCTGACGCCCGCGTAGAAGAGCTCCGGCTCGAGGTATATCTGCCCGTCGGTAATAGAGATAACATTCGTGGGAATATAAGCGGAAACGTCGCCCGCCTGTGTCTCAATAATGGGAAGGGCTGTCAGGGATCCTCCGCCATGCGCATCGTCCCACTTTGACGCCCTCTCCAGGAGCCTTGAATGAAGGTAGAATATATCGCCCGGAAAGGCCTCCCTGGCCGGTGGACGCCGCAAAAGGAGAGAAAGCTGCCTGTATGCAACGGCGTGCTTGGAGAGGTCATCATAGATTATCAGCGAGTGCCTGCCTGTGTCCCTGAAATACTCGCCCATGGCGCTTCCGGAAAATGGTGCGAGGTACTGCAGCGGCGCTGCATCGCTTGCCGTTGCAGCCACGACTGTCGTATATTCCATGGCGCCGTACTGGGAGAGAAGGTCAACCGTCCTTGCAACAGACGACCTTTTCTGCCCGATAGCAACATATATGCAGAATACGTCGTTCCCTTTCTGGTTTATGATCGTGTCCAGTGCGATGACCGTCTTGCCTGTGCCCCTGTCGCCGATGATAAGCTCCCTTTGGCCTTTTCCGATGGGTATCATGGAGTCGATGGCTTTGATCCCGGTCTGGATAGGCTCTTTAACCGGCTGGCGAACAACGACGCCCGGCGCCATCTGCTCCACATTGCGGAATTCCTTGGCTTCAATAGGGCCCTTCCCGTCAATAGGATTGCCGAGGGCATCGACAACCCTTCCGATGAGGGCTTCACCCACCGGGACCTGGGCGATCCTGCCTGTCCGCTTTACGAGGTCACCTTCTTTGATCTTGTAATCTTCACCGAAGACAACAGCACCTATGTTGTCTTCTTCCAGGTTCAGAACCATACCGATGATCCCCTGAGGGAACTCAAGAAGCTCGCCGGACATCGTGTTTTCCAACCCGTATATCCTTGCAATGCCGTCACCGATAGAGATGATGATCCCTGTCTCCTTGAGATCGACCTCCCTTTCGAAACCGGCTATCTTCTGTTCTATGATTCTGCTTATTTCATCGGCCTTGATCTCCATAGAAATTACTCCTTCAATATATTTTCCTTTAAAGTCTCGATCTGTTTTTTGACGCTGCCGTCAATGATGGTCCCCTTTATAACTACCTTTACTCCGCCAATGAGGCTTTTGTCCTCAACCGTTTCAAGGATGACCTCTTTATTAAATTTATCTTTCAGGACACCGGCAATACGATTTTTTGAGGCCTCTTCGATGGGATATGCAGCCCATAGGGTACCTCTTACCCGGCCTTCTTTTTCATCCACGAGCTCCTGATAAACGTTCCTGATAGTCGGGAGGTAGCCCATCCTGTTATTTTCAATGAGTATATTAAAAAGGCTGGATACGGAAGGTGAAGCGCCGAGGGACCTCATTACATCACTGAGGAGCTCTTTGCGCCTTTTCACCTCGAGAAGAGGGAGCATAAGCGCCTTCTTCAATCGCTGTTCCCTGTCAAAAACACTCAGAATACCTTCAAGCTCATCAAGGTAGCTCCTGTACTTCCCGTCTCTTTCGCCTACCGCAAATAAGCCTTTTGCGTACCGTTTTGCAATCGACTGGCTTATCAATTCAAGCTCCTTAATTTTTCTATGAAATCGCCAACCATTCTGTTGTGGTCTTCTTTGGTTAATTTTTCTGCAATGAGCTTTTCCGCACGCTCCACGGTAAGCCGTGCTATCTCCTCTTTGATCCTGCTCATTGCATCCTTTGTCTCCTGCTCATAGGCGATCCTCGCCTGCTCTCTGATCCTGGAGGCAAACTCTGTTGCCTCATCGATGATCTTCTTCTTCTCCTTCTCCGTTTCCTCGGCAACAGTCTTCCTGAAGGCCGCTATCTCATCATCAAGCCTTGCAAGCTTGTCTTGATATTGCGCTTTCAGCGATTCCGCCTCCCGGACCATCCGGTTTGCCTCTTCGACCTTTGTCTTGATCGTATTGTGGCGGTTCTGAAGATAGCCCTTCAGGGGTTTTCCTGCGAATTTAATGAGGATGGCAACCAATACCCCGAAATTGACAAACTTGAAGACCCAGGATAGTAAAGACTCTTCACCATGTGTCATGAGAGGCTCCTTTGCAGTATCTTCTGGGCAACTTCTGTTGAGAGCTTTTCCACATCTGCCTTCAGTGAGTCAAAGACCTTTTTACTCTCGACCCCGATCTCGCTTTTCACACGCTCAAGCTCGCTGGAGAGCTCCGCCCTTGCTTGCTCCACAATGTGCATCGACTCCGTGTGAGCCCCGGCTAAGGTTGATTCCTTGCCCGCGATCAATGGCTTTTTTTGCTCACGCATCTGTTCCTCATATTCTTTTTCAAATGCACCCATATCGTCTTTTGCCTTTTGGATCCGGCCATCAAGTGAACTGATGGTCCCCTCCCTCTTGTTTATTGCACGGAGCACCGGCTTAAAAAGGAGGAAATTAAGTATTATAAGCAAAACGATAAGATTAAAGAACTGTATAAGAAGGGTATAATTAAAATCGATCATATTGTGTCCTTAATATGTTTATGAATTATTTCACATAATGCATAACGTATCTATCATAAAAAGTTCAAATTTGCAATTTTTTTTATTTGACGGAACAAAAATATTTTTTTAGTGCCGGCCTGCTTCCCGCCAGCCCTTTATTCCCCGGCAATAAGTCCTGCGATCCTTTCGAGGTCTTCCTCTGAATAGAACTCGATGATGATCTTTCCCCTTTTCTTTCGAAAGGTAATATTTACCTTGGTTTGGAGGGATTTTCTCAAGTCATCTTCAATGGCGGCAAATTGGCCTGTCTTGTGGGCGCCTTTTTTACGAGCGGCCCGCTCGAGGTCCCTTACGGAAGCCCCTTGTTTTACAACCCTGTCGACAAACCGTTTCTGCTCCCGTTCATTCTGAAGGGAAACAAGGACCCTCCCGTGGCCCTGGGTTAATTTCCCTTCCTTCATCAACTCCTTTATCCACTCTGGAAGCTTCAAAAGACGGATGGCGTTCGAAACAGAGCTTCGGTCGACCCCCACCCTTTTTGCTACATCTTCATGGGTGTAGCCAAACTCCTCGACAAACTTTTCATATGCCGCAGCAACTTCGATGGGGTTCAGGTCCTCGCGGAGCAGGTTCTCAACAAGCGCAAGCTCTAGGGATTCACGCTCATCGGCGTCCCGTATTATAGCCGGGACCTCCTTGAGCCCTGCCATCACCGCCGCCCGATAACGCCTCTCCCCGGCAATGATCTGATATCCTTTGTCCTTTTTTTTCACAATAAGGGGCTGGATAACGCCCTTTGCCTGAACTGATGCGGCAAGATCAGCGATGGAATCGTCAGTGATTGCAGATCTTGGCTGGTCAGGATTCGGCAGGATCTGATCAACAGGGATGAATCTGCTGGTGCCTTTTTCTTCTATGTCCTTGAGTATCGCCTGAAGCCCCCTGCCCAGGGGATCCTTCTTAACCATCTAATTACCGTTCCTCTTTGCAAGTATTTCTGAAGCAAGCCGCAGGTAGCTCTCGGCGCCGCGGGAACTGATATCGTACAATATTGCAGGTTTCCCGTGGCTCGGCGATTCGCTCAGCTTCACGTTCCTTGGTATCACCGTCTTAAATGCCGTGTCGCTGAAGCACTTGTTCACCTCTTCCCACACCCTGAAGGAGAGGTTGTTCCTCCTGTCGAACATGGTGAGGAGGATCCCGAGCACCTCAAGGTCCGGGTTTAATTTCTTTTTGATGATCGATATTGTCCTTAAAAGCAGGGCAAGCCCTTCGAGGGCAAAATACTCGCATTGCAGGGGAATAATAACATTATCAGATGCCGCGAGGGAATTAATTGTCAAGAGGCCGAGGGAGGGCGGGCAATCTATAAATATATACTGGTAGATGTCCTTCAGGCCTTCAAGGGCCTTTTTCAACGCAAACTCGCGTTCTTCCGTGTCAAGAAGCTCTATCTCCGCTCCAATGAGGTCAGGGTGCGAGGGGACAATGTCGAGAAAGGGGATATCAGTCTTTCTGATAACCTCTTCGATCTTCTTTTCGCCGATAAGGACATGATATATATGGTTATGGAGGTTGTTGTAAGCAATGCCGAAGCCCGACGACGTGTTGCACTGGGAGTCCATATCAATTAAGAGGGTCTTCTTCTCGGCAACGGCTATCGATGCCGACAGGTTAACGGCTGTTGTGGTCTTGCCCACGCCCCCTTTTTGATTCGCAATGGATATTACCATGACGTTCCTTCCTACAATACCATAAACAGAATTTCTATGAAATCTTTTTGTATATAAAAATCCTGAGGTCCTTTTGGCTGGGAGGCAGCGTGTAAGGGATCGTCTCCTCGTGCACAAAACCCTCAACGTTTGCGGGCTTATCCTTGGCGGTCTTCATTATCAATGCACGACCTCCCCGGCGTATATGTCTGCCGCCCTTTTCGAAGATCATTTTCGTGCCCCCAAAGGCCTTGGCCAGAAGGACATCGACCTCCATGGGGTCCAGTGCCTCTATCTTTGCATGGAGTGTTGAGAAGTTTTTCAGGTCAAGGGCCCTTGCGATATGCCTCTGGAACTGGATCTTTTTCATGTTTTTGTCGACTGAAATAATATGCACATCGCCGTTCAGTATCTTCAGGGGGATCGATAGTATGCCTGATCCGGAGCCAAGATCAAGGATAGTGCGGCTTTCTTTTATGAACCGGTCTGCGAAGAACGCATCATACAGCAGCGCCTTTACGACCGCTTCGGCGCTTTTCAGCCCCACAAGGTTGATATGCCTGTTCCACTTTTCAAGTTCTTCCACGTAATAAACAAGATGGGCAATATGCTGTTCATCATGGCGAACCTGAAAATGGCGTAGGCCACCGTCGATCAGTCGCCTCAGTTTCACGACAGAAAGAATAGCATAATTTTTTTGCTTCTGTTATACTAAAACATGCCGACAAAGCTGGTTGTCCTTCTTTGTGTCTTCCTGCTCCTTTGTTCATGTGCCTCTAAAAAGCCGAAAGAGGCCGGGAAACCGGGCGACCTCTATGTTGAAGGAGTAAATCTCCTGCAAGACAAGAAGTATGACAAGGCGATCGAGAAATTTTCATCCATCCGGGAAAACTACCCCTTTGACCCTATGGCGCTGATCGCTACGGTAAAGCTTGGGGATGCCTATTTTGCCAAGAAGGAATACATACTGGCCTCCGGCGTGTACGAGGATTTTTTTAAATCTCATCCGGAAGATGAAAATATTCCCTATGTTCTCTCTCGCCTGGGAGAATGTTACGAAAAGACATCCCTCTCGATAGACAGGGACCAAACCTACATATTGCGGTCTATCGAAAGGCTTACCTATCTCAAAAACCGTTATCCCGCAAGCATACACACGAAAGAGAGCGCGCCGAGGCTCACAAAGATGATACAGAAGCTTGCCGACCGCGAACTCTACGTCGGGGAGTTCTATTACAGGACGGATCAGTACAATGCGTCCATTATGCGCCTCGAATACATGTTAAAGAAATACCCAAACGCTGCGGGCACCGATAAGGCGTTTTATTACCTGAGCCAGGCGAACAGAGAGCTTGGATACCAGGAGAAAAGCGATTACTACCTTGAACGTTTAAAGAACGAATACCCGAAAAGCATCTATGCAAGAGCCGTGGTCAGGGAAAGAAAACAGCTCAAACTCGTAAAGGCTGAGGCCGCCCTTGTTCCATTCGAAGACCGGAAAAAGAGGGATATCGAGCTCGCGCCGCTGCAGGTAGCAAAGGCCGAGACCGAAAAAGAGGGGAAAGACAAGGGCTTGTCCTTTTTTGACGAGAAAAAACCTATCGACATCGTATCCGATTCCATGGAGGGCTTCGACAAGGAGAAATACGTTATCTTCAAGGGCAGCGTTATCGCGAAGCAGGAGGATCTGTTTATATTCGCTGATATTATTGAAGCTTACATGAGCGAGGATACAAACGAGATAGAGAAGGCTTATGCAAAGGGCAATGTCAAGATCGTAAAGCAGGACCGGACGGCAACGAGCGAAGAGGCTGTCTTCGACAATAACAAAAGAGAAATAACGCTCAAGAAAAACGTCGTAGTTGTATCGGGGCAGGACAGATTGACCGGCGAGCTCGTTACATACTTTGTCAACGAGGACAGGGTCGTTGTAGAGGGCGAAAAAGACAAAAAGGCACGCATTACCGTCCAGCCGCGCTGAATCCCGAAGCAAATCAGAATAACCCGTAAATCGTAGTTCGTAAGGGGCAAAAACTCATAGCTGAAAAAGTGCAAGTCATCAACTTGTCAGCTATGCATCAGATCTGTTGTGCTTTAATGTTGAACATAGAACGTTGAACGGATTTAGCCGTTAGCTATTTTAAAAAGGGTATCTCCTCATCCTTCACAAACACTAGAGCTTGGCACACTGCTATAAGATTCGCGTCGTCGCGGACGGTAATGTTGTATGAAGCGGTTCTCCTCGTCCGATGTACCTCTTTTGACTCGGCCTGCAATAGGGTGTTCTTCTTCGGCGGCTTCATATACGTTATGTTCATATTCAACGCAACGGCAACGTTGTCGTGGCTGTTGGATGAGATCTCAAAGGCCTCGTCGATGAGGGAGAAGATCGCCGCACCGTGAGCGCCTCCGTAAATATTCTCCTTCTCCGGTGTGAATTCCATCTCACAGAGGGCGTATCCTTCTCCCACGTCCTTTAGCCGTATGTTAAGAAGGTTGGCGTAAGGCTCTTCTTTGACCTTTTTGAAATATCTTTCCTTTTTTTCCGGCTCCATCAGGCGATGACCTTTTTCAGGATGTTGTCAACATTGCCCTTGGGCTGAGCGCCTACGATAGTATCGACAACCTGACCTTTATGAAAAAGGATCAGTGTCGGGATCCCGCGTATACCGTACTTTGGGGGCGTTGCCTGGTTCTCGTCAACATTCAGCTTCAGGACCTTGACCTTTCCCGCATACTCGCCGGCAATCGTATCGAGCACCGGCCCCATGACCTGGCATGGCCCGCACCAGGTTGCCCAGAAATCAACGAGCACCGGGACATCAGACTCCAGCACCTCTTTTTGAAACTCGTTATCTGTGACAGGTGTTGCCTTGCTCATAATATCCTCCTTGCATTAAGCGATCAGCCGTCAGCAGGCAGCATGGCGCCAACAGCCCTATTTTTGCGGAACGGCCACGCCGTTCCCAATCTTCTACCCTCAGGAAAAAGGCGATTTCGAAGGCGCCCCGCAGGAATTTTGCCCTGTGTGGGTTATGGACAGGTTCTTTACTGTGTCTTTGCTGTCGCACTTCGGACAGGGTGGTTCCTTGTCATCTACGTTTTGAATAACCTCAAATTCATTCCCGCATTTTTTACATCTGTATTCATAAATAGGCATCCTTAACCTCCCTATAAATGTTTATTTAAGTCCTGAAAGCCCTTTTGTCAATTCTATGCCATTCACAGAGGAGCCTGACGACATCGCCGTCGGGGATAGGCCTTGCCCCCCTTCGCCACGTTGCGCACGGCGCCGACCTCGATCTGCCAGGACCGCCTGCATAGCCTTCCCGGGTGTTCCTCAGCCCGGAAGACCTTAGCCTTCAGGCCTTTGGGCCTGCTCTCCTTTTCGTTTCGCTCATATCTCAACTATAACAGGTTGTGCAGTGGTTGGCAACAAAGAGAAAGAAGACGGCTGCCCAATATTCAGTAACAAAACAATTACCCATGCCGCGCATCGCGCGGCACCCTCAAACACGCTCCATCGATAGGTCCACCAAGGCAGCGCTTCGGGGCAACACTATCCCTCTCCCCTCCCAGGATATGACAAGGGCTCGACGTTGTACGTAGCAACACTATCCCTCTCTCCTCCCAGGATAGGACAAGGGCTCGACGTTGTACGTAGCAACACTATCCCTCTCCCCTGGCGGAAAAGGGTCATAGCAACAACATTCCCTCTCCCCTAGCGGGAGAGGGTCAGGGTGAGGGGGATTGCCTGTTTCTCATTTGAGTATTCGGTCATTGGTTATTCTACATTGACCGGTTGTTTTTGACGTAAAACCGCCATTTAATATATACTGACTTTACGTAATGATAACATTGACTGTAAAAAGAAGCCGCATCGGGCCGGTATTGGGCAGGCATCCCTGGGTCTTCTCGCAGGCCCTGGCAAAGATCCCCGACGGCATTCCACCGGGCGAGCCGGTGAGGCTTGTCAGCGAGGCGGGGGAATTCCTCGCGTCCGGCTATTTCAACTCCTATTCCCAGATAGCGGTGCGTATCTGGGGGTACGAAAAGGACGAAGCGGTAGATACATCCTTCTTCCGGAGAAGGATAGAGTGCGCATGGCGGATAAGAAAGGAGTACATTGAGAGTCCCTCAACGAACGCATACCGAATGGTCAACGGAGAGAACGACCTCCTGCCGGGGCTCATCGTGGACAAATATGCCGACTACCTGGTGGCACAGTTCCATACCCGCGGGATCGAATCGTGGAAGAACGAGATCGTCAACGCCCTTGAAACAGTGGTCAGGCCGGAAGGGATATATGAACGGTCCGATATGCCTGCGAGAAAACAGGAAAATCTCGGCAGTTCCCGGGGCATCCTCTCGGGTGCAGTACCTGAAAGGATTATCATACGCGAGAACGGGTGTCAGTTTTTCGTCGATGTGAAGCACGGCCAGAAGACCGGCTTTTTTCTCGACCAGCGCGACAAGCGCGAGGCATGTATGAAATACGCAAAAGAGAAAAATGTTCTCAACTGTTTTTCATATACCGGGGGATTTACCGTCTACGCCCTCGCAGGAGGGGCGCGTCACGTGACGAGCGTGGACACCTCTGAGAGTGCCCTCGAGCTGGCGCAAGAGAATGTCGTGCTCAACGGCTTTGATCCCGGACGATGCGAGTTCCTGTGCGGCGACGTGAAGCGTTTCCTGCGGAATAGTAAAGAACGGTCCGACGTGATCATTCTCGATCCTCCTGCGTTTATCAAGGACCACAGGAAAAAGAAAGAAGGGATCGTCGGTTACAGGGGCATCAATGAGATGGCAATAAGGTTATTGCCGGAAGAAGGGGTGCTCATAACCTGCTCCTGCTCGGCCCATCTGACCATTGAGGACTTCCGTTATCTTCTTTCCGAGGCAGGGGGCAAGGCGGGAAGGTCTCTTCGCTTCCTTGAGGCCTATACCCACGGCATCGACCATCCCCAGCTTGTGCCCTTCACCGAGGGGTCGTATCTGAAGTGCTTCATCGTGTGTGCTAATAGCAAAACATCGTGAGGCGAGGAGGCTCGGTCATATCGATTGAGCGTGTTTGCGGGGGATGTCCCGATACCATTATGGACAACACATTTTTTGTTTATTTACAGAAAAACGTTGATCCCTTTTCCTTTCAGGTACTCCTTTACCTGCCGGATGGTGAACGTCCTGAAATGAAAGACCGATGCCGCGAGCAAAACGCTGGCGCCGCCCTTTACCACGCCTTCATAGAAATGTTCAAGGGTGCCCGCGCCGCCTGACGCCACGACTGGAACCGTCACGACATCGGCGACAGCCTTTGTAAATTCAAGGTCATACCCCGCAAGCGTCCCGTCGCCGTCCATGCTTGTCGGGAGCACCACGCCGGCGCCGAGGTCCTGGCACTTCCTCGCCCATTCTATGGCATCCTTTCCTATGGGCGTGGTCCCGCCGGCGATCACGAGCTCAAACCCTGACGGCATCTCTTTGTTGCGGCGGGCATCGATGGCGATGGTGATCTTTTCGGGACCGAACCTCTTCGCACCTTCTCGGACAAGCTCCGGGTTCTTAACAGCGGCGCTGTTCATAGAGACCTTTTTGGCGCCGGCCTCAAGCACCATCCCTATGTCATCAAGGTTGTTGATACCGCCTCCAACGGTAAGCGGGATCGTGATCACGGAAGAGACCTGTCTGACCCATTCCAGCCGGGTCTTCCTGTTTTCAACGGTGGCGGCGATATCGAGCATTGCAAGCTCATCGGCCCCTTCCTTCTCATAGAAGGCAGCGTTCTCGACAGGGTCGCCGGCATCGCGTATATCAACAAAATGGACGCCTTTCACGACGCGCCCGTTCTTCATGTCAAGGCACGGCATGATCTTTATAATATTCATTGCGGCTCCTTTCTTCCGGGTGATTGTATGAAGCTGGCAATAAGTATTATCCGCAACAGGGAATAAGTCAAGAGAAGTATGGGCGGTCCTTTAAAAATATGTAGCCTTCCGGCGCAGCACTCTGGTAACATATACATAAATGCCAATACGGGGGTAACGATATGAAGATAACAAGCCTCGATCAGGTTGAAAAGGTGAAGATGAATATGGAGGGTGCGAAGGACGCCTTCAAGCAGATTCCCATCGCAAAGGCTGACGGCACCCCGTCGTTCTCTGTACGCGTTTTCACCATCGAACCTGGCGGCCACACGCCGTACCACACGCATCCCTTTGAGCATATCAATTATGTAATCGACGGTGAGGGCACCCTTGTCACTGAAACGGGCGAAGAAAGACCGGTGCAGAAGGGCAGCTTTGTCCTCGTCCTCCCTAATGAAAAACACCAGTACAGGAACACACTGCCCGACAAACCGCTCGTTATCATCTGCGCCGTACCGAAGGAATACGAATAGCAATAAGGGCAGTTCATATCAGGATTTACAAATTACGGGTGTTTTACCATAAGCATGGGCGGGCATCTCTATGCCCATTATTTGCAACAGCTCCAGCGGATGGGCGATCACCGCGCTTGCACCGCTTCCTAATAAGTCTTCTTTCGTTCTAAAGCCCCATTGCGCGCCGACGGCAACCATCCGCGCATTGTTCGCCGTCATCATATCAATATCGGTGTCGCCAAGATACAGAATGTCGCCCGGGGCAATGCCAAAATGGCTGCTTATGAGCATTGCGCCGGCAGGGTCCGGTTTTACGGGCAGGCCGGCCTGCGCGCCGATCACCATTTCAAAATTATCATTGCCCGCCAGAGCCTCGACGATCTTTTTCGTAAGCCCATCAGGCTTATTCGAGAATACAGCCATCTTGATACCTTGGCCTTTCAATATATTTAAGACATCTGAGATACCATCGTAGAGGCGCGTCTTGACCAGATAATTTTTCCAATAATCTGCAACGATAAGTTCGTAACATTGGATAATAAGTTCTTCCGACCGCTTTTCCTGAGGGAGGGTTTCGGCAACCAGGTTGGTTACCCCCTTTCCGATAAAATATCTGTACGCATCGTAGCTGTGAACGGGCAATCCCTGCAAGGCGAGGACCCTGTTCATCGAATCCGCCAGGTCTTCAAGCGTATCCGCGAGCGTACCGTCAAGATCAAAAATAATGCCTTTATATCTCATTCCAATAATTCCTTCTCATAATCGCTTATTACAGAGAACTTCGTGGGGCTGGAACGTGTTGTCATATCAGAGCGCAAACAGCGGCTCATCGGCTATGGATTCTATAAACTCCCTGGCCTTCTTTACCTGTTCTCCGGAACCGGAAACAGCCAGCCAAACCGCACCTTCCGCTCCGCAGACACCTCCTCCTGCTATAAGTTCAGCATGTACGCCCGTAAGGATCGCCAGGGCCTCGATCTCCGTCACGACCTCTCCCGGAACAGGGAGAAACCTGGGCCCCTGGAAGCCAGGTGCGTTAAGCAAATGGGCAATATCGTTCAATTCCACAGATACCCGCTTTTCAAGCCCGACAGGGAGGATCAGGCGAACACGCCTGCCTACAACGGCCTGCAAGGCAACAACGGAGGTTCCCCCTTTCGGGTCGCTGATGAGGACTGCAGCTTGTCTCTTTTGCAGATCGAGGGCATTTGCGCCCTTCAGGATCACGTCCCCTTCCTTGAGATCGTCAATCACATCGACGATAGTCCTTCTGCGCTG
The DNA here is from genome assembly GCA_002418945.1 of Deltaproteobacteria bacterium UBA5758. Lineage (GTDB taxonomy): Bacteria > Desulfobacterota > Syntrophorhabdia > Syntrophorhabdales > Syntrophorhabdaceae > UBA5609. The sequence goes on along the minus strand of DIFC01000074.1, from coordinate 612 downwards.
CCATTTGCCCTGCGTGATAATAACGTCTCCTGGAAACCTGCTCCTGTCCGGCAGCCGCCCTTTTTCAGTTGTTTTGTATGACGGAGGGAGGGTGATGCCACGGAAGAAGCCTTGCCGGTCAAATCCATCCGGTTCGCCGATAAGGGCGAGAAGTTCTTCGGCAACATAGCCGTTGGTCGTTCCTGCCACTACGACAACCGTTCCGGTTTGCAGGGCGGATTGAACTGCATGGTGCCTTGCTATTCCCTTAGCGATCATGCGCTTTCCTGTTGCCGGCGTAACCACAAATTGCATGCCTTTATCCTCCTACAGCATCTTTTGCATATACATTATATCAAATACTTCACCGTTTTTCCTGTAGATCTTTTTAAAGTACCCGCATCAACAAAGCCATGTTTTTTATGAAAATGGGCGGGGCAATCCAAAAATTCACAGGACAGTGTTTGCTCCGGGTAGGCCGCATAACTGTTTTTGATGTAGTAATTGAATGTATCCATGACAGGTTCGCGATCATCCGGCAACATGGGGGTTAAGAAGATGTTAATTATTTTCATTATACAGGAGGGCAAGCTCACCTTGTCAATGATGGTACTGTCAACATAATTGTGTAAA
>DIFC01000029.1 GCA_002418945.1 Deltaproteobacteria bacterium UBA5758 | reverse complement strand
AGATTTAATATGAGGCAATTCGATCTTCTTACTTGAGAAATATTTTGTCCGGCGGTATGATTTATAATCAGGAGGTGGTTATGAACAGGATACCCCTTATCGTACTGTGCCTGCTAACGTTCACGGCTCTTCCCTTGACCGCACCGTTCGTCCACGGCTACAGCCAGCAGGACCTTGACCAGTTGAAAAGCACGAAACAATGTCAGGCCTGCGACCTATCGAATGCGCCTCTCGCCAATACGACCCTGACCGGCGCGAACCTCGAACGCGCCAATCTTCTCAGCGCAAACATGTCGGGAGCGAACATCTCCGGGGCAAATCTCTCTGGCGCAAACTGCATGAACGCGAGCCTGAACGGCGCAAGGCTTTTCAACACAAACATGAAATCAGCAAATCTGACCGGCGCCAATCTTACCGGCGCCTATCTGTCCGGCGCAGACCTCTCTCTTGCCGTCTGGACCGACGGCACGATCTGCAAGGAAGGCTCGATCGGGACGTGCAAGAAATAGCTGCCAGCATTAAATGCGGTCTGTCTGGTCGTTTAGTCGATAGTGTAGGGCCCTCGTAATTCGTGAATCGTAATTCGCAATTGGATGAACCCTGTTAAAGGCAAAAGATAGATCATATTACGCCTCATGGATTTCTTGTAGTTTCGATATACGGTATACGAACTATGATATACGGTATTATTTATCCCTTCAGATTTGACTGAAGGTAATACTCCAGCGTCTTTCGCAGCGCCGTATTAAGATCGACCTTCGGCTCCCACCCGATAAGCCTCTTCGCCTTCTCGATCGACGGAACCCTCCTGTCGATGTCCTGATACCCCTCTCCGTAGAAATCCTTTGAGAAGACTTCTATGATCTCCGAATGCTTCTTGTAGTGCTTTGTCGAAGGGTGTCCGACGAACATCTCCTTCAGCTTGGCGGCAAGCTCTTTTATGGTAGCCTCGTTGTGCGGGTTGCCGATATTGAATATCTCGCCGTTCAATGCGCCTTCCTTATTTTCGATGATCCTCATGAGGCACGCTATCCCGTCGTCGATATAGGTGAAGCAGCGGCGCTGCATGCCTCCGTCGACAAGGCGTATGGGCTCTGCAAGGAGGAGACTGCTGATGAACTGCGTCACCACCCTCGAACTACCCTCTTTCTCCGGGTCTGAGGTCAGTTCGTCCAGCTTCGGCCCTATCCAGTTAAAGGGGCGGAAGAGGGTAAATTTCAGGCCCTGCTGAAAACCGTATCCCCAGATCACCCTGTCGAGGAGTTGCTTGGACGCGCTGTAGATCCATCTCTGCTTGCAGATCGGTCCGAGCACCAGGGGGCTTTCGTCCTCGTTGAATGCCTTGTCAGGGCACATCCCGTATACCTCCGATGTGGAGGGAAAGACGAGGCGCTTGCCGTACTTCACGCAGAGCCGGGCGATGCGCAGGTTTTCCTCAAAATCGAGCTCGAATACCCTGAGCGGCTCCCTGACATAGGTTGCGGGCGTAGCAATGGCGACAAGGGGCATGATGACATCGCACTTTTTCACGTGATATTCTATCCATTCCTTGTTGATGGCGATGTCGCCTTCGACGAAATGAAATCGTTCGTGTCCGTGACAGGCGTCGAGCTTGTCGTCCCTTATGTCCATGCCGTAGATCTCCCAGTCCGTTTCGCTGAGCGCCCTCGCGGCAAAGCTGTTCCCGATAAAACCGTTCACTCCGAGTATCAATATCTTCACGCGGTACCTCCGAATATTTTTCCTTCTATGTCATGGGATCGGGCGAAGCTCTCCCCGTCCATCTCTCCTTCTCCCTCCAGTTGCACCGAGAGCAGCCGCAATCTTCCCCTGCCGGTGCTTACGGCAAAGGGCGCACAAGAGATCACCTTTCCCGGTTCTTCCCCGCCGGGCCCATCTTCCGGCAACGCCTTCCAGATATAAAACTTTTTTCCTTCAAGGTAAGTGAACGCGCCGGGATAAGGATGTGTAACCGCCCTTGTCAGGTTGTATATCGTCGCCGCATCCTTCTCCCACGTCACCATGCCGTCCTCAGGCCTTCTCCCCCCGAAATACGAAGAGGCGCCGACCTGGGGCGTTCTCGCAAAGCTCCCGTCGCGAAGCTGCGGGAGCACCTCGCGCATCAGCTCCCGTGCCGCCTTCACCATCTTCATGTAGACCGTGTATACATTATCCTCAAAATCGATGCCAACCCTTTTCTGGGCAATCATATCTCCCGCGTCGGGCTTCTCGAGCATGTAATGGAGCGTAAGCCCCGTCTCCCTTTCTCCGGCTATTAGGACCCAGTTGACGGGGCACCTTCCCCTGAACTTCGGGAGAAGCGAACCGTGGAGATTAAAGGCGCCGATCCTGGGGATATCAAGGATCTCAACAGGGATCATCTTTCTGTAGTAGAAGGAGAAGATGATATCGGGCCCTGCGTCTGCGACCAGCTTTGCCCACTGCGGATCCTTCAAGCTTTCGGGGGTGTAGACGGGGATGTTGTGCCTCTCCGCAACAGTGATCGGCCTTCTGTACCACACCTCCTCGCCGGGATCGTCAAGATGGGTAAAGAGGCAGGCGACATCGGCGCCAAAATCGATGAGCTCCTCAAGGCACACATACCCTATCTCCTGGTAAGCAAATACTACGGTCCTCACAGGAATTCCTTTTTGACGATAAACCTCGGCCTTCTCCGCACCTCCTGGTATATCCTTCCTATGTACTCGCCGATGATGCCCAGCGCGAATATCTGGATGCCTATGAAAAAGAAGAGTATAGCAAAGAGGGTGAACGTACCCTCGACCTCAGGGCCGACGATGAGCCTTCTGACAAAGAGGAATATGGCAAAGAGAAAGCCCAACGCCGCTATGACAACCCCGAGAACGCCGATGAACTGTATCGGGAGCAGCGAGAAATTCGTCATAAGGTCAAAGTTCAGCCGGAGGAGCCTGAAGGGGCTGTATTTTGATGTCCCTTTCTTCCTCTCTTCGTGCGCGACCTCGATCTCGACGATCCTCTTGGCGAAGGTATTCGCGAGCGCCGGGATAAAGCTCGACGACTCGGGGCACATGTTCATGTAATCCACGATGTTCCTGCTGTATGCCCTCAGCATGCACCCGTAGTCCCGCAGCTTCACGCCGACGAGCTTTGAGGTGATCTTGTTGACGATAAACGAAGGGAGTCGCCTGAAGACGGAATCTTTGCGATTCTTCCGGTATGTCCCGACCACCTCATACCCTTCGGCGATCTTCTGAACCAGCTTGGGTATCTCCTCCGGCGGGTTCTGGAGGTCCGCATCTATCGTGATCACCATATCGCCTTTTGCGTACTCGAAGCCCGCGAAGAGCGCCATGTGCTGCCCGTAGTTCCTGTTGAACTCAATCACCTTGACGGAGCCGTCGCGGGCATGGAAATCCTCAAGCATCTCACCGGTCCTGTCGGTGCTCCCATCGTTGATATAGATAATCTCGTAAAGCTTCCCGATCGCCTCGAGGGTATCGTAAAGCCTCTTCTGGAGCTCGGGAAGGGATTCTTGCTCGTTCAGAACCGGCACCAATACCGATATGTAGGGTTTGTCAGCCATCTCTCCTCACATATATTGTATAGCTGTCTTTCTCATATTTTATCTCCTTTACAGGCAAAAACAATCTTTCCAGCTCGTTCTTGATAGTGGCACCAGGCCTTTCCTCAACGATAAGGAGTATATCATGTTTGATGTCTTTTATCTCCTTAATATCCACTAAGTTCTGGATCGGCCTGCCGAGATAGTATATGAGGCCCGCAGAGTTGAAGCCGTAGGTATAGATCTCTTTGTACTTCCTGTGGTCCCCTATCGGATCGGTTATCAGGCGGAGAGATTTGGTCGTTCTGTCCGTCACAGGCATATAGTACATATTATAAAACACCCCGACTACGACAAAATATGCCGCGAGAAGGGCGACCGCCTGCTTCACGCCCCTCCTCATCAGGCTTACAAAAAGGGCTATGCCCAGCAGGAACATGATAGCCAGGTAGATATACAGCGACGGGGGCCCTTCCCTGAAGGCCTGCACATCCCTGTAAGGCATTACATAAAGCGCCGCAACTGCTGCGACGGGTATGAGGACAAGAACGATCGAGAACGCCTTAAGCGCCATGTTCGTCCACGCCTTTCCCACAAGCGACGGCCATTTGTCCCTCATATATATTCCGCAAAGCAAAGCGCAGGCAGGGTAACAGGGAAGGAGGTAGATCGCCCTCTTGCTCGTTGAGAACTCAAAAAACAGGAACGTAAAGAGAAACCAGACCAGCGGCAGCCAGAGCCTTTTCCTGAACGCATGGTGCAGGGCAAAAGGAAGCAGCAAGCTCCAGGGGAGAAAATTAAAGAACATCTTGTGCAGATAATAAAGGAGCGATTCCATGTGATCGAAGGCATTCGTGTATCTTGTGATGTTTTGCCGAAGGATGAACTCCTTTATGTAGGCATCGCCTGCCAGAAAAAACCAGATGGAAGCAATGCCGACGGACAAAAGGCATCCCAGGACCATGGGGAGGATGAACCTTTTTATCTCCTTTCTTATTATAAGGTATACAACTATAACGCCTGCGGGTATTACCAGGCCTGCAGGCCCTTTCGTAAGGATCGCCAGTGAAGCCGGGAGAAAAGACAGGGCAAAAAACAACCTCCTTTCCTTTGCGGCGGCAAGGTAATTAAGAAAGATCGTAAGGCCGATGAAGAACGCAAAGGTCATGTCCATAACCGATTCGCGTGCATTGGAGAGGAATTGGTAGTTGGTGGCAAGCGCTATTGCGGATAAAAGCCCGCTCTCTTCATCGCCGAACCTTCTTCCCAGCAGGAATGTAATGATCAAAAGGAGCGTCGCCGATATCGCCGCCGGCGCCCTTGAGGCGAATTCGTCAAGGCTGCCGGTGATCTTTGAGGTGATGATGATCATCCAGGGGTAGAACGGGGGCTTCTCGAGATACTCCCTGCCGTTCAGGTAGGGGCGCACGAAGTCGTTCCTCTCTATCATCTCCCGGGCCATGATGGCCTGACGCGGCTCATCAGGGTCCCACAACGACGTTGCGCCGAGATTCATGAAGAACAGGATATAACATAACGCAAGGATAACAAGTATCTTCTTGAGCATATCAGGTATTGTAAAACCAGCTACCAGCTTTCAGCGATCAGCACTCAGCGATCAGCTTTTTAAAAAACGAAAAAACATAATAAGCAATATGCTATTCACAAAAAAGCTGCCAACGACCGGCTGAAAGCTAAAGGCTGACAGCTGATTGCTCATTACTTAATAGTTTGAATTTATAAGCTAATATTTGACATTTTGCAATATTTTTTATACCATATCCATCGGTTCTCAAATGGATACTGCTGAAAGTAAAGAGGAAATCTTCAACCAGGCAAAGGGACAGCACGAAATGCTGGACAGAAGGCTGCAGATGCTCCTTAAAAAACCCTTTCTTACAGAAGAAGAGGAACTTGAGATCAGGGAGATAAAAAAGAAAAAACTCTACTATAAAGACATTATGGAGAAGAACCGGTAAGGGCCGGGAACGAAGGAGAACGATTGAAAAAGACAGGTGCACAGATATTGGTGGAATCGCTGGTAGCGGAAGGCGTCGATACGGTCTTCTGCTATCCCGGTGGGGCTACGCTGTATATAACCGACGCACTCGGCGAATGCGACATCCGGCAGATAGTTGTGCGTCATGAGCAAGGCGCGGTGCACGCATCGGACGGATACGCAAGGGCATCGGGAAAGGTGGGGGTCTCCCTTGTTACATCAGGGCCAGGGGCTACAAATACCGTTACAGGGATCGCTACCGCATATATGGACTCAATCCCTCTGGTTATATTTTCGTCCCAGGTCAATACGGCGCTTATCGGGAACGACGCCTTCCAGGAGGCGGACATCGTGGGCATCACAAGGCCCTGCACGAAGTATAATTACCTGGTGAAAGATGTGAAGGACCTCGCCAGGATCATCAAGGAGGCTTTTCATATAGCCCGGTCCGGCAGGCCAGGCCCCGTCCTTGTGGATATACCGAAAGACGTATCCGCAAATATGACGGATTTCAAATATCCCGATAAGGTACATATCAGGAGCTACCAGCCTACGTATTTCGGACACCCGGGCCAGATACAACGGGCGATGCGGGCGATCGCCTCTTCAAAAAGACCGGTTCTCTTCACCGGCGGCGGCATCATCCTTTCCGGCGCATCACAGGAGCTGACAAAATTTGCGGAAGCGCTTTCCATACCTGTCACCAATACCCTCATGGGGCTCGGAGGTTTTCCCGGCAACAACAACCTCTTCCTCGGGATGCTGGGGATGCACGGGACATACGCGGCAAACATGGCGATCACCGAATCAGACCTGATCATCGCCATGGGGGCAAGATTCGACGACAGGGCAACAGGCAAGACCGACGAATTCGCGCCTCACGCCAAGGTGATACATATCGACATCGATCCTACCTCGATCAGCAAGAACATAAAGGTGGACATACCCATCGTCGGCGACATAAAGAACGTTCTCCACAAGATGCTCGACATCCTCGCAGAAGAAAAGGACCTCTTCAAGGGTTTTCCGGAATCTATCGGCGAGTGGATGAAAAAGGTCGCGAAATGGAAGAAGGACTTCCCCCTTACATACCAGAAAAACGGCGGACTGAAGCCGCAGTACGTCATTGAAAGGATATACGATCTCACCAAAGGAAAGGCGATCATCGCCACGGAGGTCGGGCAGAACCAGATGTGGGCCGCACAGTTCTATAAATTCCTCAAGCCGAGGACCCTGCTCACATCGGGCGGCCTGGGTACCATGGGGTTCGGCTTTCCGGCAGCGATAGGCGCACAGGCGGCATTTCCGAAATCCCTCGTCATCGACATCGCAGGCGACGGCAGCATCCAGATGAACATACAGGAGCTCGCCACAGCGGTCCAGCACAGACTCCCCGTTAAGGTCGTCATACTCAACAACGGGTACCTTGGAATGGTTAGACAGTGGCAGGAGCTGTTTTACGAAAAACGCTACACATGGACCAGTCTGCCCTGCCCTGATTTTGTGAAGGTCGCAGAGGCCTATGGCGCAGCCGGCTACAGAATAGATAAGGAAAAGGATATAGACAGGGTACTCAAAGAGGCCTTCAGCAACAATCAGCCGACCTTCGTCGACGTTCCCGTTGATCCGGAGGAGTGCGTCTACCCGATGGTTCCTGCCGGGGCTTCGCTTAAAGAAATGCTGCTCGTTTAGGAGGAAAGAGTGAAACATACCATATCGGTACTCGTCGAGAACGAATTCGGAGTGCTTTCGAGGATCTCCGGCCTGTTCAGCGGAAGGGGGTTCAATATCGAGAGCCTCTGCGTCGCCGAAACCCTGGACCCTACGATCTCGACCATGACGATCGTGACGACAGGGGATGATATGATCCTCGAGCAGATACTGAAACAGCTCAACAAGCTGATCAACGTCATAAAGGTCATCGACTTCAGGGATACAGACTACGTTTCCAGGGAGATGGTGCTTGTAAAGGTAAACGCCGACGAAAAAACGCGGGCAGAGATCCTGCGGATGGTTGAGATATTCCGGGGAAAGATCATAGACGTGTCCCCCAGGACATATACCATTATGATCACGGGAGATGAGGAAAAGCTGAAGGCATTCCTGGCCCTCGTCAGGCCGCTTGGGATAAAAGACCTTGTCAGGACCGGGCCCGTAGCCATGGCCAGGGGCGACAAGACATTAAAGACAAAGGAAAAACAGCCAAAAGGAGGAAATGGAGATGGCTAAGATGTACTATGATCGAGACGCAGATCTGGGAGCATTAAAAGGGAAGAAGGTAGCTATTATCGGATACGGTAGCCAGGGGCACGCACAGGCGCAGAATCTGCGCGACAGCGGTGTCGATGTCATCGTTGCCGAACTGGAGGGAACACCGAACTACAAGCTGGCTTTGAGTCATAAGTTCAAGCCGGTAAGCGCTGCGAAGGCAGCCAAGGAAGCGCGCATCATCCAGATCCTCGCGCAGGACAATGTCCAGGCACAGCTCTATAAAACAGATATCAGGGACAACCTGAAAAAGGGCGATACACTCGTCTTTTCCCATGGCTTCAACATTCACTACAACCAGATAGTTCCGCCGGAGGATATCGATGTGATCATGATAGCCCCCAAAGGCCCGGGCCACCTCGTCCGGAGGGAATACGAGCGGGGCGCGGGCGTGCCTTCGCTCATCGCCGTATATCAGGACTACACAAAGAAGGCGAAGAAGACGGCCCTTGCCTACGCGAAAGGCATCGGCGCCACCAGGGCCGGGGTCATCGAAACAAGCTTCAAGGAAGAGACGGAAACGGACCTCTTCGGTGAGCAGGCGGTATTGTGCGGCGGCGCCACAGAGCTCGTCAAGGCAGGGTTTGACACCCTTGTCGAAGCCGGCTACCAGCCTGAGATCGCCTACTTCGAGTGCCTCCATGAGCTGAAGCTCATCGTTGACCTCATGTACGAGGGCGGCATGTCTTATATGCGTTATTCTATAAGCGACACCGCCGAATACGGCGATATGACGAGGGGGCGGCGGGTCGTCTCGGAAGAGACCAGGGAAGAGATGAGGGCCATACTCGATGAGATCGTAAGCGGTGAGTTCGCGAGGGAGTGGATACTCGAAAACATGGCAGGGCGGCCGGTATACAACGCCCTGAAGAAGATAGAGAGCGAACACCTTATCGAAAAGGTAGGGAAGGAGCTCCGCTCCATGATGGGGTGGATCGGGAGAAAAGGTTGAGAGAAAGCCGCATCGCAAGGGAAGGGATAAAGCTTATTCTCCCTTCCCTTTTTCTTTTTGTCCTCCTGTTTATTGTCCACGCGTACATTCTTGCCTCCATCGTTTTCCTTTTTTTTCTCTTCTGCCTCTTCTTTTTCCGCAATCCAAGGCGCTTCTCCTCGGAGCCTGACAATGTCCTTCTTTCGCCGGCAGACGGCAAGGTGCTGGAGATCAGCGAGATAAGGGAAGAAGAATTTATCAACGACACCGTGCAGAGGATATGCATCTTCATGTCCCCCGCAGACGTGCACGTAAACAGGGCGCCCTGCGAAGGCCGGATCGCAAAGATGCTCCACAGGCGCGGGCAATTTGCACTCGCCTTCAAAAAGGACATCGATAAAGAAAACGAACGGAATTATATCCTCATAGATCGCCATGGCGAGAGGCTGCTGCTTGTTCAGATAGCAGGTTTCCTCGCGCGAAGGATAATCGCCTACGTGAAAGAAGGAGACCGCGTCATAAGGGGAGACACTGTGGGGCTGATAGCCTTCGGCTCCAGGGTTGATATTTATTTTCCAAAAAATTATGAAACTGTGGTATCATTACATCAGAAGGTAAAAGCTGGAATAACACCCTTGGCGCAGAAAAAGGGGGAAATATGAAACGAAGAAAAGGCAAAGGCATCTACATACTGCCAAATCTCCTCACCTCGATAAGCCTCTTTGCGGGGTTTTATTCGATCGTTGCAACCATTGACAGAAAATTTACCTATGCCGCCATTGCCATCTTCATCTCAGGCGTCTTCGACATGCTGGACGGCAGGGTTGCGCGTATGACGAAATCAAGCAGCAGGTTTGGCGTAGAGTATGATTCGCTTTCAGACCTTATCGCCTTCGGGGTGGCACCCGGGCTTCTTGTTTACATATGGGCATTGAAGAGCTACGGAAGGTTCGGGTGGCTTGCTGCCTTCCTCTTTGTTGCCTGCGGCGCCTTGAGGCTTGCGCGGTTCAACATACAGGTCGACACGGTTCAGAAAAAACATTTTCTCGGCCTGCCCATACCTGCAGCAGCGGCAACCATAGCGGGCAGCGTGCTCTTTTACTCCTGGCTTGGATACATGAGCGGGTTCAAGACGGTGCTTATGCCTATCCTTGTATATATCCTCGCCTTTCTGATGGTCAGCGAGGTCCGCTACTACAGCTTCAAAGAGATGGGATTCTTCAAGGGCAAACCCTTTCGCTCAACCGTAACGGCGATCATGTTCCTTGTAATCGTCTTCATCGAGCCCCAGTTGACCCTCTTTGTGGGTACCTTTGCCTATGTCCTCTCGGGGCCTGTATACACCCTTGCGATGAGAAAGAAGATCATTCTTGAGGACGCCGCCCGTTCGAAAGAAAATCAAGCAGAGCAAGGTGGTCATCGATAGCTGCATCCGCTTCCAGCCCGCCGCCTTTATAGGCGACAAAGCGCACACCCGCCGCAAGAGCGGTCTCTCTGTCAACCTCGGAATCCCCTATAAAGACAACATTGTGACTGACCAGGTTGAACGCCTTTAGGATCTTCTCCAGGCTTTCCGGATGAGGTTTCGGGTTTAATACGTCGAGGGCCGTCACAACCATTTCGAAATACGGCGAAAGCCCATACCGTTCCATAAGGTGCGGCATGGAGGTCGTCCTGTTCGTGCTTATCGCACGCTTTATCCCCCTCTCCTTCAACGCAGTAAGGGTTTCCATGAGGTTGGGTTCCATTTTGAGGTAGACGATGAAATCTTTGAAATTAATCTCTTTTTTCAAAAATTCCACTGCCTTTTTCTCGAGCGCTTCGTTCTCCCGGAACATATAGCGGAGCGAGTCATAGACCGTATGGGTATGGCAATATCGTACCTCCTCTTCTGTGAGCGGTGCCCGCCCTATCGACTGGGCAATCTGGAGATACAATCTCCTGTTTGCATCGAGTGAGTCGAACATGACTCCGTCGCAATCGTAAATAACGCAGTCAATCTCCCATTTTCCTGTCTTCTTATCCATATCCCGTCGGTCCGCCTTTTTTTAAGTTGTTTATGTTTTCTCGGCCCATTCTATCACAGATTGCCCTAAACATAAACCCTGCTCAGGGTAAATCCTGAATTCGAATATCGAAGCACCAAACAGATTCAAACGTTCAAAATTCAAAACATCCCCCCTCTCCCTGACCCTCTCCCGCAGGGGGAGAGGGGACGGAGCAGCACCAAACTGAACATTAATACCTATAGTCCCTCTCCCGCAGGGGGAGAGGGGACGGTGTTGCTAAGAGCCTTGTCCTCATGAGAGAGGGGACGGTGTTCACAAGTACCACCTGTGCCCTGGTTCTTTTACCCAAAGGGGTAGCAAGCCCGTTTGCGGGAAGAGTTCCATGCCTGTATTCTTTAGTCCGTTATCGGCATCTGGTTATTGAAAATTTATAGTTTTAAATCGCCCGAGATATGTTACAATAGTATGACTAAACAGAGGAGGTGTACATGATAAGTGTTTCTGTTCCCGGATGGGGCGAACTTGAGATCGAATACCTTGTGCTTGACTATAATGGGACATGCGCATTCAACGGGAAACTTAAAGAAGGCGTCAAAGAGATGCTGGAAAAGATATCCAGATATATAAAGGTCTTTATTATAACCGCGGACACATACGACAATATTGACCGCGAAGTAAATGTCATGGGTTTCAATGTATTGAAGGTAAAAAAAGAAGAAAGCGGCGCTGAAAAGGCAAAGATAGTGAGAGAGCTTGGCCCGGAAAAGGTCGTGGCAATAGGCAACGGCGCAAATGACGCCATGATGCTCCGGGAGGCATCGCTGGGGATCGGGGTGGTCGGCGAGGAAGGGTGCGCAGCCTCCCTCATCAAAGAAGCTGACTTCATTGTCCCCGATATCGTCCATGCCTTAAGCATCATCCTTCATCCGGAGAGGATTGTCGCAACGTTGAGGGAGTAAATATAAGGCAGCGGTCAGCTATCAGCGAACAGCTATCAGCGAGAATCAAAAGATATTAAAAGGCTGAATGCTGACGGCTGAATGCTGACGGCTGAAGATGGTCATGATCGGTAATCTCCTTAAAAAGATAGTCGGTACAAAGAACGAACGAGAGCTGAAGAGGATCCAGCCTGTCATCGAAACGGTGAACAGCCTCGAAGAGAAGATGAAACCATGCACCGACGACGAACTGAGGGCAAAAACCCCTTACCTTAAGGAAAGGATTGACCAGGGGGAAGACCTCGATTCGATTTTGCCTGAGGCGTTCGCCGTCGTCCGGGAAACGGCGAGGCGCACAATCAACATGCGCCATTTCGACGTGCAGATTATCGGCGGCGTAGCCCTCCACGAAGGGAAGATCGCCGAGATGGCTACAGGCGAAGGCAAGACGCTTGTCGCTACCCTGCCTGTATACCTCAACGCATTGACAGGCCTCGGCGTCCACGTTGTTACCGTCAACGACTACCTCGCGAAGAGGGATGCCGAATGGATGGGGCCTATATACAGATTCCTCGGCCTCTCCGTGGGGGTCATAGTCCACGACCTCGACGACGGTATAAGAAAAATGGCCTACGGAAGCGATGTTACATACGGGACAAACAATGAGTTCGGGTTCGATTACCTGAGGGACAATATGCGCTATTCCCTCGAGGAGTGCGTACAGCGCGAGTTCAACTACGCCATCGTCGACGAGGTTGACAGCATCCTCATCGATGAGGCGCGAACACCCCTCATCATCTCAGGCCCCGCCGAAGAATCCACCGATAAATATTACAAGATCAATAGGCTTATCTATCAGCTCAAGAAGGAGAAAGATTTCATCGTCGATGAGAAGGCAAAGACGGCCTATCTCACCGAAGACGGCGTTGCAAAAATAGAACGACTCATCAAGGTTGACAATCTCTACGATCCAAAGTACGTCGATTTCCTTCACCACATAAACCAGGCCCTGAAAGCCCACCACCTCTTCCAGTGCGACGTGGACTACATCGTGAAGGACGGGCAGGTCATCATCGTCGACGAGTTTACCGGCAGGCTTATGCCGGGAAGGCGCTTCAGCGAAGGCCTCCACCAGGCGCTGGAAGCAAAAGAAAATGTCAAGATCGAGCGTGAGAACCAAACGCTTGCGACGGTTACCTTCCAGAACTATTTCAGGATGTATAAAAAGCTCGCCGGCATGACCGGCACTGCCGACACCGAGGCAATGGAGTTTAAAAAGATATACAATCTCGAAGTTCTTGTGATGCCCACGAATAAACCGCTTATCCGGACAAACTATCCTGATGTCATATACAGGACAGAGAAGGAAAAATTCAAGGCTGCCGTAACCGAGATCGAAGAGCTCTACAAAAAAGGCAAGCCGATGCTCGTCGGCACCCTCTCTATCGAAAAATCGGAGAGGCTGTCGGAGATGCTGAAAAGAAAAGGCATCCCCCACCACGTGCTCAACGCAAAGAACCACGAACGGGAGGCAGAGATTGTCGCCCAGGCAGGAAGGTCAAAGGCCGTAACCCTCTCCACCAATATGGCCGGGAGGGGAACGGACATACTTCTCGGCGGGAACCCCGAATTTCTCGCCCTGAGCATGAGCAAGGGGCAGAAAGGGACTGAAGAATACGACAGAGCGCTGGAAGAGTCAAAAAAGATCTGCGAGAAAGACAAGCAGCAGGTAATCTCCCTCGGGGGACTGCACATAATAGGCACGGAAAGGCACGAGTCGAGGAGGATCGACAACCAGTTGCGGGGCCGCTCTGGAAGGCAGGGAGACCCGGGATCTTCAAGGTTCTACGTATCTCTTGAGGACGAGATAATGAGGCTCTTCGGCTCCGACAGGATTTCGCCCATCCTTGCAAAACTCGGCATGACCGAGGATGTGCCCATTGAGCATCCGTTTATCACAAAGGCCATCGAGAACGCCCAGACGAGGGTCGAGGGGCACAACTTCGAGATCCGTAAATACCTCCTCGAATACGACAACGTGATGAACAAACAGAGGGAGACCATCTACGGCATGAGGCGGGAGACCATGAAGGGCGGCGACCTGAAAGACCGCACCCTCGACATGATCGAAGAGATATGCCAGGATCTCGTCTATGAATATGCGCCCGAAAAGGTCTACCCCGAAGAGTGGGACCTCGTGTCACTCAGGAACAGGATCTTTGAGACCTTCTTCTTCCACATAGACTTCAGCTCCTTAGACCTTAAGGACAGCACAAGAGAAGGCCTCCTCGACATGGTGGTCGGTAAGGTCAACGAGGCATATGAGAACAAGACAAAAGAGTTCGGCGAAGACGAGCTCAGGGCAATAGAATACTTCATCACGCTCAACTCCCTCGATACGCATTGGAAAGAGCACCTCCTCGGCCTTGACCACCTGAAAGAAGGCATCGGCCTTCGCGGCTACGGCCAGAAGGACCCGCTCAGGGAATACCAGAGAGAAAGCTTCGAGCTCTTCCTCGACATGCTTGAAAGGGTCAAATATGATACGGTGAGAAAGATATTTGCCGTACAGCCTGCGAGAGAAGCCCCCGAACAGGCCGAGCCGGTAATGTTCTTCAACAAGAACGCCGCTCCCTCCTTCGAAGGCCCTGACAGAAAGGAGAGGAAGGTAGGGAGAAATGACCCATGCCCCTGCGGCAGCGGGAAGAAGTATAAGAAATGCTGTGGAAAGTAGCGAGGAGGAGCTATGATCAGCGGTATTGAGTTTGCGGGTATCGCATCGGGCGTCAAGCCATCCGGCCTTGATCTGGGGTTGGTCTTTTTCAGGGAAAAGGTGAACGTGCTTTCGCTTTATACGAGGAACAGGGTCAAGGCAGCCCATATCCTTTACAATAAAAAAATAGAGGCAAACCCGGTGCGGGCGCTTCTCGTCAACAGCGGCTGCGCGAATGCCTGTACGGGGAAAGAGGGCGTCCATGACCTGGGCATCATCGCGGAAGGCATCGCGCCCTTGCTCAGGATCAAGACGAAGGAGATCCTCTTTGCATCAACCGGCGTCATCGGGAGAAGGCTTCCCGCCGGCCTCATTATCCGCTCGCTCCCGCTGCTTGTGAAAAATGTAAAGGATTCACACCTGGACGCCTTTTCCCGCGCCATCATGACCACCGATACCCACCCGAAGGTAGTGAAAGAAACCTTCAGGGGGAAAAGGGAATACACTATCATAGGCGCAGCAAAAGGCTCTGGCATGATAAATCCCCTTTTCGCGACAATGCTTGCCTTTGTTTTCACCGATTACCCTGCCGCGGCGGCGGAACTGAAGCGGCCATTCGTCCATTCGGTGAAGGAAAGCTTTGAGCGGATAACCGTTGACGGCGAATGCAGCACCAATGATACGGTAATGCTCTTTACAAAAAGAGGGCCTGAAGACCCGCAAGGCACAGCCCCCTTCAAAGAGGCGCTTTTATCGGTGATGCAAAGCCTTTCCATGATGGTCGTGAAGGACGGGGAAGGAGCCACGCGAGTAGCGCATATTGTGGTCAAGGGCGCGAAGAAAAAAGAGACAGCCGAAAAGATAGCGCGGAGGATAGCCATATCGCCACTGACGAAGACGGCGCTCTTCGGGTGCGATCCGAACTGGGGGAGGATCATCGCAGCAGCGGGCGACGCGGATGTTCCTGTTTCCCCGTCGAAGATAGACATTATTCTCCAGGGAGAGCTGATCGTAAAGAGCGGCGTAGAGGTCCCCTTTGACGAACAGGCGCTAAAAAAGATGATGAACAAGAAGGATATCAGCATCGTCGTAGATCTCAACGACGGCAAGGCGTCCTTCGACATCTACACCACGGACCTCACCTACGATTACGTAAAGATAAACGCATCGTACAGGACGTAGCCGGTATCACGCCGCGCCTTGCGGGTATTTCGCCATGAGATGTATTTCCTGTTGACTTTCATTCATATTGCAGGGTAAATAAGGGGAGAAATGGAGGAATTATGCGGATCTCTGTCATAGGAGTGGGCTATGTCGGCCTTGTTACGGGGGCATGCTTTGCTGAAACCGGCAACGACGTAGTGTGCATGGATATCGATAAGGAAAAGATCAGGGGACTAAAGCAGGGGGCCATCCCTATCTATGAGCCCCACCTTGAAGAGCTTGTCAAAAACAATATCAAGGAAGGGCGGCTCCAATTTACGACAGATATAAAAAAGGCCGTGGAGCACGGTCTTATCATATTCATCTGCGTCAATACCCCGCAGGACGGCGACGGGTCAGCGGACCTGCAATACGTCATGGACGTCGCCGGCGACATAGGCAAAACAATTCAAAAATACCGGATAGTGATCATCAAATCCACTGTTCCCGTGGGGACGTGCCACAAGGTGAAAGATGTCATCACAGAGGAGCTGAAAAAGCGGGGGACAGACATCTCTTTCGACATAGCGTCGAACCCGGAATTCCTCAAAGAGGGCGTAGCCGTCGAGGACTGCATGAAGCCGGAAAGGGTAGTTATCGGCGTTGAACATGAACGCGTGGAAGAGATCCTGAGGGAGCTCTATGCGCCTTTTCTCAGGACGGGGGCTCCTTTTCTCGTCATGGACGTAAAATCGAGCGAGATGACGAAATATACGGCCAATTCGATGCTGGCCACCCGCATATCGTTCATGAACCAGATTGCCAACATATGCGAGCGGCTTGGCGCGGACGTCATGATGGTCATGCGCGGGATCGGGAGCGATTCCAGGATAGGCCCCAAGTTTCTCTTCCCCGGCGTCGGCTTTGGCGGTTCATGCTTTCCGAAAGACGTCAGGGCGCTAATCAACACAGCACAGTGCTGCGGATGCGAACCGACGATACTTGAAAAGGTAATGGAGATCAATGAACAGCAGAAGACGCTTTTTGCAGAAAAGATCATGTCCTTTTATCAGGGCAGTCTGAAAGGCAGGAAATTCGCCATATGGGGGCTCGCCTTTAAGCCGAACACCGATGATATGCGGGAGGCGCCTTCCATCGCAATCGTCAACAGCCTTACAGCGAACGGGGCATTCTGCAATCTTTTTGACCCTAAGGCGATGGAGACTGCACGATCGATATTCGCGAAGAACAAAAATATACGTTTCGGGAAAAACCAGTATGAAGTCCTCAAGGGGACAGACGGTCTTATCCTCCTGACCGAATGGCTTTCTTTCAGGGAACCCGATTTCGATAAGATCAAGTCCCTCATGAAGACACCCGTCATCTTTGACGGTAGAAACCAGTACAACCCGCGGAACATGGCACGGCTGGGATTCAAATACGTCTGCATAGGCAGACCGATATCACATTAACGCAAGCGAGTATGTACAAATACCATACGTATAATGAGCCGAGGAGGATCCTGGTGACCGGTGGCGCGGGCTTTATCGGGTCCCACCTCTGCGAACGGCTCCTTAAAGATGGGCACGAGGTGATCTGCCTTGACAATTACTTCACCGGCACGAAAGAGAACGTCCCCGGCCTCACGAAAAATCCCCGCTTCGAGATCCTCAGGCATGACGTGACCGAACCGATACTGACCGAGGTTGACTGGATATTCAATCTTGCCTGTCCCGCAAGCCCGATCCATTATCAGTATAACCCTGTAAAGACGATCAAGGTCAACGTCCTCGGCGCGCTCAACATGCTGGGGCTTGCAAAGAGGGTAAGGGCAAGGGTCATGCAGGCGTCCACGAGCGAGATCTACGGCGATCCCGATACCCACCCGCAACAGGAGGAATACTGGGGCAACGTGAACCCGATCGGTAAGAGAAGCTGTTACGATGAAGGGAAGCGTGTAGCGGAGACCCTCTTTTTCGATTACCTGAGGCAGAACAAGGTCGATATTAAGGTCGTCCGCATATTCAATACATACGGGCCGAAGATGCGCCCTGATGACGGGCGGGTCATAAGCAACTTTATCGTTCAGGCCCTCGGCAACAAGCCCATCACTATCTACGGAGACGGCACGCAGACACGGTCGTTTTGCTATATCGACGATATGGTGGAAGGCATGATACGCATGATGGACTACGAGACCGGAAAATATGAAAGGGAAAGGGACTACACAAAGCCTTACCTTTCGGGGTTCCCGGGGCCCATCAATCTCGGCAACCCCGCTGAGGCGTCGATCCTTTCCATCGCACGGAAGGTCATTAAGCTCACCGGTTCAAGGTCGAAAATAATCTTTGAGAAGTTACCGGACGATGATCCGAGGAGAAGATGCCCCGATATCGGGAGGGCAAAACAGCATCTCCAATGGCAGCCGCAAATCTCCCTCGATGACGGGTTGAAACAAACGATCGCCTATTTTAAAAAACAGCTCAGGGCGAAACGCCCGTGAGTCGTAAATCGTAAGGGGAAAAATAACATCCGTTCAACGTTCAACGTTAACACAAAACAGAAAGATTGAACGGGTCAAACAGAACAGTGTTATAATAAGACCATGAAACGGGAAGAAGAGCTGATCAAGGCGGGATGGGAAAGAAGGTTTGTTGCGTGCGAACCGAGGCTTTCGGAGATGGTCGGGATGTACAGGGAGATCGGCTTCGAGGTGCGCATCGAGCCATTGCCCACCAAAGAAGAACGTGACGCAGAAGGGTCTTCCGGCTGTGAAGAAAGCGGGTGTACTGCGTGTTTAGACGTGGACCCTGATCGCTATAAGATAATATTCACGAGACCGGCAACGTAAACAGGACTCCTTATTTACCGATTCTGCCGTCAGCCATGAGCCGCAAGCCGGTTTACTATCTTTTCTTAAACAGCGCCTCCCACTTCTTTGCCGCTTCTTCCCTGCCTGATCTCTGCTCATCTTCATCTTTGAACCGGAAGTATTCGCAGAAGTTCGCCCTGTCCTTCTCTTTCACATAATCGGCCTGTGGCTCCCTGCAGGAATTATGCTTCCCCGTGTCGTAGAAAAGGCAGTTCACGCACACGTGGAGATCGGACCTGCACGACGGGCATTCGTCCTTGAAGGATATCTTCCCGTCCGTAACAGGCGCATCGCATTTGAAGCATCTTTTCATAACCTGTCAAGAAGCTCTCTGAGATCTTTTATAATATTTCTGCCGTCCTTTACTGAAAGCTGGTGGCTGATCGCCGAATGCTCGTGCTGTAAATAGTATGCCTCAATCCCCATGCCTGCCGGCACGTCATGGTCAAAGACCGGGTGATCGCCCACGTGAGCCATCTCTTCAGGTAAAACACCGAGCAGCTCGCATAGCTTCCTGTAAAAGTGCTCTTCCTTTTTTACCATCCTGTAATCCGTTGTTGCTGAGACAATATGCGTAAAGTACTCTGTCAATCCTGCGCATTGGAGCTCTTTGTCAACGAAGATCCTGGCTGCATTGGACGCAACCACGAGAGTATATCTGCCCCTGAGCTCTTGCAGCACCTTTTCCGCACAGGGGACCTTCTCTATATACGATTCGTATCTCACAAGGAGCTCGCCGGCGGACACCGGAAGGTCAAACCGCTTCAGCCAGTGCTCGATCTCGTACCATATGATCTCCCTGTCTCCTATTGATTCGTATTCCTGCCTGATGTACTTCCTTGCCTCGTCAAAGGGCATGGAATGCCTTTTCGCATACTCTTCCGGTATGCCGTGGTTCCATACCATCTCGCCGTAGTTCCCGCTCACAATGGTTCCGTCGAGATCAAAGGACACGATCTTTTTCATAGTCGTTTATTATAGCACTATCTGATCAAAATACAAGGTGGTACGGCAATGACGAATTGCCTCATATTAAATCTTA
>DIFC01000046.1 GCA_002418945.1 Deltaproteobacteria bacterium UBA5758 | reverse complement strand
TAACACTTGTTATGTCCTTCTTTTTTCCCATCTTTTACAGCCTCCTTCATTTAATTTTTTCTCTTGCACCTTTATTATAAAATGCATTACTAGTTATTTTTGATTTGATTAGCAAAAAACATGCCGTTGACGTTAATAACTTCTAACCATTTGATAATATTTGCTATTGTAATTTACGCACGAACTGCTGGGTCTGCTTTGCATAAGGAGGTTCATTACCGGTTTTCATCGTTTCCATCCTAGAAGCTATCGAGCTCTGTTGAATGGCAATTCTTTCGACATAACGTTACAATCGGCCTATAGTTGCGATAATTGCATTTTTTTAGCTACTTAGCTGATAGTTTTGCCGGCCTCAAATGCCGTTGACAAACTGTTTATTTATATATTAACATGTAAATTAACATGTAAATTAACATGTAATGTAAGAAATGGAGGATTTGACCATATGAAGAACAAGGAAAGGCAGGATTTGCTCGCGGCGATTGAACCGTACCCATATAACCCTGTCATTGCTTCAGTAGTAAAGTTTTGCTTCAAAAACCGTTATGAAAGCATTACGGTAATAGACAAAAATTACATTATCCAGTTCATCGACCCACCGACAGAGAAATTTTTGGGGCTACAACCCGGCGGCGGCATAGGCAAGAACATACTGGAGCTGGCGCCCGCTTCAGATTACCAATTGGCGATAACAACAGGAACCCCTGTCATCGGGAGAGTAAGGGAAGTCGGGGAGGTCAAGAGGGTAACTTCTGTTTATCCACTCAGAACAAAGGGGGAGATTGTTGGCGCCATCGGGAGGATAGTCTTTCATCCTCTTGAAGAACTGGAAAAGGTGCACAAAGAAATAACTCGTCTGAAGAATGAAATGCACAATCTCAAGCAAAGGCAGAAAACTGAGTACAGTTCGGCATACACCTTTGACAGTATCTTAGGCAAAAGCTGGTTAATCCGAGACACCGTAGCTACTGCAAAAAGAATATCAATGCTTGATGCCGATGTTCTGATTGAGGGAGAGAGTGGAACCGGTAAGGAATTGTTCGCCCACAGCATTCATAGCTACCGGTGCAACGATAAGCCTTTTGTAAAATTAAATTGCCCTGCCATTCCTTTTGAACTCGCCGAATCCCAACTTTTTGGGTACGAGAAGGGGGCATATACAGGCGCAAATTCATCGGGCAAAGCAGGCATTTTTGAGACAGCTAATAATGGCATCGTGTTTTTAGATGAAATCTCGTCATTGCCCCTCTCGATTCAGGCAAAGCTTTTACGTGTGCTTCAGGAGAGAGAGATACAAAGGTTGGGAAGCAACAAGGCCGTTAAGGTAAATTTCCGGTTTATTGCGGCCACAAATGTGGACCTGCGCAAACTCGTAGAGGAAGGAAAATTTCGCCATGATCTTTATTACAGGGTAGCCTCAGCAAGTCTGCACGCCCCCAGTCTGCGTGAACGCCCGGAAGATATCCCCTTGTATTTGCATTCTTTCCTGGATAATATCAATAAATCCTTTAAAACCAATATCAGAGGATATACCAAAGAAGCTTTGGATAAGCTTATCAGCTACCAGTGGCCCGGGAATGTAAGGCAACTTATACACATACTGGAGCAGATAGCCATCACTGCATGGGATGCGCGCGAGATTGCATTAGAACACCTGCCGAGAGAAATACTTTCCCCCGAGGACCAAGAGACCGGTTTTGCTCATGTTTTTTCCGCGGAAAGCCGAATGCCTGAAAAGGATGAAAAAAATTTGATTTTATCCGTTCTCGAAAGAACCAAGGGCAACAAAAGGCAGGCAGCAATACTCCTAAATATGTCAAGGGTTACTCTTTACAAAAAGATGAAACTGTACAACATCATCACCAAATAACTTATAGACTTTCATAATTTCCTTTTAAGTTCTACGCCCAAGGGCATAAAATCTCCTTTGGGTAAAAGCAGCGAAGAATCACAAACGGCACACGATCCAGCTAAGAAATTATCCCCCTCTCAATGCTTCCATAATTTTTTAATATTGGATAACTGGTTAAAAAACTTAAATGGTATGACATTTGCATAATTTAAAACTCAAAACAGTTGAAGATGCTCTGTACAGGAGGCCACGGAATGAAGAAAATCATCGTAGGAATCACGGGGGCAACCGGGGTCATTTATGGCGTGAGGCTACTGGAAGTGTTGCAAGACACGGATATCGAGTCACACGTTGTGATGTCTGAAGCAGCCGAGCAAAATATTATCATTGAGACCGATATGACAGTAAAAGACGTCAAAAAGTTTGCTTCGAGGCTTTATAACCCCAAGGATATGGCGGCTTCTATCTCAAGCGGGTCCTTCAAAACAGACGGAATGGTAATCGTCCCGTGTACCATCAAAACGTTATCTGGCGTAGCCAGTTCCTATAATGACAACCTTATTACAAGGGCAGCCGATGTAATGCTGAAGGAAGGGCGGCGACTTGTTTTGGTAGTCAGGGAAACACCTCTTCACAAGGGCCATCTTGAGTTAATGACTAAAGTAGCCGACCGGGGCGGCGTAATTCTACCCCCTGTTCCTGCCTTTTATCATTATCCAAGAAAAATCGAGGATCTTATAGATCACATCGTGGGCAAGATACTGGACCTTATGGATATAGATCACAATCTCTTTCAAAGATGGGAGGGGGAGGCCGCGAACAAGATTGAACTCGCACAAAGTGTTGGAAACCGGAGAACCTGATCTTTAGAATGTAATGGTGTCTCATTGTATAACGAAATAGGGCCGATACGACCACCAAACGAAGCAGGCAGTCTCCTTGTGAGATTTACAAGAAATTGTCCATGGAATAAGTGTCTCTTCTGCAGAACCTTTAAAAATAATAGATTCGAAAAACGCAGCGTTGAAGAAATTAAAAAAGACATTGATTCTATCCGTAAAATACGGGACGAAATCGTTGCCCTGTCGTGGGAAAAAGGCTTCGGCGGGGCTATTAACGACAACTTTCTCAACATCATCACCTCAACATATTTCTACAACGAATACTTTGCAAGCATTGCAATCTGGCTCTATTCTGGGGGCCGGAACGTTTTTATTCAGGATGCTGATTCTCTGGTCATGAAGCCCGGAGATTTTATTGAAGCCCTTTCATACTTGAAAGAACAATTTCCCTCTATCGAAAGAATAACTTCCTACGCCCGTTCCCGCACCATTGCAAAACGATTTACCGTTGATGACCTTGTAAGAATGCGGGAAGCAGGTCTGACAAGGCTTCACATCGGTCTTGAAACGGGAAGTAATCTTCTCCTAAAGTATATGAACAAAGGGGTAACAAAAGAGGAGCATATTGATTGTGCGCAAAAAGTAAAGGAATCAGGCATCGAGCTCTCAGAGTATGTGATCCTTGGACTAGGAGGCAAAAGATGGTGGAAGGAGCATGTCTCAGAAACTTCTGATACGTTAAACAGGATTAATCCGGCGTTCATTCGCTTTAGGACCTTGAAGGTATTGAGAGGGATGCCACTCTACCAAAAAGTAGAAAGTGGTGATTTCACAATACTGCATGAAGAGGAGGTTCTTGTTGAGGAAAAGTCCATTATAGAACGGCTTGAAGGCATAACCAGCCACATAAAAAGCGACCACATCTTTAATCTCCTTCAAGAGGTGGATGGCAAGCTTCCCGAAGATAAAGATCATCTATTGTCCGTAATCAATGACTTTTTTGCACTGACTGAAGAGCAAAGGCTTGTTTATCGATACGGGAGAATGACAGGAATGTATGAGAGTACCAGCGACTTGCAGGATAAATACACCTATGCCCGCATCAAGAAAGCGATAAGGGAAATTGAAGAGAAAGAACCTGGCAGTATCGAACGGACATTGTCTCTTCTCCTCGAGAACTATACATGATGCAACTTTTTCATGAATTTCAGTTCACCTGTTTTTCCTACACCACATATTGTGCGTTCGTCTTCTATGCTGACCACCTTTCTCCTCCTATCATGTTTTGCTGATAGAAGGCAGGATAATGCAGGTGGACCAGCTTTCGTGAAAATACTGGATCAATTTAGCATGATAATTTACAGAAGGTCCCAGCCTACAGATTGGGTAAGGTTATCCCTTCCCTCGCGTTAGAGGGCCGGTGTATAAGTACTGGTGTGTTCTCTTTTCATTAGGCAACACCGTTCTCTCTCCCCTGGCGGAAGAGGGTCAAGGGTGAGGGGGGGATCAAAATCTGTACCCGCCCATCATCCGGCCACTCACCGGCTTCTCGCGGGGAAATCTTGACATGCAAAAATAAAAGGCTTGACCCCGTTGCCCGGGCTGTTGTACCCTCACTTTCAGCGAAAAACATACATGCGGCAGCGCCGTTAGCAGTACAATAATGCAAGGCAGGTCAGGTTGATGATAGAACAAATCGCTGCAAACTTATACAAGATTGAGATTCCCCTTCCCGATATGGTTTTGCAGTTTGTCAACTCATATATCATCAAGGCAAAAAACAGGAATCTGATTATCGATACAGGGATGGACAATGAAGAAGGCCGGCAGGCAATGCATAAAAGTTTGGAGAAGCTTGGAGTAGATCTGGAAAGAACAGACCTTTTCATTACCCATTTTCACATGGATCATTTCGGCCTTGCCCCCACATTAATATCCGATAACTCAACCATATACTTTAACAAAACAGAGTCTGCCGGCATTGATTGGGTGAGGTCCGGCAATTTTTTGCAAGAGCTCACTGATTCCGGCCGAATGAGCGGTTTCCCCGAGGATGAGCTTCAGGAAGCCCTCACTTTCCGCCCCGTTCATGACCACTGGTGGAGGAAACCCCTCCCCTTTACGTTTCTGGCAGATGGAGACAGATTAGAGGCAGGGGAATACCGATTCCAATGTGTAGCAACGCCTGGTCACAGCAGGGGCCATATGTGTCTATACGAGCCCGATAAGAAGATCTTTATATCAGGAGATCATCTCCTCAATGAGATAACGCCTTCTATTTTGTCAAGAT
Source organism: Deltaproteobacteria bacterium UBA5758 (assembly GCA_002418945.1). Lineage (GTDB taxonomy): Bacteria > Desulfobacterota > Syntrophorhabdia > Syntrophorhabdales > Syntrophorhabdaceae > UBA5609. The sequence continues at coordinate 13,093 of DIFC01000046.1, read as the reverse complement.
ATGACGCCGCGAACCCCTTGGAGGAATACCTCTTAAGCCTGGACAGGGTGTATGAACTGGATATCAAACTTGTTTTGCCTGGCCACAAAGGCAGCTTCAGGAATTGCAAAGAAAGGATCAGGGAATTGAAAGACCATCACAGGCAGCGGAGCAATGAAATTATCTCCATACTGAAGGAATGCAGCCAAAATGCCTACCAGGTGGCATCGCAGATGACATGGAATATTGATTGCGACTCCTGGGGTTCTTTTCCTGCCATGCAGAAATTTTTCGCTACCGGTGAGGCGATCGCCCATTTAAAATACCTTGAAGGAAAAGGGATGATAAAAAAGGAGACAAGAGAAAAAAAGATAGTATACTCGAGGATATGATGGAGTTGGCGGGGCTGCAGGCCGGGGTCAAATGAGAAGAGACCCCGGGCCGCGGGGTCTCTTCGATGTAAACCATTGTGCAGGAACTTTCAGCATGTTCAATCAGGAAAAATTTCTTTCCATCTCTTCTCCACCTTTTCTGTTGTTGCCTTATCCGGATCAACGGGAACCGGCATTTCTTTCCATTCAAATGGGGTGCAAGCGTCCATGATTATTCTCGAGGTGATCTCCCGTGCCGCAACAGGGAGGGAAGGATCCAGGGGAGTTGAACGTCCCCTGTTTATGATCTGCGCAGAACGTGCAGGGTCAAACCTCACAGAAAGCGCCCAGATGATCTGATCCCAATTTTCAACATCAATATCATCCCCTACAACAATAACTCCCTTGAGGCCGTAGCTTCCTGTTGTAGTAGAAATAACCGCCGTTCCTACCTGCATGGAATGGCCCGGATACTGTTGCTTGACGGATACGATTGCCCAGTACCTGCCGGACGATGAAGCGGGAACATGGACGGCCTTTATTCCCGGGATCTTCATATCTTTCAAGTCCGCCCATAGGCTCGCAGTACGGTTAAGCGACTGGATCATTACTACATCGTTTGGCGGCCTTCCAACAGCAGTTGCCCAGAAGATGGGATTGTTCCTGTGCAGCACCCTTTTCACGTCGAGAAATATCTTCGGTGATGGCTTGCCCGAGTAATAGCCGGTGTATTCACCAAAGGGGCCTTCTGTTATGAGGTTGTCCGGGTCTATTTCTCCCTCTAAGGCAATTTCGGCATATGCCGGAAGGGGCAGACCCGTCAGGTCGCTCTCTATGATGTCTATAGGTTCCCCTCGCAGCGTGCTTGCAATATCATATTCGTCTGTCTGGGCAGAAACCATGCAACTCGAGACAAGATACAGTAGAGGGTCACCACCAATGACCGCCACGGCAGGCATTTTTTGCTTTTTTGCTCTATATTTTTGAAGCATCAGGTCGCCGTGCTTGCCTTTAATGATCTGAACTCCGCATTTGTTCTTCTCGTGAATCTGCATCCGATAGGTTCCAAGATTGACCCAGCCTGTCTCCGGGTCTTTGGTTACGAGATACACAGCGGTACCGATAAATCTCCCCCCATCTAATATGTTGAAGAAGGGGGCAGGCAGATCATAGAGGTTGACCTTATCCCCTGCCTGTACGTTTTCCATGAGGGGGGCCTTCTTTACCATCTTCGGCTTTATAAGCTTTTTGGTGACTAAATTCATCCACTCCCGGGACAGGTCCTGCATGGAGTAATGCACCGGCTGTCCCATGGCGATCGCCATCCGCCTGGGTCTTGTGAATGCGCTTATAAAAACCGGTATTTTATAACCCTTGACATTCTCAAAGAGGAGTGCGGACCCGCCACCCAGCTCTTCATTCTTTTTGGCTACGTGGGATAGTTCCAAATTCCAATCTACCTCCGCCTTAATGCGACGGAGCTCGCCTTCCTGCTCGCATTTGGCTATAAAGTCTCGTAAATCTTTCATAGCTCACCCTCCGAAATAAGTTTATAAACCTTGAGCCTTCAGCACTGCGCCTAACCGCAATCATCATTACGGGCGCTGACCTGCCTGTTCTTTATCCGCTTAAAAGCTCCCTGGATTTATGCTTCCCGCTATCAGCTTATCTTGTAAACCCTCAGGAGGTTCCCGTCGATCCTTAACTTATCTCCTGTCTTGATCTTCATGGTAGCATCACCCGTTCCGACCACTGCCGGTATACCATATTCGCGGCTCACAATAACCGGGTGCGATAAAGAGCCTCCGCTATTGCATACCAACCCTTTGATAATACCGAATAGCGGGGTCCACGTGGCGCTTGTCATGGGGCAGACCATGATGTCGCCTTTCTGGATCTCCTTCCACTGTGATTCATCAAAGATGACCTTTGCGATCCCCTCAACTACACCGGGGCTCCCTGCCCCGCCGACGCAGACGGCTCCCACCTTTTCAGGATCTTCGATGGGCATAGAGATGCTCACGGTAAGCGTGGGATCAAATTTGAGCATCGGCATGATGGCATTGGGGTCGCCCAGAACCGGGGGCACTTCGTCCGAACCATATGTGAGCGCCTTATAGCCTTCCCATTCCTTGCGCCTGTCCTGGACAAGCTGTACATAGCGTCCCTTTTCCCGGTTGCCGACGGCGGAAATGATCTCATCGGTGAACAGCATAAATACATCGTTCACATCATTGAGGGCTCCATCCTGGACCATCCTCTTGCCGCATTCGATGAAACAACGCCTTCCGAAGGCCATGCGTTTGAATTCACCATGCCATGCCGCCCCCTCGCTCCAGTGGTTTGCGGCGCGTGCGGCCACAAGGAGCTTTTCCATCCAGTCCCGCTGGCCTTCGGGGACCTTTGCAAGAAATTCCTTCGACAACTCATCCCTCTCTTTCGTCATTGCGTCGCGATCTTCATCGATCTTGTGCGCGCCACCTACTTCGATATATCTCTTTATATCGGGCATCAGTATCGCCGGATCCTCATACCAGCCCGGTTCAACAAATTCGTACATGCGCAGCAGCTTCCATCCGTGCACCTTGAGAAATTTCTTCATCTCTTCAATCCATTTCTTTCCTGCCGCGCTCTGTTCCATCGCTTTTACTACTTCATTGTCGGGAAGCATCAGGTTTTTCTCTATCTTTGAATCGATTGCCAGGCGCGCCAGGTCGGCGATCCCCCGGTTTGACCTGTAGAGAGGGTTGTCCATGCTTATCGTCAGCTTTGAATAGAGCGGGTCCGTGGCCTTCAGACCTGTGAATTCCCCGGCAAGCTGTTGAAAGAGCGCAGGCATCGGTGTTGCGCCAAACCAGCCTTGAAAATAGAGGTATATGGCTTTTGTATGGAGGTAGATCATATCGTGTACATGCTCAATAAGCTCTCCCCTTGTCATTGATTCAAGGTTCATGTCGTAATAGGGTTCCATGAGCTTATCCATCTTGGCAAAGATGCTGTCGCAAAATCCGAACGGATCATCAATGATCTTTGCCGCCATTTCACGATACCTTTTTTCCCTGGCGGGGATCTCGCTGTCCAGCGGGATTGCCCGCGTCAAATAACCGTGGCCCTTGTAGAGCTTCCAGTAATATCCAAGGGTCGTGGGAAGCGAAATGTATTCGCAGCCCCGGCGGATCCCGTCCGTCATGTACCCATACCAGAACTCACAGTAGAGCGGCGTCATGACCGGCTCTGTGTGAGCGGGCGTCCTCACCCAGACAGGGTAGTGCTCAAGATCATAATCTGTAATCTCCCAACACATCGGTGTCCTTCCATAATGCATAATGCCCCCTTTTTATAACTATCTTCCTGATAGTTATTGATATAGAATAACCTCCCTTAACAACTCAGGAGGCCTTGCCTTCACTCTTGACCTTGTTAAGTATGTCTTCTTTCAGCACCTTCTTGTCCAGCTTCATATCGGCTACAAGAGGCATCTTTTCTATGATCTCAAGCCTCTCCGGGGTCTTGTTAAGATTGATCTTCCTCTCTTTGAAATAGGCGCCCATCTCTTTAAAGGTGAATGTTTCGCCCTTCTTCACCACCACATAGGCACACGCCCTTTCCCCCATTATCGGGTCCGGGTATCCGACAACTGCAGCCGCCTCCACCTTTGGGTGCGTCACAAGGATAGCCTCTACCTCGGCGGGATAGACATTAAAACCGCCGCGGATTATGATGTCTTTCTTTCTGCCTACGATATAGAGATTCCCCTGTTCATCGAACTTTGCCAGGTCGCCCATGTTGAATCCATTTGCCCCCCAGGCCTCTTTTGTCATTGCGGGATCTTTGTAATATCCTCCGACAGAGGTAGGCCCCTTAAAATATACTGCACCGACTTCTCCGTGTTTTACCTCTTTCCCGTTATCATCGAGCAATCTGATCTCATTTCCCGGGTGGGGTTTTCCTACGGAGAAGCGCCTCACTTCCACAGGATCATCTGCGCTGACGCTTGTCAGGGAACCGGCATCCATGCCGCCGTAATGGTTCACCACAAGGCATTTGAATCTTGTCTCAACCTCTTCTGCAATATGCGGAGGAAGCGGGGCGCCCGCAACCTGGAATACACGGAGTGACCTCAGATCGTATTTAGTGTAATTCGTGCTCTGGAGCATCATTGCAAGCTGGGCCGGCACCACCATTGGTATCGATATCTTTTCCTTTTCTATGAGCTTGAAGGCATCTTCTGCATCAAAATGCTCCATCAAAACTCCTTTCGCGGCCACAAAAGGGGTAAATCGTGCGAGGCCGCGCCCTGCGCCTGAGATAGGGGCAAAGGCGCATGCTACGTCATCGCCGGTCATCTTGATCTTCGCCATATGCGACGGAGACACCGATGTAGCAAGCGCCATCGGCGTCTGTATAACCTTGGGAAAACCTGTCGTACCCGTGCTTAGCTCAATCCATGCCACTTCATCCACCTGGACCTGCCTCTTTTTCAAATCATCCACTGAATATTTCTTCTCCATCGGGGTTGCCAGGACCTCTTTTATCGAGATTCCTCCTTCGGGGATCTCGTCTCCGCAAAAAAAGATGTTCTTTAATGCCGGCAGGCCTGGACGTAACTCCTGTATCATTTGCCAGTAGTCAAAATCTCTGAATTTCCATAAGCCCACATAGCCTTTTGTCTCTGCAAGCTTCAGGATGTAACCTATTTCATCGTGTCTTAAGGTCCTTACCACCGGTATCGAGATGATCCCTGCCTTTTCGCATGCTACGCGCATAAGGATGATCTCGACGCGGTTAGGGAGCTGGATCATAAGCGTATCATCTTTGTTATATCCCAGTTCCACAAGCTTCAAGGCAAGCCGGTTTACGGCCTGGTTTGCCTCGGCCCATGTAAATTTGTTTCCCGAATCGTCAACAAAAGCTTCTTTTTGGGCATACTCTTTAGCGTTTCTTTCGAACAGATCGGCGTAGGTAGTCTTTGTCCAGTAGCCTTTATCCAAATATTCTTTAACCATCTCATCTGTATAACGTTGCGGTCGCATCTTTTCCTCCTTCCCTTTCTTTGTGTATTAGGATGCTTCTGAAACTATAAGAAAGCACCTGCCATACAACACCACCTCCTTATATGTGAAGGCATCTTATTTGTGCATCATTTCATTGAGCGCCTCAACCAGGACATCGCCAAAGACCGGGTCTTCTATCCATGCATCGATCTCCCGGACCTCAATTTCCGGCTTGAGCTGTCTTCTCAATTCTTTCACAAATGCCGCATTCGCCTCAGGATCGTAAAGAGGCCTTCCGGGTCCGTCGACCCTGGACCACCCGTTCAGGGGTATTATGAATTTTACAGGTCCCTTAGCTGCATTGAGCTTTTTGGCGATTACTTCGGCGGCACGGGTTAATTCATCAATATTGGATCTGATGAGCTGCCTGAGCTTGTCCGGCCTGAAGATCTTTCGCTCATCATATTCCGGTTTATACTTTGAGAGCAGCGGCGTAATAAAATCTAACCCCCCAGGAACGATGACCTGTGGAATCCCTTTGAGCCCTGCCGATTCCAACCTTACCTTGCAGGCCTTGCGTGTGCCGCCATCGATAAAGCTGTCGATGATGCCTCCCGGAGACAGATCCAATACGGCATCAAAAAGCCCCTGGCTGATGAGCTCCTCCATTGCCGTATCTCCAACACCGGTTGCCATGAATACAGTTACCTGATAACCATTTTCTTCAAGGAGGCGCTTGATATTGCTGATGCATTTTGCGCTCGCCATGAGCTCACAGAGCGCAACCGAAGACTTCCTTTTCTCCGCATCGGACGTTGTATGAGGCGACATTGCAAATGCCTCTGCCATTCCGCAAATAGCGCCGGCTGCCTGGCTTAAGAGAGTCTTCAGGATATCATTCAATCCGGCAATATCTACCATCGTGTGCATCATGGTGATGTCTTTTGTGCCAAAATATTTTGACGAAAATCCAGGAAGCGCTGCATTGCTGGAGATGACAAATTTGGGTACCCCGAAAGGGAGACCCTTCATCACGTCTGTTCCGATAAGCGTGCCGCCCGCGCCGCCGATACAGAGAATCCCATCCAATTTTCCTTCCTTCAGGAGCTCGTTGCATATCTTTATGGCGCCATCGGTGATGATCTTGTTGATCTTCGGTCTATCCGGATTTCCCCATATCGCCTTTATGTCGCCCCCGCCTTCCCTTGCCACCTCCTGGCTGGTAATATCCCCCTTGACTGACGGTTTGCTGCCCACACTCATGTCCATTACGATCGCCTTATGACCTCTAAGCTCGATCTGCTCCTTAGCGAAAAGAATTTCTTCAGATTTGGTGTCCAAGGTCCCAATGATGACAATGCTTCTTGGCATAATAACTCTCCTGTTTTTTAATGGCTCACCGGGAATGTACGGGTGCACAAAAAATCGAGGATCTTTTCCGTTGCGCTTCTTTCTGTGGCCATCGCAGTAACAGGGCGCGCCTGCACTAAAAAGACATTCTGGGGAAATTCGAGATCTGTGTCTATGGCCCACTCTATATCCAGGGGCAAGCCATAATATTCTTCAGCCATCTTTGCGCACTTTGCCACCATCTCAGCCTCACAGTGCGCTATACAAGGTGTCTTCTGTTTTTCCGCAGGAACGTCTTGCTCTATGGTGCCCTTTTCTGAGAATACGACCTGTTTCTGCTTGCAGCGGATTTCTGCATTTACTACTCTAAGCGTCTCCTTATCAACTTCGAACCTGTCCGGTTCCACTATCCCCTGAACTACGCTTTCACCTACTCCCCAATTACCTTCGAGCACTATCTTTGTTTTATTGCCCGTATTCGGATTAACGGTAAATCCTACCCCGGAGGCACGAGACCTGACCATTTTTTGCACTGCAACCGCCACTGAGACAGCTTTCGAGAAAATAGGCAAATTATTCTTGATACGATACGATATGCAGCGTGGAGTAAATGCACTGGCCCAGCACTTCAGCACGTTTTTGAAGACCTCCTCCGTGCCCTGCACATTGAGATATGAATCGTATTGCCCGGCAAAGCTTGCCATTGCCATGTCTTCCGCTACACCGCTTGATCTGACGGCCACAGGAACATCTTTTACCTTATACCTGTCACATAGACCACTGTATGCCTCGGAGATTGGCTTTTGAAATTCTACCGGGATCTCTGTTGATTCAATAAGGTTTTGAACGTAGTTGGCTATTTCGTTAAATTCATCAATGGCGGTCGGCTTCTCGGGAAACTTACTGAGGAATTCCTCGATCTTTTTTTCATTGCTGGTAATTTCGAAGAATCTTTTATTTACTTCGCTCGTAACGGTGAATCCCAGCGGGACAGGGATTCCCAGTTTGCACATTTCTCCCAGGTTGGCAGACTTGCCCCCTACTAAACCGGCGTCATCCTTTCCGCATTCTTGAAAAGAAACTACCCATCTTTCTGTTTTTCCAGGATTCATTTCGTAGCCCCCTTTTTTTATTTGATACTTCCCATAACATATATCACAGCATCCTAGAAATTGCTTACCATTAATGCCTATATCAATCGTTATATCTTATCTACCGAATACTCTATCGCCTCCTTGTTTGCTTTTGCTCTATTTTACAAGTGTACACGCCATTTAGGCTGTCGACAATCGGCGAAAGTATGATTTTGACCTTCCAAATGTATGAAAATTAGTACAGAAGATGGCTGTACGGGTGCGAGGCGACTTAAGGTTCGAGGGAGGTGATCCCCTCGCGAATCGCATATTTCGTAAGCTCTGCAATGCTGTGAATATTGAGCTTCGCCATTATCTGCTGGCGATGGGTATCAACTGTTTTTACGCTTACATTAAGCCTTGATGCAATCTCTTTTGTTGTTTTTCCCTCGGCCATCATTTGAAGCACTTCCCGCTCACGGGTTGTTAGTATGGTAAATACGGAAGGCTCCCTTTTGGGGAGATTATGGAGGTACTCTCTTATCACCACATCAGTTATCCGCGGACTTAGATAAAGCTGGTTTGTGATTGCCGCATGAAGCGCCGCTACAAGCTCCTCGCAGGTACAATCCTTGGGGAGGTATCCCGATGCGCCTGCACCCAGCATTTGCATTACAAACTTGCTGTCTGTGTGCGTGGATAGCGCAAGCACCCTTACGCCCTTGGTCTCTGCTATGATCTGACGGGTAGCATCGATGCCGTTCATATTGGGCATGCCTATATCCATGATCACAATGTCCGGCAGCAATTTTTTGGCGAGTCGCACTGTTTCCAATCCATCCTCGGCCTCTGCAATCACTTCAACATCGGTTATTTTTTCAAAGATGGCACGAAGCCCCTCTCGTACTATTTTGTGATCGTCAGCCAGAATTAAGCGTATAGTCATATCAACCCTTTACATTTAAATGTTTTTGTTTTCACTATTCTATTCATTCTCACGCTATTTCAATAAGTTGTCAAGGGGTTTCAATATTGCAACAACACCCCTTAAATATCATAAGTTTTTAAGATGGAACGTAACTGCATCGGCGTTTCAACCAGATAGTCCGGTTCCTTTCTTTCAAGTATTTTTTTGGAGTTGAAGCCCCAGGACACAGCGATAATCTTGATACCCACTTTTCGGCAGGCGTCAACATCTCCTACCTCATCCCCGACATAAACCGTCTCTTCCCGAGAAAGGGCATATTTTGCCACCGCCCCCTCGATAGCCCTATCCTTTTCTAATACATATGCGTCAGCCCATATGAAATCGACTTGTCCAATACCATCTCTAACAAGAATATGCCTCACCGTCTCTTCAGAGTTCGATGTCAATATGCCCAGACGATAGTCATCCCGCAGGGCAAAGAGGGCTTCTTTCATCCCCTTGACTGTAACAGCGCTGCGTATATTGTTACTAAGCCTGTCCTTTAATTTCTGCATCCATAGAGGTATCTGTTCAGGCAGCAGACCCAGCACGTCAGTCAGCACGGAGGGCGTGCTTTTCTCGCGCAGCCTTGAGATCTGGTCGATCGGTTCATATCCGAATACCTCGCTTAATTCGTTTGCACAGGCAAGAAAAAGATGCTGTGAATCAATAAGTGTTCCGTCAAAATCCAGTATAATGTTTTTCCATCCCATAGTAACCCCACCCAATATATTATTTATTATATCATAAAATATTTTTAAAAGTATTACTGAATACCATCTGCAACATTCAACAAAGTAATGTTCGACGGCTCAGTATCATAAAGATGATACGAAAGGTTATCGCTCTTAAAAATAGAACCAGATTTTACGGGGTATTTATTCTAATGAAACAAATAGTTATATGGTGCCGAAGGCGGGATTTGAACCCGCACAGGTCTCCCCGCCACCCCCTCAAGATGGTGTGTCTGCCAATTCCACCACTTCGGCACTCATTTTTTCTCCTGGACAGGAGGTACATTCTCTTCTGTTTGAACAGGAGCTATCTTCAATCCAGCTTCTCTGTGGCTGTAAATATATGCCAGGCCGAGGCTCGTCACCATAAAGATGACGACCGCCGCGGTAGTAAGCTTCGTCATAAAGCCTGATGAACCCGAACTCCCGAACAGCGTCTGGCTGGAGCCGCCTCCGAAGGCTGCCCCGATCTCAGATCCCCTTCCTGTCTGAAGGAGAACGATAAAGATTAGGGCCACAGCAACTACCACATGAATTATTGAAATAACCGTCATCATTTCTGTTTCTCCGTAATGTTCCTTATTATACCAAGAAAGCTGTCAATTTTCAAGGATGCTCCGCCGACAAGCGCCCCATCAACGTCTTCCATATTGATCAGTTCTCCAATATTGTCGGGCGTTACGCTTCCGCCGTAAAGGATCATTATTTTTTTGCATATATCGCCGTACATGTCGCCCACGATGTTCCTGATAAACCTGTGGACCTCCTCCGCCTCTATCGGCGTTGCGTTCTTGCCGGTGCCGATAGCCCACACAGGCTCGTAGGCGATAACAACGTTGTCAAGGGTATCGATGCCGGAGAGGGCCTTTTTTACCTGAATACCGATGACGAATTCAGTGACCCCCTTTTCCCTTTCGGTCTCAGTTTCGCCCACACATATGATCGGCTTCAGCCCTGACAGTAAGCATTTCTTTGCCTTCATGTTGACGCCTTCATCGGTCTCGTGGAAATATTTTCTTCTCTCCGAGTGCCCGACGATAACGTAGGTACAGCCTGCATCCTTCAGCATGGCAGGCGACACCTCGCCGGTGTAGGCGCCTTTGTCCTCAAAATAGATATTCTGCGCGGCGAGCAGGATCTGAGAGCCTTTTATCGTTTCATAGACGCTCTGCAGCGCAGTGTACGGCGGGGCCAGCACCACCTCTCCGCCCTTGGCCCCCGCGGCTCTGTCCCTCACGTCCTTCGCAAGGTCTATCGCCTCGCGGATCGTGTTGTTCATTTTCCAGTTTCCGGCAACCATCCATGTTCTCATTATTTATCTCCACACTTTTCAAGCGCCTCAACGGCAGGCATCGTCTTCCCCTCAAGAAGCTCAAGGAACGCTCCGCCCCCTGTTGAGATGTAGGATATCTTTGAGCTCACCCCCGCGCGGTGCACCGCCGCGTCGGTGTCCCCGCCCCCGATGATCGAGAGCGCACCCGATGCCGCTACCGACGAAGCCACTTCATAGGTCCCCTTGCTGAAGGCGTCGATCTCGAACATGCCCATAGGACCGTTCCAGACGATCGTCTTCGCGTCCTTTAAAGCCCCTGAGAAGAGCGCTATGGTCGCCGGCCCTATATCTAGGCCCATGCCGTTTGCCGGGATCTCCTCAATGCTGCTGACCTTCGCCTCTGCGTCGGCTGACGCCTTTTCTGCCACAACGCAATCAACGGGCAGGCAGAGTTTCACGCCCCTTGACTTTGCCTTTTCCATAATGCTCTTTGCCTTATCGAGCATCTCTTTTTCACACAGAGAATTACCGACCTCATATCCAAGGGCTTTGATGAATGTAAATGCCATCCCGCCGCCGACGATAAGGCGATCCACCTTTTCGATGAGGTTCTCCAACACACCTATCTTATCCGAAACCTTTGCGCCTCCGATAATGGCCGCAAAGGGCCTCTCCGGACTGCCCATGGCCTTCTGAAAGTAGTCTATCTCGTTCTTTAAAAGAAAACCTGCAGCGCAGACCTTCACAAATTCGGTGATCGCCGTATTTGACGCGGCCTTCCTGTGGGAGACCGCAAAGGCGTCGTCGATATAGACATCGCAGAGCCCGGAAAGCGTGCGGGCAAAGTCGCTATCGTTCTTCTCATCGCCGATATGGAACCTTAGATTCTCAAGGAGTACGATATCGCCCTCTTTCATGGCGGCTATGGCGGTCTCTGCCTTTTCGCCGATGCAGTCATCGACGAAGAGTATCTGTTTCTGTATGAGCTTCGAAAGCCTTTCCGCAACAGGCTTCAGGGAAAGCTTGTCGACCCTGGCGCCCTTGGGCCTCCCCATGTGGGACATGAGGATCACCTTTGCGCCCCTGTCTAGACAGTAATTTATTGTGGGGAAATGAGCCTTTATCCGCGTATCGTCGGCAACGTCTCCGCTTGCGTCAACAGGTACATTAAAATCGACGCGAATCAGTACCCGTTTTCCGCTCACATCAACCTGGTCTATAGACTTCATACATGTCCTGCCTTTCTCTGTTCGTTATACCTACTTCATGATAAAGGAAAGAAGCTCCAGCATCCTGTTCGAGAAGCCCCATTCGTTGTCGTACCAGGACAACACCTTGACCATATTGCCGCCGATTACATTGGTATACTCCAGGTCAACAATAGAGGAATGGGGATTGGTGTTGAAATCCTTGGAAACAAGCGGGTCCTCGGAACACAGGAGGATGCCCTTCATCGGTCCTGCCGCGTAGGTCTTGAATTTTGCATTGACGTCTTCTTTCGTTACCTTTGCCGAAACAATAGCCACAAAATCGACAACGGACACATTGGGAACCGGCACCCGTATCGCCATGCCGTCGAGCTTGCCTTTTAGTTCAGGGATGACCTCGGATATGGCCTTTGCAGCGCCTGTCGTTGTCGGTATCATAGAAAGCGCAGCGGCGCGCGCCCGCCTGAGGTCTTTATGGGGCTCGTCAAGGACTACCTGGTCGTTCGTGAAGGCGTGGATAGTGGTCATAAGACCATACTCGATGCCGTACTCCCTCTGAAGTATCTTTGTTATCGGCGCAAGGCAGTTCGTCGTACAGGATCCCATGGATATGACGTGATGCTTCGTCTTGTCGTAGACCTCCTGATTTACGCCCAGCACAAATGTCACATCGGGATTCTTTGCGGGCGCCGATATAACAACCTTCTTTGCGCCTGCCTTTAAATGTTTTTCGGCGCCTGCCCTGTCGGTGAACTTGCCGGTGCTTTCAAGAACCACATCTACACCCAGGTCCTTCCACGGCAGCGTCTCGGGCTCTTTTATCGAATAAGCCTTCACTTCTTTGCCGTTAATCATTATCGCATTCTCTTTTGCCTTCACCTCGGCATCCATAATTCCGTGCACAGAATCATATTTTAACAGGTGGGCAAGCGTTTTCGGATCTGTAATATCGTTCACTGCGACAAATTCCACGTCCTTGCTTCCCAAGCCTGCCCTGAGGACAAGCCTTCCGATCCTTCCAAAACCATTTATAGCAACCTTCACGGCCATAACAACCTCCCACTATTTTTTTGTCTTATAGTAATCAAAAGGGTGCGTATTGTCAACACTTTCTTGCCAGGCGAATTGCCTCATATTAAATCTT
>DIFC01000031.1:54079-85521 GCA_002418945.1 Deltaproteobacteria bacterium UBA5758 | reverse complement strand
TTTACACAAAAGAGTTTACACTACCATTAAACCGTTGTTCAAAGCTCTACAATCACATGATTTTAAATTGATACACTATTTTTGCTTTTTGTTATGAAGTCGAAATTGTAAACCGCTTATCCAAAGTCCTATGCTGACATTGCTGAAACTGATTATGGAATAAATAGTTTATATATTTCAGCAAGTTTGGTAGCTTGACATTGCACATCGAAGTTCTTTTCTATATGATGTCGTCCCTTTGTTAGAAATGGCTCCCATGATTCATAATTCATAATTAAATAATGAAGACAGGCTGCAAGCTCATCGGAATCTTTTTCTTTAGCCAACCAACCTGTTTCCCCATGCTGAATGATTTCTGGAATATCAGAATGGAAAGTACTAACAATAGGTATTCCAGTTGCCGCCATTTCAGCGATTATAATGGGAGTACCTTCCATATCGCCTTCGCTAGATGTAATACTTGGAGATAAAAAAATGTGGTTTTTATAAGCCTCTGATATTAATGCCTTGTAGGGTTGATAGCCAAGAAACCTAACCATAGCGTCAAGTTTTAATCTTTTTACAGAATTCATAATTTGCTTTTTTTCATTTTGTGACCTATCATCATCGGTTGCATCACCAATTATTGTAATTTCTAAATCAGCATATCCTTTAATTTTCGATAAAGCATCAAGAGCGTAAGGTATGCCTTTTTGCACTTTAAATGTACCAGCAATCAGGACTCGCAGTGGCTGGCCAATATCCCATTTACGAGGTTGAAATGGCAAGTGTGTCAGATCAACACCAAGATGATGTACAATAATCTTCTTCCACGGGCACCCTATATCTTCTAATTCCGAGGCCATTTTTGGCCCAAGTGCCAACACTAAATCAATTTTTAAGAAAAGTTCTTTGTATAACTTCTTCAATAACGGATTGACTGTTAACAAATAACGGACATCTATGCCATAGAAGCTAGCGATATGCGGCACTTTCAATCTGGAGGCTGTACGCAAATTCCTCCAAGCGATATGGCCCCAATGCGAATGCATAATTGATATACCGACCTTCTTGGCTACGTTATCAACATATGAATCAAAAGGGATCAAACCAAACTTCCAAGCAAGCCTTCGTTGTAACCGAACAATTTGAGGCATACGATTTCTGCAGTGCAGATGTTGCATGCTAAATTGGTCCAAATTCTGGACCTCCTCACAAACAATGTGAGGAATAAACGAATCAGGAAGATGTGTGAATTGCTCATATAGCCAAAGCTGGGTCTGTGGGAGCCAGCAAGGAACATACTGCAAAACTTTAAAATATGGCATTTTATAATAACCTTTAATCCATTAAAAGAGGATAAGCTTATTTATTTTAAATCATTTACCCAGTTGGAAAATTTCATAGAAAGGCTACGTTGAATAATGGCATTTATTTTTTTCGAATCAAAAACAGTGTGACCAGATTCAATTCTTAAATCCATTTCAGGCCAATCCGTAAACTCAACTTTTGCCCCGTATTTTTCGGCGATGAGCAATGCAACTTCCTTTAAGCTATAATTTTCACCTTCAATGTTATAAATTTCACCTTTTGAAATCTCTTTTAGCGAAACAGTAATTATTTGATTACAAACATCTTGTACATGTGTGAATGTTCGTCGCAGACTACCGTCACCATATAGCTTTATTAATCCATGTTTTCGCGCCTGATCAATAAAGAAGCCGATTGTTCCGTAAGAATAATTAGTTCCAAAAATATTTCCGTAGGGTACACAAATCCTGAATATAGTGTAACCAATATCAAATGCATTACGGTATGCTTCTAATAATAATTCGCATGCTATTTTATTGGCAGCATAAACTGTTTTTGCTTCTTTGGGTGCGTCTTCTACAATAGGTATTTCTGATCCTTTATAAACAAGCCTTGAAGAAGGGAAGATCAAATGGGGACGATAAGGTGAATTACGAATAGATGTCAGTACATTCAGCAAACCAGCTTCGTTGGCCTTTATATACTCAGGATATCTGTCAAACCCATTATAAGTTCCAGTAAGCCCGGCAAAATGAAAAACATAATCAACATTCCAGTCTATTCGTTGAAGGTCCAACATATCTAATATATTGACTAATTTACAGTGGACAGTACTTCCTGTTTCTTTTGAAACAGAATCAAATACTTCTGTTTCAATACCATAATTACTCATATAATGGGCCAGATGTAACCCCAAATACCCGTTAGCACCTAATACAATAGACTTCTTAAGTTTCATTTTGGAAACCATATTTGCGTATCAAATCCAATGACTCACTTTGCAACAGAATATCACTGTAATGTTTTTCTCGTTTTTCGTTATTTATAATAACTTTATAAAATTCAAGGAGTGATTTAACAAAATGATTATCAGGAGTTGCTTCAATTATTTCGGATCCTTCCGGCTTCTCCACTATAATCTTAGGACTAAAATCGCATTTCGGGGTAAAAGCACGCTCGGCAGTAATCTTTCCCTTTTGCCCCCAAATTTCGTAAAGGCATTGGTAATAATTATCAAACCCAAATGACAATGAGGCACCAATCCCTTTACCGTTGCACATAAAGGCCGAACCATAAATATTCGTTTTCTTTTCATTGTCAAATTTCAGCGTTGCGGCCCTCACCTTATATTCCTTGCCAAGAATAAAATGAACCGACCGAACAGTATAACCGGCAGCATCCATGATAGCCCCGCCTCCCATCTTATCATCATACCTGAAATCAGAACCATCTAAAGGTGGAAAACCAAACCTACTGGCAAAATGCCTTATTTCGCCAATCAAACCCGATTTCAACAAACTAAAAACCAATTGATGTTGGCTGTGGTATTGAAACATGTAGCCTTCCATCAAAGCCAATTTGTTACTTCGTGCATTGACTGTCATGTCCATAGCATCAGAAAGTGATAATGCCATCGACTTTTCGGCGTAAACATGCTTTCCAGCCCGTAAAGCTTTATTAATCCATTCTTTATGTAAACCTATAGGGAGTGGAATATACAATGCATCAATATCCTTTCGGTTCACAATATAATCGTAACCCGTAACAGCTTCACATCCGAACTTTCCTGCAAATTCATTTGCCTTTTCAGTTGTACGGCTTGAAACAGCAACAAGTTTATAATATTCTGGCAAACACTGTATAGCTGGGATAACAGAACGCATAGCAATATTGGCACACCCTAAAACCCCAATATTTATAATTTCGTGCATATTTTTTAAAAAGAAACTGCAGAAATTAAGCTTCGTGCAGCTATGTTCAAATAATTATTAAACCGTATAAGTACAAAAAGTTGATTCAATGTCATCCAACAGTAATTCTCGGGCACTTCTAGCGGAAAGTTTTCACCGGCTTCAATAATCATGTTCTTGTTTTGTTCTTTGTAAAAACGACCGCCTTCTTCGCTCTGGTAAGCAGAATACCAGATTTTATTATCCGAAGCGGTGAGAACCTCGTTTATAAAAGGGACTGAATATTCCTGAAAGCCTGTACGATAATTTCCCGTGAGGCATTGTACTGTTGGCGCCAGCTCTATAATATCAAAATTTCCTGCTTCAAGCTTGGCTTGTACTAGAAAATGATACAAACCGTTAATAGGTTTTACAATAAACGCCACTATACCCTCCTGGGCAGGCTTTATCATTGGCTGGTCCCAAGATATGACTTCACGGTTTTCAATATCGACATTTACCCCAATTACCGAGAAAAACTGATTATTATTATGCCTTATTGACATACCATCGTAAACCCATTCTTTTACTAATTTTAGAGGGACAGGGGTTACTTTCATATCGTATCTCGACTTAAGATTGGTAATCCATGATATAATCTGGTCAAAATCGTTCAAATAGTTGTCGAAACTAAGAGTGGAATACAAACAATGTTCATTACAAATACTTAAATTGCCCAATGCCAGAAAATATTCTAGCGTTTGTTCATTGTATGAACCAAACGAGATACCCGATATTACCGTGCGGCTGTCCATGTTTACAACATTATCATATCTCATAAGTTCCTTAATTTGTCCTAATGTCACCCAAATAAAATTCTCTGGGATATTAATGTTTTCATCCTCAGGAATTTTAATAATAATATTTCGGTTTCTTTTACGCAAAAAACGGGCACCCTGCTCAGACTGCAACTGGTCCAGTAAAATTTTTGCCGGTTTTTCGCCATTGAAATATTCCAGAAATGCAGGGACCTTTCCTTTGTGCACCCTTGTATAATTGCTTTTAGTTGCTTGCAATGTAGGTGATAACTGTACCATATTGAGATTGCCAGGTTCGATCTTTGCCTGCATTAAAAAGTGTAATACATTATTTATTTTTTTACATATTATACCAAGAAAGCCTATTTCCGGTTGATTTATAATGGGTTGTTCCCACGATGCCACTTTTCCCCAGTTTGTTTCAATCCGAATACCTTCTATAGAGAAAAAACGGCCACTATCGTGAACTAAATTTCCTGTAACTTCATCAAAATGCCACATTCGCATTTTATCGAGAGGAATTTGCTCGATCCGTGTTTTTGTCTCTTCATTTTTTTGTTTTAACCATTGAAGAATTGCTGAAGTAGGATAAACATCAGAATCTTTAGCAAGGGCCGATTTAAAAAATTCTATTTCAGATTGCTTTATTTTATGCATCGCGAACTAAGACCGCTTCGTTTATATATCTCTAAAAACATATGATATCAATGTATTATGATATAATTTGACACAGTACTGTCCGGTTAAAATAAAGCTCCCTGCAGCGTCTCATTTCTCACGGCCGAGAGATGTTCAGGATGCACAGTCAAAATGTCAATAAGACTCTTCCGGTCAAAAAGCGTTTCACGGATCATTCTGCTCAGTTGCAGCAGAGAGTACCCATATTTCGTCTGGTACTTGATGTAGGTGAGAAGCAGATAGTAGCACATGGCCACCCATATTTGCGTCAGAACGGCATTCTTACTTGTGCCAAGGAATGATTTGATCTTCAGGTTCTGCTTGATCCATTTGAAGAACAGTTCGATCTGCCACCGGGATTTGTATATCTGCGCTATTGTTGTTGCGGCAAGCCTGAAGTTGTTCGTTAAAAACGTGAGGGTCTTTCGTCTCTCCTCATCATAGAATCTGATGAGCCTCAAATCCCCGGGATATTTGTGTCTGGTAAGCGGTCCTTCCAGGGATATCCGCTCATCGCTTATGACCCTTTTGTCTTTTACCGGATGCTGTCCGGCAACGGCATAATCAATATTCGACTTTGCCCTGGTGACAAACCATATCCTCTTCATGTTCAATGAATACAGCCATGGGTAATCGATATACGCCTTATCGACGGAGACGATGCTGTCCGGCAACAAAGGGAACGGGGTCTCCCGTGCCGCTGTCACCTCATGCCGCTTACCGTCGGTAACGGTCAGAAAGGACGGAAGGGCCCCCGAGTGGTCATAGAGGCAATGCATCTTTATTGCCCCCTTGGTTTTCCTGAACCTTGCCCAGGGAAATACCGACAGACACAGATCGATGACGGTTGCGTCGATCGTATAGAGGGGATTCCTGAACCGGAATCTGTGTTTCGGGGTGAGGTCCCGGCATCGTATAAGAAGATGATAAAACATGTCCTCGAATATCCGGTAATCCCTTTTCGCGTTGGCATCGGAGAGTGTGCTTCTGTGCATCCCGCTTAAGCCCAGATGATAGAGGCGGTCTGACTTGCCGGCAAGTCCCGTCTCGATGTCCCGCAGGCTGTCCTTATGCGTAATCTGGGAATAAAGAACAGTGATATACTGCTGCCATGCCGTAAAGGTCTTCACGTAACGGTTACCTCTATAGCGCTCTGTGGTCCTTTCAAATTGATATCTCGGACAAAGCTTTAACAACTCTGCAAATATGGTGTATACTCTGTTCATGGTCTGTTCCTCCTTGAAGGATTTGGGTTTCGTTGCCTTTATTATCCGACAAGTACAAAGAACAGGCCATACTTTTAATAATTTTTACCGGACACTACTGAATTTGACATAAAAGTGTCCCATTTGTTCACTCTCTCATTAATGTCACTAGCACTTATAACATCGTGCTTACGATCCGGTTCAACTTGATCAAAAGGAATATGTTCAGGCGGTTGCAATCTCAGACGCAACTTCCTGTATTCAAAAAGCAACCATGGAGGCAAGGGGAATCTTCCTGGCAAAGACACACTATTTTTGGAAGGTATTGGCGGACGCTGGATCTTTCCTTGACAAAGTCGTGCCAAGTAATCTACTAAATTCAAAATTGGATCACCCTGTGACAACATGGCGGAACGAGCCCATTCCCCAAGTGGCTTACTTGCAACATCAGCCGAATCAACAAGGAGCACATCTATAAATTCCCTCTCGTTTGTCAGATGTGGCAATAATTCATGCCAATCCTGCTGTAGGGAGATTGGTAGTGGATATGGCTCTAGCATAAAAGCTGTTTTGCCGGCAACTGCCGCCTCAATTAAGCTAGTGCTGTATGATGAAATCACCACGTCGCTTGCCAAAATCCATTCCCGTACCGTTTCCTGTTGGTTAATATTCATACAATCTGGAATCAAATGAAGTATTTCTTTGATTTTTGCTGCAAAATCATCCAGTAATGTAGATGGCCGTGGACGTATAATTAACTCAACATCCCCTCTATCCGCCAACATTTTACACCATCTAATTACTGTTTCAAAAGACCGAGAAGAGAAAGCTTTCATCTCATAAACTTCATCGGGTTTTTGTCCATCATGAATCATTTGATTAAGCATGGCTTGATCATAAAAAGCCCAGTTATAATTCTCTGGGAAAAAAACCCATTTTCTTTTCGGATTCAATTCATATTGAGATGCAAGCACATCTCTCTGTTTAAAATAGTGCCGATAAGGTTCTCTATATAGAGCATAAGCAGGGTTACCATTGGTAAAAATATGGTCCGCTGGCACGCCCTGCTGTCTTAAATAACCAGAGTAGAAACTGCTCCAAGAGTGGTGGATAACACGGTTGACAGCAAAGTCACCTCGCGGCGTTTTGGCGGTTTTATTGCCCGGATAGAGCAACTGCTCCCAAGTAAGATTAAAAAAAATCGATTTCCGCCAAGTTGTAAGAAGAATATTATTGCTTCTATTCTGATAACAAAAAGGTAACGCAACAACGCGCGGTCTGAAGTTCTTCAGGGCATAAGGATATCCATAATTCTGCTGTACAATCTCGACGCGTAATCCATGCAACCTTTGAGCTAAAGCTTTTACAATGCAAGCTACGTCAAGCTCCCGCAAGGCCTTTTCGTATAATAAAACAACATCAACTTCTTCCATTAAGGAACTCCTTCAACCATGTTCAGCCGGTTGCATACAATGTATGCCCGTCCTGTCTACTTGTAAAAAATCGAAAATATTATTTTACTTTTTCTGCAACGCCTCATACCTCTTGGCTTGTTTTAATTAGGATGTTTTGTCCTGTTATGAGATGCAGTGAATAATAGTTAAGATGGCTTGAAACAAATTCCTCAACTGCCCTTTTGACACCTGGACAAGTGAGAAAGCCATAATCGTCCACAACGATGCTGCCGCCTACAACTAATCGACTATCAAAAAAGTTCAGGGCAAACGACATTGGCTCGTAGATGTCAACATCTAGATGAACAAAGTGAAACTTGCGCAATGCGACTTGATCACATGTTTCTTGAAAGCGCCCTTGATACAACTTCACATTATTAAACCTGCCCAAATAGTCTCGCACAGACTCGAAGCTTGTATCACCAAACATCTTAGCCTCATGCGTCGTATCAAGCTCTGTACGTATGTCCTTTCCAGAATGTCCCTCGAATGTATCGAAACAATGTAAACTGCCTGGCTTAAGATCGACAGTCTCTATCAACGATGCAATAAAATGGCTGGTACCACCTTTGTAAACGCCTACTTCGGCAATATTAAAACCGTTCGGTGAGGCAGGTAAGTTTCTGACATGCAGTAAAGCCTGATAAATCGTATAAAGTCTATCGTAGTATAGAAGCGCCCTTTTGTTTGCAATTGCATTGCTCGCACATTTCCCGAATACTGGCAATGTGCGGATGTCGATATGCTTGTAAGCCGTATGACCATAGTAATCAGGCACATAATGATAGTTGGCTCTCTCCGGAAATGCGGCTATGCTGAGCGTCCGCAACGCTCTGATAATACATTGCCTAATACGCACTAGAACAAATTTAATCATACTCCCGAATACCCCTTTGAAAAAGCAATTACTTCATCCGATATTTTTTTACTAATTACACGTCGTCCATATTCATTCAAATGCTCGGTCGGATCATATTCATGAAAGAAGAAATCGGAGCTTAACATGGTGCTGAAATCAAGTAACCTAACAGCCTCTGCCTGTCGCGTACAAGATACTTGTTCGCCAACCAGATTTACTTGGTGTTGTATGGCAGTCGTGAAATCTGCTCCGATGAGTTTTCGACCAGTTTGGAAATTGACCGGGGTAACATAGGCTAAAACAAGTATGCCTAATTCGCCCAATCGCGCCACAGTATTTTGAATCAGACATAACTTGGGATGCTCCCGTGTCAGTGGGTGCATGTAGTGAAAGATGAAGATTTGCTGCCAGCGAAATGCCTTTCGTTCATCTTCTTCAGCTCGCATTTTGATCAGTTGGCGGAACTGACCAATACGTGTAAATGAGGTATGCGGATAAGAGACGATCGTGTCTTCAAACTCGTCAATCGACAAAGTGTGCTTATCCGCCTTCATCGGCCCAAGTAAAGGCGTTTGAGCAAACTTTTCAATTATTCGTAACTCCTCTATAAACTGCCAGGCGGGATTCATATCCCACTGTGGAGAGAAACTTCGCAGATTGATGGGCAAGATAACTATTCGCGGCCGATATTTCATGCTTGCCAGAGCACATACAAATGCATTAAACAGTTTTATTTGATAAGCCGAATGCGAGATACACAGAACGCGAAGGGTATGCCACAGGTTATCAGTAACCATCCGGCCCAAATCTCGCGTATCAATATCGTGTTGTGAGACACGCTCAACAACAGAATCACCAAGATACAAGACGGGCGGAACATTTTTATCTGATGTGTTATAATAATGCTTAAGCCGTTCGAATTCAGGAAAAGCAACATCGACCTTTGACATTGATTTCGTCCGTTGAATTTTCGAAAAACGCGCCACTAGGCGTCGAGTCAGGCTAAAACACCTATGGGAAAAAGTACTTTTCATGCACGATTCTGTATTAGAAAAGAATTGCAAGAGTTCCTTCGACTGCCATTAGCATCGTCATTATTTAGCATACTCCTTTATTATAAAAATACATCATGCAGACGAAATTAAAGATAGTTTTTTTATGGCTTTCTGAACAAAAACATTGGACATGCGAAACAAATCCAGCAAGTCATTCTTTCGCGGTGGAAACAAATCACACCATCGGCCCTGTGATCGTTTCAAGAAAACGATTATACTCATGACAGCCATCAATATTTCAGCGATAACATTCGAAATCGCAACCCCTATCAAGCCGAAGTAGGGGACTAAGACAATGTCTAGTCCTAAATTGACCACAGCGGCGACAGTGACACTGGGTAATGTTGCCTCCGCACGTCCCTGCGCGGTAAAATAGGCATACACGCCCAAATGAATTGCGCGAAAGATCACGCCTGATACTATACAGGTCAGGAACATTCCGGCTGGCGCAAAAACCTGCCCATAAACAAACGGTATAACGAAAGGACTAATCAGGGCTACTGCAATGACAGGGACTGACATTATAAGCATTTGAAGCCGGATACTTCTTGATGCCTCTTTGGCTTGATTTGCGTTAGATGGATCGGCCAACCGCCCCACCATTGGCCAGACAACCACGCGGGGTATGTCGATTAACAGTTCATAGAACACTAGGGCAACACCATAATAACCAATCGATTTGATATCCAAAAGTGACATGAGTACCAAAACTTCTCCGCGTTTAAATATATTCGCCACGATACTCGAAAAGTATGTTCCATAACCTATGCGAACCATCTGGACAAATGCTGTCTTTGAAATATGAATTCTACCCTGCTCCCCATAGGTTACCAACCAGTAAAGCGCAATGGCCGTCACAAAACATTGCACCCCGACATTTGCTAATAAAGCACCGGTGACACCCCATTTGAAGACAATCACAAGCATCCAGGCTAAAGCAAGACCCGCCAAATTGCCGCCAACGTTTACCAGTCCGTAAACACGCATCTGATCATCAACAATTAAGATGTTGTAAACAATAGATAATAACAAAGTACTTGGCAGAGTCGCCAAACTCAACCAAAGCCAAATCGGTTGAATGACGCTGTCCCCAGTGTCTCCCGCAACAATTTTGATGAATGCTTCAGAATTCCAAAACAGGGCCGCTGCCAATATGCAGAAAATAACTACCCACAACAATGAGGCAGAACCTATCAGTGTTCCAACTGAATATTTCTTTTGCTTATGCAGGTAGGTTGAGGAGGAAGACAACCCAAGGCTCGCTATCACAGTAATTATGGCAACCATAGAATTTAATAATGTTAGCACACCCTTCCCCTGTGGTCCAATTGCCCGTATCACAAATATCCCTGTAATAGAACTCAAAGGTATCAAGATCCATTTAATGACCAAAAGAGAGGAGATTTGTTTAATCAGATTATTCAATTATTATGTTTCAAATTTCTAATATTCTTTGACTGACTGATAATTTACCAGAATTTTACTTCAACATACCAAGGACATTTTTTGCTATGGCCTGCACAGTTATTTCTTCCTTATTGAGTAAGCATGTTGCTGTACCCACATCAGAAAAATGGTCTTTAATTCCAATCCTCTTTACTCTCACGCCGCCGGTTTCTGCCACGACTTCACATACAGCTCCCCCTAAGCCGCCAAGAATATTGTGTTCTTCCACCGTTACGATTGCCTCAGTCTCCTTAGCTGCCTGCTCAATGATGCCATGATCTAATGGCTTAATGCTTGCCATTTGTATTACTCTTGTTTTTACCCCTTTTTGCAATAATTGATCTGCCGCCTCCACCCCTACAGCCACCATTGTACCAGTTGTGATAATGCAGGCATCATTTCCTTCTCTTAACAGTGTTGCCCGCCCAATATTAAAAACATCTCTCTCAGTATAAATATCTTTCGTATCAGAGGCACTGAGTCGAATATAAACGGGGCCTTCGTATGCTAGTGCCGCATGAAGGACTTGTTTGGCTTCCTCTGCATCACCCGGGACAAGAACTGCCATATTGGGAATTGCCCGCATGATGGCAATATCTTCAATCGCGTGATGGGTTGTTCCGGCGGACCCCGGACTGATGCCGCCATGCGACACGACAAACTTAACATTCAGCCTCGGATAAGCAACCGAGGTTCTTGCCTGCTCACAGGTACGCATAGAAATGAAGCAGGCAAAAGATTGAACAACGGGAATCTTTCCGGCAAGGGCCAATCCTGCGGCCACACCAACCATATTTTGCTCAGCTATGCCACAATCAATGTACCTCTCTGGATAAGCTTGTTGAAATTGTATCGACTGAGTTGATTCCTTCAAATCCCCCTCGAGAACAATTATTTCATTATACTTTGCACCCAATTCTACAAGGCTTTTAGCACACTCATGACGCATTGATTTTTTTGCCATAGTTTAATCCTCGACTAAAGCAGCATTCGTTTCTTGAAGGGCAATCTCCGCCTGATCTCCCTTGAGCCCTCCGCCATGCCATGCCGGGTTGCGCTCCATGAAGGAGATACCTTTCCCCTTTACCGTATTAGCTAATATAAGGGTCGGCCTTGACGCCGAAACGGGGCACCGCTCCAATGTTTCTTTGATCTGCTTGAAATTATGACCATCAATCTCTTCCACATGCCAGCCGAATGTCTCCCACTTCGCCCGATAGGGCTCCAAGGCAAGAATGTCTTCTGTACAACCATCAATCTGGAGCATATTACGATCGACTATGCCCACCAGATTATCCAGCTTGTGATGAGCCGCAAAGAGTGCAGCCTCCCAGACAGAACCTTCTTGTGTTTCACCATCTCCCATAAGTACGAAAACCCTGTAGTTTTTTTTGTCCATCTTCCCTACCATTGCCAACCCTGCGCCCACGGAAAGACCATGTCCGAGTGAACCGGTACTCATCTCCACTCCTGCTATTTTATGCATGTCAGGATGGCCACAAAGAAGACTATTGTCCTGTCTAAATGTCAGCAGGGTTTCCTTGTCCATGAATCCCCGCAGATGAAGGATAGTGTAGAGTCCGATCGATGAGTGACCCTTGCTGAGTATGAACCGGTCCCGTTCATCCCATTGGGGATTATGGGGGTCAATCTTCATGATGTCAAAATAAAGTGCAGTCATAAGATCAATGCTTGAAAATGCTCCACCAGGGTGACCACAACCTGCACAGATCAGAGTTTCCACCATAAGTTTACGTGCTTGCTTTGCAATATGCTTAAGTTCTTTTATTTTCGGTGATATCATTTTATCTCTCTTTCGTGAATTTGAAATGGAGGTATATTTATTGCTGGCAACTTTGCATCACCTTTTGCGAGGTAATGCTCCGCCAAAAGCCAGTCTTCCGGTTCATTGATATCAAAACCTTCCAAACCCCTGCTGACAAATGGAATAATCGCCTCGCCGGCAATACTACCCGATTCAATGGCGACGCGCGACCAAGCAATCTCCAAACTCGCGTCCTGAGCGTATATATCAGGTAAAGCGGCGTACTGACTACTGTGCCATGGTGTTTCGCCCAGTGTAAAAGGCATAACAGGCAACATACGGTGTCCACGGATCACCCACATTTTACCCGGATGTTGTTTGCATTTTTCAACAGCCCGGAGAGAATCCGCTGTCTTGTCCTCCATAAACAATGCCCAGGCTCTTCTAATCGTATCGGGCAAACGGAATGGACTTGTGGGTCGCAAAATGCTGAACACCTCGTATACCTGTCCTTTATCTTTCAAGGCATTAAGCATCCAGACGACCCATTCAATATCAGGCGACTTGTCACCAGATATTGTCGGCGGGCGGAGAAATGGCACATCAGCTCCATAATACCGAGCCACATCAGCATAAAGATCGCTGTCAGTAGCGCAAATAACGGCATCAAATACGCCACTATCTATGGCAGCGCGCACGGAATAAGCAAGTATGGGGTGACCTCCAAGAGGCAGAATATTCTTATTGGGAACCCTTTTGGAGCCTGAACGTGCGGGGATCAGTGCGATGGCCTTGGGTTTCATGGAAGCCTCAAATCAAATCATCGCGGGTTAGAAAGGATATGTTCTTAAGTTCCGAATACACATCCAGCGCCTCAATGCCGGGTTCACGAGTACCGTTGCCCGAAGCGCCAAAACCTCCAAAAGGCATGTGGGGCTCGCTGCCATAAGTACCCAAGTTTATGTTGGCCACACCGGTGCGCACTCGCTGTGCAAACCACATTGCGCGATCGATACTTTTAGTATGGATTGCGGCCGTCAGACCATATTCTGTCGCGTTTGCCAAATTCAGCGCTTCCCGCAGGTTCCCAACAGGATGGAGAGTAGCAACAGGCCCAAAGATCTCTTTACAATTTAAAGAAGATGTGGGTGCCAGCCCTTCAATCAGAGTGGGTTCAAGGTAGTAACCTTTTGCCAATTCTGGTGTATCAGGGGCTTTACCACCACACAATACCCTCCCGCCTTCACTTTTTGCATTCTCAATGGCTGTTAGAATTGCTTGATGCTGACGACGATTGATGACAGGTCCTATATCACAGCCGACATCAACTCCCAGCTTAAGAGAATTAGCCTTGGCTATTAAACGTTCCCGGAATTCTTTATATACAGCTTTGAAGACGATGATCCGACTGCCAGATGCACATCGTTGCCCGGCGTTGCTGAAGGCTGACAATGATGCCCAATGTACAGCCTGATCTATATCGGCGTCGTCGCAAACGATGAATGGGTTTTTGCCACCCAGTTCCAGAGAAACACGTGCCAAACGTCTACCCGCAACCTCGGCAATCCACCGACCTACGCCAGTTGAACCGGTAAAGCTTATAACCGCAACACGAGAATCTTCCACTAGTGTTGCGCCGGCAGGATTGCCAAGCCCTTGTAAAACATTTAATACACCCTTGGGCAACCCGGATGTTTGGGCAAGTTCAGCAAACAGTTGGGCAATACGCGGCGCGTCTTCCGCTGCTTTGAGTACAACAGTGTTGCCGCAGATCAGTGCAGGAAAAACCTTCCATGCAATATTGGCAATAGGTGTGTTGGCAGGTACAATCAGCCCGGCCACACCGCGCGGCTGTCTAACAGTGTAGCTGGACTTACCCGCCATGCCGGAAGTAAGGGACCGAGCATAAAGACGCATCCCCTCTCCGGCAAAATACTCGCCTTGAAGGATGGCGCCGCCAACTTCGCCTTTTGCGTCCTGTGGTGGTTTCCCGGTTTCCAGCGCGATACAATCAGCTAACTGTTCCGCGTTGCACTTCATGGCTGTTACAACGTCCACAAGAATCTGTCCCCGCTTGACCGGTGACAACCCCGCCCATTGTTCAAATGCGGTATGAGCCGCAGAAATTGCGGCACGTGCATCTGTTTGCTTGGAGTTTGCTACGTGACAGAGCAATTCACCTGAATGGGGATTGTATTTATCCAACCAATCGTCTTCTTCGGGCATTAAATTTGTCCCGTTTATCCAATTTGAAATATGTGGCATCGTGCCCTCCATTTTCTTAAATTGCTGTCCAGCCGCCATCGATCACCAGATTTGCTCCCGTCATATATGCAGATGCCGCACTGGCAAGGAATATAACTGCACCGATGTAGTCTTCGGCATTTGCCATTCGTCCCACAGGGATGCGTTGACAATATGCGTTAAGAAAGTCTTGTTCCTGCGCGTTAAAAACGCCAGCAATTGTTAAAGTGTTCACACGAACTCCTTTCCGTGCCCAATAAACAGCTAAGTAGCGAGTTAAATTCAGCAGAGCGGATTTTGAAACTGAATAGGCCACGGGTTTGTAAAAAGTTTCACCACGGTTGCGGCGATATTCATATATGCTTTGATCCGGGGATACGATGCCATAAATGGAAGCGATATTGATAATAGACCCTCTTTTAGCCTCAGCCATCTGCTTCCCAAATACTTGGCAACACAAGTGAACACCCTTAACATTCACATCCATAACCCGGTCCCATGATGCTTCAGGATATTCTTCATACGGACCACATTCTTCGGCAGGCGCGGATGGTGGCGAATCAATTGCAGCATTGTTGACCAGAACAGATGGTGCGCCATAATTCTTTACGATTTCCGCAAGCGTACGCTGCAGAGATGTTTTGTCGGTAATATCTGTCTGACAAAACAAAAATTGCTCCGGAAATTCCTTTATTAATGCACCACATGAGTCGGAATTTATCAGATCAAGCCCGGCAACCTTGGCACCGCGTTTTAAAAATGCTCCGGCATATTGTGATCCCAATTGACCCGAAACACCAGTTATAGCGACTATTTCCCGACTAACATTAAATAATGGTTCATGATTCATATTCATCCAGCGTTCCTTTTTTTGCTTATCAATCTTCAATATCTGTAATTAAAATCGGTTCACCTCGAGCAATGTCTCTTTTCGCTCTACGCCCAATCACCCGATTGGATTCACGTACAGGAATATACTGGGCATTGAATATTTTGCCCGAGAGCGTATCCAAGGAAAATATATCACCAGCAGCAATATCAACATAAGCAACAAGCGATTTACCAAGTTTTTTAAACACGTTTTCAGTGCCCAGTTCACAGGCCGGTTTTGGAGACATCATAGCAGGGATACGTCGAATATCGCGTACGAATTTACGAAACCCTTCACGTTCAAGTGAAAAGCTGTGATCGGTTCCCTTCCAAGCACGATTCAGGGTTACATGTTTTTCAAATACCCTGGCACCCTTTAAGTAAGCAATAGGGCCCGACAAAGTTCCATTGAAATGGTCTGAAGACCCTATGACGCATTGCGGGAATTCCTTAATAAGCACTTCGATGTTATTCAGACCAAGGCGATTAAATTCACACGGGTATTCAGATACGCAATGGAGTACCGCTACTTCATCAAGATACCCAAGAAGTATATTTACACTTGCACGAATTTGATCTATTTTCCCGCCGCCGGTACTGATAGCCACGGGCTTGCCAGTCTTTGCAATTCTATTAATTAATGGGAGATTACCTAAGTCGAATGAAGCAACCTTCAGGAGATCAACACCAATATCACAAAGTAGTTCAATGCTTGACTCGTCAAAAGGAGTCGACATAAATTTTACGCCATGCTTTACACAATTTTCTTTGATTATTGGCAACCATTCTGGTTTAAGCTCAAGCTTTTCTCGATGCAGCCCGTAGGCGTCGGCAAAAGCATTTTCACTGTTGTATGTAGTCTCGTATGACTCTTTAGAAAATAAATATTTATTGTTTCGTGTTTGGAACTTGATTACATCGGCACCTGCATTCGCAAAAACCTTAATATATTCAAGGGCTATATCTAAATCGCCTTGATGGTTCTGCCCGACTTCTGCAATAATTAATACACTATCTGTTAGCTCTTCTTTCCTAAACATGATTTAATTAGAACCTCCTTGTTGTTGATTTCAAGACCATTTGCGGGTTGTTTGAGGTCAGACCAAGCCTTTTAAAGGCAGTGTTAAATTATGAATTATGAATTTTAAATTCTGAATTGGCAAAAAACTCGCTTTTTTTATCTAGCCACAGATAGAGGCGGGTAACTGCGGATGATATGTTTTTATTTCAAATATCGAATATCGAAATACGATAAAATTCATTCTCTGTGTGCTCTGCGCCTGCGAGAGGCAAAATAATCATTTTTTAGCTTCTTCCCTATGGGCAATTAGCCATCAGCCATGAGCTTGCTCTCATTTCTTCTTTCAACCTTCGTATATGTCCTCGTCCTAAGCCTTTCACTTCGCATCCCTGAATACAGTGAATAGCGATTAGTGGATGGTGCATAGTTATAGTACATAGTGGATACAGAACGGAGGTTAAATTCATGGGGATTTGATATTCCTTTTTTTAACGATGATATAAGAGCGTTTAGCATTTTTCTGACAATTGTAATATCGGAACGCAAATTTTCTCCGTTCTGAATGTACCCTACTTTTTCTGCTATAATAATCTGGGTCTCCAACTCTGATGTCGAACCCAACGCAATGGAAAGAAACTGGATGAATTCTTTCGTAGAATTTCTTGATACTCCTTCTGCAATATTAGTAGGGTATAGATACTGCGGCTCTTTTTATTTGGTCAGCCAAAGCATAGATTTCTTCTTTGGGAAATTTCTTGGTAGTTTCATAAATTGCCACAACAAACGCAATCCCTTTTTTCCAAACCTCCAATTCTTTATAATCCTTCATGATAATACAGTTGATGGTGCATAGTGAATAGTGTATGGTTTTTTTATTGAATTTATCTATTCACTATCAACTGTTTTTTCATTTCTTCTTTCAATCTTCTGATATGACCTCTTCCTAGACCCTTTACCTCGCAACCTAATTCAAGGTAGCGGCGAATTTTGTTGTCGTCGAGGATACCGAAGCAGTCTATCACGGCTATAGGTTTTCCGGCCTGCTTAAGGATCATGTCAGGGTTAAGATCCATATATTCTTCATGGCGGACGGCAAGCACAAGTACATCGATATCTTTCAAGGATTCGTCTACATCTTTCAGAACTTTCAAATCTTTCAGCTTTTTCTGGTTTCTGAAGAATATGCTTTTGTTGTTTTTTGGATATTCATCCTGTTTGGTAAATTCCCACCAGACATCTACATAGGGGTCGTGGACGCGTATCTCGGCGCCCATCTCAGCAAGCCTCCTGATGAGGATCTCGGAGCCACTGTAGCGGGTATCGCCTACATCCTCACGGTAGGAAGCCCCAAGGACCAGTACCTCCGCGCTCGCGATCGGTTTACTCATATTGCGAAGCGCGTCGCGGACAAGCTGGGCTACGTGAAGTGCGCGGGTGTCATTTATGTCTATGGCGAGCGGGGTAATCTTGAAGAGATCGTCTTCAAATCCAAGGATGTGCCGGTATGCCCAGATGCCGAGGCCGCCGTCTTTGGGAAGACAGTATCCACCTATTCCCGGTCCGGGGAAGATCATGTTGTTGTGGGTAGGGCGTACCCTGATCGCCTTGATGACCTTCATGATATCCACGCCGTTCTGCTCCGCGAATTTGCTCCATTCATCCAAGAAGGCAAGGGTAGTTGCGCGGTAGCTGTTCTCAACGATCTTCGCGGTCTCGGATTCGATGGGGCGGTCAAGGACCGTGAGGGGAAATTTCTTCGTGTTGAGGACCTCGTTGAGGAATTTCACCACCCGTTTGGTGGCCTCCTCATTTACCCCGCTGCATACGCGCCAAAAGTCGCGGATGGAGGCCACATAATTCCGCCCTGGCATGACCCGCTCGTAGCTGTGGGCAAGAAGGGGATCACTTTTGATGCCCCTTTGCCTGAAGATCTTCTTCATCGCCGGCAAGGCAACCTGCTCGGTCGTGCCCGGCGCGACGGTCGTTTCGATGAGGACAAGGCAGTCGGGCTTGATGCGATGGGCAATGATGTCAAAGGATTCTTCGAGGGCGGTCATCTCCACGTGGCCGGTACGAACATTGCCGAGGTCTTTTTTGCTGTAATCGAGCTGGACATCTACGATAACGACGTCGGCGAACTGGAGGGCGTCGTATGTGAATGTTGCTACGAGGGTCTTCTTGTCGAGGACACAGCGTCTGATCATCGGGTCTACTTCTGGGTCTTCCGCCTTTACCGGAGATATGCCCCTATTGAGGAGGGGGATCTTCCAGTAGCTCCGTGGGCTTGGGCGCTGCATGCCGATGACGAATTTTGAGGGTTTACCTTTTGAGTCCACGGTATCGGCGACGATGGCAGCCATGACGGCGCCGACAAAGCCTACGCCCATGACGACAACGATTTCCTGGTTTTTTTGCTTGGCTTTTGCTACGAGCTTTTCTATACGGGTAAATTCTCTGCTATAGTCTGATTGTTTGGGAAGCGGGTATTTGGTACCGTCTGGACTTATAGAAAATTGCTCAGCCATTTAGATGCTCCTTTTAAAATCGTAATTCGTGATTCGTAAATCGGAAAATGATTTCTGTATTGGTTCGCGTTTTTAGGTTGAAACATACCAATCAATTGTCTTGTGTAAGCCTTCAGTAAAAGATGTTTTGGCGGTGAAGGCAAATTCGGCAGCGGCGCGGGATGTGTCAAGCATGCGGCGGGGCTGGCCGTCGGGTTTTGAGGTGTTCCAGGAAATATTGCCTTTAAAACCCATCAATTCTACAAGCAAAGAAACGAAGTCTTTGATGGAGATCTCAAACCCGGCGCCGATGTTGACGGGATCGGACTTGTCGTAATCCTCTGTCGCTAATGCTATCGCTTCGGCGGCGTCCTCTACGTAGAAAAACTCGCGGGTGGCGGAACCGGTACCCCAGATTTCGACGGAAACATCTCGTAATTCGTAATTCGTAATTCGTAATTGGAATGACTGACTTGATTCGTGATTCGTGAGTTGTGAGCAGGAGATGCCATAGTATTTGAGAATGGCCAGGATGTCTTCTTCGGATGATGTTTCACTGATTGCTAATTTCGTATTACGAATTACTGTTTCTCCGTCTTTATTGCGAAGGAAGTCTGCGATGATAGCCTTAAAGTCTCCCCGGGAGAGCAGGTTGGCGAGGTGGAGTTTGCGGATTAACGCCGGTATCACATGGGATGACCTGAAGCTGAAATTGTCGCCGGGGCCGTAGAGGTTGACAGGCAGAAGGAAGATGGAATTAAAGCCGTACTGCTGCCGGTAGGCCTGGGACTGGACAAGCATCATCTTCTTCGCGAGACCGTAGGGGGCGTTCGTCTCTTCCGGGTAGCCGTTCCATATGTCGTCTTCTTTAAAGGGAACCGGGGTAAACTTCGGATAGGCGCATATGGTTCCAAGGGCGACAAACTTCTCGATCTTGCGGAGGTACGCCTCATGCATAAGCTGAATATCCATCATTGCGTTCTCGTAGAAAAGCGAGGCGGGGTTTTCCTGGTTGAAACCGATGCCGCCGACCTTTGCGGCAAGATGGATGACGATGTCGGGTTTCTGGTCGGAATACATGCACTGGATGTCCGGGAGGTTGACAAGGTTGTATTCGGGGAGGTCGGCGATTGAGATGTTGCTGCAGCCATGGGATTTGAGCGTGCGGATGAGGTGATGACCCAAAAAACCATTGCCTCCTGTTATTGTGATACGTTTATTTTGTAAATTCATTTATTTCGAAAATCAAATAACGGATTTTGATCTATCTTTCTCTTATCTGTTCGTTGGTTGCGAAGGTGTGTTCGGTGTAGCAGAAGTCTTTTGCCTGGCATGCGGCGATGCCTTCGCCGGGTGGAGTGAGGCCTACCATCCTGAGGTCGTAGTCGACCATGATCTTTACAAGCTCCGAAAAGGTGATGCGCGGGGCCCATCCGAGCTGCCTGCGTGCCTTTGTGATGTCTGCCTGGAGGAAATCCACCTCTGTGGGACGGAAATAGCGGGGGTCGATCTCGACGACGACTGAACCTGATCGTAATTCGTAATTCGTAATTCGTAATTCGTCAAAAGCACTCTTGCTATTCACGGTTAACGTTTTACGATTCACGGACTTTATTATTCCTTGCTCGGTGGGGCCGGTGCTGTGCCATTCGATCTCCATGCCGGCATAGGAAAAGGCAAGGTTTACGAACTCGCGGATCGTGTGGCTTTCTCCGGTCCCCACCACGTAATCGTCCGGTCTGTCCTGCTGGAGCATGAGCCACATCATCTCCACATATTCAGGGGCAAAGCCCCAGTCGCGCTTCGCATTTAGGTTGCCGAGGTAGAGCCTTTTCTGGCGGCCAGCGAGGATATTTGCGAGGGCGCGGGTGACCTTGCGCGTGACGAAGGTCTCGCCGCGGCGCGGGGATTCATGGTTGAAGAGGATGCCATTGCAGGCGAAGAGATCGTAGCCTTCACGGTAGTTTGTGACCATCCAGTAGGCATAGATCTTGGCAGCGGCATAGGGGCTTCTCGGGTAGAATGGCGTTTTCTCGTTCTGGGGAGGTGG
This sequence comes from Deltaproteobacteria bacterium UBA5758, assembly GCA_002418945.1. Lineage (GTDB taxonomy): Bacteria > Desulfobacterota > Syntrophorhabdia > Syntrophorhabdales > Syntrophorhabdaceae > UBA5609. Next base: position 64,373 of record DIFC01000031.1, on the reverse strand, counting down.
GGCGGCGCCAAAGAGCTCCGATGACGATGCCTGGTAGAATTTCGTCTTTATGCCGCTTCGGCGGATCGATTCGAGAAGCCGGGTTGTGCCGATGCCGGTAATATCGCCGGTATATTCCGGGGCATCGAAGCTTACCCGCACATGGCTCTGCGCGCCGAGGTGGTATACCTCGTCGGGTTTTATATTGTAGATGAGGTTGATGAGCTGGCCTGAATCGGAGAGGTCTCCGTGATGGAGAAAGAGCCTTCTGCCCTCCGTATGGGGGTCGGTGTAGATGTGGTCGATGCGGCCGGTGTTGAAGGTGCTGGCACGGCGGATAAGGCCGTGGACCTCGTAGCCCTTGGAGAGCAGTAATTCTGCGAGGTAGCTTCCGTCCTGGCCGGTGATGCCGGTGATCAATGCGCGCTGCATGGGGACCTCGTTTTCGTAATTGGAGAAAAGCCGTAATTCGTAATTGGAAAAAAATCGTAAACGTTATTCGTAAATCGTATTGCGTGGTTGGCAGGCTACTATTTTTCTGCCACTATACCGTGAAAAGTATGTTCGACTCGGCACACGGAAGGTGCCGTAGTTGTCTATTGCGTTTGTTGTGTTCAAAAGCTATTTGTTTGCGGGCGTTGATGATCGTATTGTCAGATATTCCCTGGCTGTGCACAGGATGATGCCCGATTCTTTATAGTCGGCCTTATTTCGCGTTATAAGATATTTTAGTTTGGCTCCTAACGCCGCGTAGTATTGTATTGCATCTTCAAAGTCTCTAAAGCCGGAAGAAAGAGCCAGCTCTATTATCTTCTCGTCAATGGCAAGAACCCTCACAAGTGCTTTTAGACGCATGAGCGTTTGAACGGCAAATGTTTTCGAATCTGCTTTGCGCAAGATATAGTACAGATTTGCGAATATAAGAGGCGAGACATATCCCGTAATCTGCTTCTCTTCAACAAGAGAAAACAGTTTTACGGCATCGCCATAAAAAGGTTCTCTTTTCTGGATCAGGTCGAGGATAATGTCTGTATCGATAAATATTTTGTCCATTATTTATATTTCTTAACAAGGTATCCCGTATATTCGTCTTTAAGGTTCTCATTCTTTGTTTTCATGGCAACACCGGCCAAGCTCGACACGATTGGAGGAACTGCCTTGTCTATATTTTCTTCGCTCGTGAGAGACCTGAAATATATTCCCACAAGTTTTGAAAGACTCAATCCCTTATGCTTATTGACATATCGTTTAGCCCGCTTAATTATTACCGAGTCCAGTTTCAGCGTCAATTTTGTCTCCATCTTCATACCTCCATACGTACATAATAGCATAATATGGTACGTATTTCAATAAGACGTTTTAAAGTCTTTTTTATTCAAGGACTTTTTTCTTCTTTTTCTCTGTTGGGGCTTCTAATTGCGGGACCTGGTCTTAATAATGCCGATGATCGATATTGAGTTTACAACGTCAAGTGTTTTATTTGGTTCATGGTAGTTAGGTTTATGGAATTTCTTTCATAATTTCATTTATGTTTTTCATTAAACCGGGGAGATCTTCCTGGATGACTTTCCACAGGATTTCCAGATCAACTCCAAAGTATTCATGCGTTAGAAGATTTCTAAAATCTTTTATATCCTGCCATTCAACATCGCGATATCTTTGTTTCACATCATCGGGCAGCTTACCTACTGCTTCTCCAATGATTTCGAACTCTCTGATGACTGCCGAGTATGTCTTCCTGTCATTCCGAAATGTTTCAAAAGACATGTCTTTGTTATACTCGAGTATCGCATTGCCTGATTCCAGAATATCTATAAGATACAGGCGATAGCTTCTTTCAGACATAAATTATTTGTTCTTTTATGCTTTCTTGCACTATTGGTTTTAGGGAATGTTCAAATCCCAGGTCTATCTTTCTTGCTGTCTCTTTTTCTAAATATCTTTTGAGTTCCAGGAATGTATGGAGATTTTTTCTGCTCTTTTCCATCTCCACCACCATATCAATGTCACTCGAGGGGGTTTCTACACCTTGTACAAAACTTCCAAAAATTCCTATGCGGGTCACTCCAAATCTTTCATACAAATATCTCTTGTTTTTCTGCAAGTGATTGATTATAGCGTTTAAAGATAGCTTTTCCATTTTAAAAGATTATTTTCTTTAATCGATTTATTCCAGCACTCTTTTCTTCTTTTTCTCTGTTGGGGCTTCTAATTGCGGGACCTGGTCTTAATCATGCCGATATTCGATGATCGATAATCGACAATCGATGATCGGTTTTTCTATTCAATGTCGAGGTAGGGGTCAGGTCTTTTATTGTCAGTTTTTCTGTCATCGTTTATCTGGTTTATTAAGTTCATTGCGTTGATTTACATATGCGAGAAGTTCTATTTGTCGTTAGGTGACGGCGACGAGGCCCGTTGCGTCTTAGGGTTACGTCATTCGGCTTTAAGACCGTCGACGGGTTATCACAATGGAGGACACGGTTACTATATCGGCTTTTATCTGTGTGCATCTGTGGCGAAAACTGAGGTGTCGGTTACCTTCTTTTTGCTTTTTTATATATGCTCTCACGCGAACCGATAAGCGTGATGGTTATAATACTGCGCTCTACGTAGTAGATTATCCGATACTCTGGTTTTCTGCCAAAATGATACGATCGTTCATAATGTAATGCGCCATTCAAGGGTTTACCTGATTTATATGGATTCTCTCTTATGGCCGGGAGATGACTAAAAACAATATCTTTCTGAACTTCTAAGGGGAGTTTTTTTAAATCTCTTTTTGCTGCCGGTGATAATTCGAGGATATATTTGCTCATTTAAATTACGCGTATTCTGCCTGCAATTCTTCTAATTTGATAAATTTCTTACCAGCCTTTCTTGCGGCTTTTGCTGATTCTCCCCGTTTATTTACATACGTAATAAACCACTCATCCTCCTTGATCTTCAAATAGTCAACAAAGTTCATAACTTCTCTTATTTTTACTTCAGACAACGTTTCAATGTCCTGAATTAGTTGTCTTTTCAGCATCGTCGTCCTCATGTTTACCTCCTCTCCGTTACAATAACATTAATAATTGCTTTTCATTGTACCATGCACCATTACTGCGGGTCAATTTCATACAATATCCCTTGACCATCACTTTTTCACCTCATATCCAGTTACTTCGAGTTAACAGAATGCTTAAACGGTCTATCGCAATGGAGGGCACGGTTACTATATCGGCTTTTATCTGTGTGCATCTGTGGCTAAAAATGGTCTTTATTTCTTTTATTCCAACACTTTTTTCTTCTTTTTCTCTGTTGGGGCTTCGAACTGAGGGACCTGGTCGTAGTAATGCCGATGATCGATAATCGATAATCGATATACGATATTCGATTTATTCCAGCACTCTTTTCTTCTTTTTCTCTGTCGGGGCTTCTAGCTGTGGCACCTGGTCGAAGTCGTTGAACTTAAGCGAGGCGCGGACGCGCTTCAAAAGCTCGGCGCGGGTGATGGCGGCGGAGGTGTCCCGCAGGTGCTTGCAGAGGTAGTACGTGAAGGCGCCGTTGTATGCCTTACTGATGTACGCGTCTGCGGAGGTCTGGTTCTCCCGGCAGCCCGAGAAGAGGACATGGGAGGACGGGTTCGTCATCCCTTTGAGAAGCCTGTGAACCGGAAGGTCTTCCTCCTCGCGGCAGAGGATGTCGACCGGAGGCGGCAGGTACCGCTGCTTCACGCTCATGGCGGCCGGAGCATCTTCCCCGGGGAGGTATTCGGGCATGCGTTCGGGCATGCGCATCTCTCTTGTGGCGGTTCCCGAATGGCAGCTATCGAGGAAGACCTCGAGGCGGACGCCTTTGGAGATCTTTGAGAAGATCCTGGCAAGCTCGTCGTCGACGATGTACGTGCCGTCCCAGTCCATGTCGTGGGGGCAGATGATTTCGTCGAGGCGGTCCTTCAGCTCGTCGCCGTCGCGGTCCCTGATCTGGGAGCCGTGGCCGGAGTAGTGGAAGACGAGACGGTCTCCGGGCTTTGCGCCCTTTATGAGCCATTCGAGCCTTGTCATGATGTTCTTTTCGTTGCGCGCTCATCGGTGACGACGCGGATCTGCTTGACGGTGAAACCAAAGTAGGTAAGCAGGCTGTGGCGGATGTTTGTGACGTCGTTGACACAGCCCTGAAGATTGCTGCCCGGTAATTTGTACTTGTTAATCCCTACAAGCAGTGCTTTATTCATAATAACCCCCGGGTCTAGTCTATTTGGTCTATTTAGTCTATTTAGTCTATCTGGTCTGTTTGGTCGAGGAGCGCAGGTATTTAATAAGGCCGGAGATCATTCGTGCAGTTTTATCAGCTTGATTGTAAATCTGGTCAAATTCACTCTTTCCAATATAACCCTGATCTTGAGCAACGTACAGATGGCTCTGAACCTCAGCGCATGATGCCATTGCTATAAATAGAAATTGTATAAATTCTTTGTCTGATCGACGAATAAATCCTTCGGCAATATTAGCCATGATTGACACCGCTGCACGCTTTATCTGGTCGCTTAGACTATAATCTTTTCTAAACCCGTTAACACCACAAACACTATAAACCTTATTAACAATGATTCTTGCTTCCTGCCAGGCTTCAATCTCTTCGAAACGGGTCAATTTCATGGCTTATTTGATCAAATTATATTTTGTCATTCTCTGCGGGATCGAGCGAAGCGGGCGAGAGATATGCTTTACTTGCCTTACTTGCTTTTCTTGATCTTCTCATTCAGCGTTTTTATCCTGCCGGCCTGCTTCTGGAGCTTGTATTGCTTGATCTTTTCTATCAGGAATGGCCAGTCTATCTGACCCCCTGAGGTTGCGATCATTCCCGCAATGTCCTGCAAATGTTTCTCCGATCCCCCTTCTCTGTAGTATTCAAGCTTCCTGAGGATCACATATTCAATGGGCGCTATCCAGAGATTCTTTCCCTCGATGCTTATCCTTCTTTTGTTTTGCAGCGCCCAGGCATGCAGCGGATCATCGCCCGCGATATATATGTCAGCCTTAAAGCCGGTCTTATGGTGGATGATATTAAAATGGCCACGCATACGCCGTTTCGATTCAATGACAATAACCTCTATCGGCGGACAGTAGAACTGATCGAGGGGAAAGCTTGAGGCGATCCTTTCTGCGTCTTCGTCTTCTATCTCAAGAACAAGGTCAATATCGTGGGTCAAGCGGGGCTCGCCGTATACGATGTTCGCAACGGCTCCCGTAACCATATATTTTACGCCCATTGCGTTCAACGGGTTTGTAAAAAGCTGAAATAGGTTAGTTTCCTGCATAGAGGAATATCTCTCGGACCTTCTTGTCGATCTCTTCCTTGCTTATCCCGGGATGCATCGCCCGCAGGCCGGCGGCTTTCAGAGCGCGGGCGGAATAGTAAAGGTCAAGGGCCGCCCGGATCTTCTGCTCCGCGGTCATTTTCTTTATGATCTGTTTCTGGTTTTTCCTATTCATCTGGCCATCAGCTGCTTAGGGTTAAAGGCTTTTTCTCTCGCCCAGTCACTGCGCTCCTTCAAGAACACAGAGGGCACAGAGTAGAGCTTTTCTTTTATTTGCTTCTGCATCAAATATGCATTAAGCGTGAACAGTATCTTCAAGTGATACGTTCATCAGAGCAGGCGGCTGAATGCCGTCCCAAGTTTCTCAAGGGGCATAAGTCTTTTATGAAGAATGTCATAAACCTTATCAAGGTCCACACGAAGATAATCGTGGACAAGAATGTTCCGGAAGGCGACCATTCCTTCAATCTCCTTCAAAAGTTTCTTTGTAATGATCTTATTCTCGGCAAGTATTTCAAATATCTCAGCGTAGGTGTCAGGCTTTCGAAATCCACGATCTGATATGATGTGGTTGCCTATATCAAGAACACATTCGATGGCGAGCTGAAGATACCGTTCTGTCGTGGCGTGAATAAATACATCATTTTTGAAATTATCAAGGCTGTATTTCCTGATGGCCTTTAAGGTCTTCATGTAATCGCCGAGCCTTTCCAGCCTCGCGGTTATCAGCTCTTTCCTAACCAAAGAATGTGCCCGCCTTAATATGCTTTTTCATGTATAAAAGTTGCGTGCTGCGAAGATAACTGGTATCAAGGTAATCCTTCACAACGCGCATCTCAAAGTCGAGTCTCAGTTTCCTGTCATCCTTCAGAAGGATACCGTCTTTTATGATCTGATGGCATAAAAGTGTTGTGGCATCGTTCATTATTACGATATCCACCTCTTCTCTCCCGACAGCCCTCATTATTTCCTCTGTCAGATAAAGCCGGTAGGCAAAAACATTCACGTTATTATCAAGATGCACGGCAATGTCTATGTCGCTGAGCTTACCCGCATTATTTCGCGCTCGCGAGCCGAAGAGATACGCAAAATTGATCGCTCCCTCTGAGGCAAGCCTCTTTTTCAATATTTTGATCAACGAGCTATTCGATTGAGAATCCATTTTATAAGGCTTTGAATGATAGATTATTGTTCATTTCTCAGGATTTCGATCTCGTGCTTGAGCCTCTCGTACTCGACCATCTTCCTGTGGATGAATTCCTGTGTCTGCCTCACCTTCTCGTTCATCCCCTTTGGCGTGAGGATGTACATATAGCCCATCTTGTTCTTCGAGTTCTTGAAGCGCTGCGCCTTCACATAGCCCTTGCCGATGAGGGCCTGGATGACGTAGTTGACGCTACCGAGGCTTAAGCCCAGCTTCTCCGAAAGCTCGCGCTGGGTAAGGTTGCCGTTGGCCGAAAGCTCACGGAGGGTTTTGAAGTGGGACTCATTCACGATAAACTACCGTTCAATGTTCTATGTTCAACGTTCAAGGTTAACAAAGCAGCTAAACTTGTACATCGCTAACCTTTCCTTGATGAGCTTTTCAAGTAGCGTATAAATCCGTTCAAGAGGTTAGTTAGTTTTCCGCACTTGTCAAAAATATTGTTTAAAATGTCTTTCTGCAGATAGCCTAAATCTAGTGCTGCATAACAGAGGCTTTTAACTTCCGAAACAGAACCTCTGGCGATTATTAAAAACTGAATGAATTCTTTATTGCTGCCCCTGTCAAATCCTTCAGCGATATTTGACATAGCAGAGATTGCCGCTCTTTGAATCTGATCCTTAAAGCCATAGTCTTTAATATGAGCAATGCTGCTATAGATCATTTTCGTTAGGTCCCTTGCTTCCTTCCAGGCTTCAATATCTTCAAAACATTTGATCTTCATGTGCTAACTTTGAACGTTGAACATAGAACGTTGAACTGTATTCCGGGCAGGCTACCGCCGTTTCATTTTATAAAAAATGAAGGATTACAGCTATTTGGAGTTTGTTCAGACACTGAACAGAGAACATGTTAAGCTTATTGTATAATAATGTCAAGCATAAAAAACGTTCAATGTTCTATGTTCAATTAATGTTGCGGCATGAGGTCGATCTTGATAAATTTTACGATGCTTTTAAAATGCTCATCCAGGGTGAGTACTGCACACTTGTTCTCATTCGCAAGAATAGCAATATAGCAGTCAACGAGGTTTACGGTTACCCCTTTTCTTTTCATCGTAAAAGATTGCTTCCCTGCGGCAATCCACGTATCTTCGCTCTGGTCGATCACGGTAAACGCCACAGATGTATCGACCAGGACCTTCCTACCTCTCATAATGCCTGACCTCCTGGGCGGTCATATCAAATTCAAGGAGGCCTTTCATGGATTTTATCTTTTCTGCCTTTTTCTTCTTGAGGTATTCATTGACCGCAATTCTGACAGCCGAGGCTTTGCTTTTGCTCAGGGATTGAAATCTGTTGACAGGATTGGCTCTTCCTGCTATTTTTCTTTTAACCATCATTATAAATAATTAAGGAGGGTTGGCTTATGAGGTCTGAAGGCAGGGTAGCGCGCGTGACAGAGATCGTTGCGGGTTCGCCGAAGAGCTTCGACGACGCGATCATGGTGGGCTTCAAGAGGGCTTCAAAGACATTAAGGGGCATAACAGGGATCCGCGTTCAGGAACAGCGCATTCGAGTGGAAGACGGCAAGATCGTTGAATTCAGGGTAACGCTGGAAGTGATCTTCGTGCTGGAGAGCTGATCGGCTTGTTTAACTGCGCAGTCCGGCGGTGGGGGGACAGGCGGCGAGGTGCCAGAGGAGCACCTTCCAGTAATAGACATAACGTCTCCGGATGCCCTTGCCTATGAGGAGGAAAGGGAGGAGGGAGAGGACGAGAATCATGATGGTGGATTTCAGGAAGCGCGCCGCCTGGAAGGCGCGGTAATAGAGGGTGCTGTGGTGCTTTTTGATGAACTTGTAGAGCGAGATGTTGTATTCGATCCTGCCTTTTAACCAGTTCTTACCTACCGTTTTCCCCTGGAGATGAATGACCCTGGCGTCGGGGAGGAGGACAACCCGCGAGGGGGGGAAAACAGGTTCAACGTTCAATGTTCTATGTTCAACGTTAAATAAACCGCCGGCATCGTGAGGGGAAGAGCTTGAGGTTGGAGGTTGATCGGTGATTGCTGACGGCTGACAGCCGGAGGTTAGAGGTTGGAGGTTGGAGGTTGGAGGTTGATCGGTGATTGCTGACGGCTGTCTGCTGATAGCTGACGACTGTCTTGCACGGAGGCAGAGGTCGGTTTCTTCGAGGAAAAAGAAAAACTGCTCGTCAAACCCGGAGATATCGTTGAACAGCGCCCTTCTTATCATCATGGCGGCGCCGATGATGGAAGGGACATCACGGGCGGAGGGCTGAGAGTTGAGAGTGGAGATCTGGGAGCGGAGAGCGGAGAGCTGGAGCGCCTCGCTGACGCCGACGTGATCCTCATGCTTATTGTCGGCACATGGCGAAGCGGCGGAAACCCCGTCTTCAGCATTGCCGCGCCCTTCCAGTGTACAAGGGATACCGTATCCGCAGCATGATGCCCGAAGCGGCCTGCCGGATGCCGGAGGGGTTGCCCAAAGCGCAAACAAAGAGGAAACGGCGGTGTGGAAGGGAAACAGCTCTGTGAGGAGGGACGGGATTGAGGCGGATGAGCGCTGCGGACGCATATCAGGATAGACGAGCTGCGGGCCGCATATCCCTACATCGGGATTGTCTTCCATAAAAGCAATCATCTTTACGATCTCGCCTTCGATGAGGATCGTGTCTGAATTGAGAAGCAGCACGTACTTTCCCGCAGATCGGCCGATCCCCCGGTTCGCCGACGCCGCGAAGCCCATGTTCCTGTCATTCCTTACATAGACGGTCCACGGGAATTCGCTGCCGGCCATTTCGCCCGTTCCGTCAGCAGAGGCATTGTCAATGATGATCGTCTCCAGCAGGAAGGCTCTGAGGAATGCGTCCTGTTCGATGGAGCGGAGGAGCTGCCGCAGGAGCTCTTTCGTGTCCTTGGCAATGATAATTATGGACAGCGTAACGGTGGAGGCAGAGAGTTTGTCCTTCATATCCCCTTTTTCTTTTGAGGAAACGGTAAGGGTCATGTTTTTCATCTCCCCTCTTTATTTTGAAAAGACAAGGGACTTATTTCTATTTCCTCTCTCTTCCTTTTGAAGTGGCATGGGGCTTATTCCTCATCTCTCCTCTTTCTTTTGAGATAGTGGTAGGGGTTTGTCTTTCATTTCCCCTCTTCCTTTTGATGTGGCATGGGCCTTATTCCTCATCTCCCCTCTTTCTTTTGAAGTAGCGATAGGAGCCACTTTTGAGGAGGCGGTAGGAGTTTCGTTTTTCATTTCCCCTCCCTTGACGGGAGGGGATCAAGGGGTGGGTGACCCAGACAATTGATCCTTATCTTCTCCAAAACTCCTTCCATGTTCTCCAGCACCTCGTTGTTCCAGAACCGCAGGACCTTAAAACCACTTCTTTCCAGGTCCCTATCCCGCTCTCTGTCCTCTTCTTGCTGCGATGAATGCTGTCCGCCATCGACCTCTATTACGAGCTTATTCTCTAAGCATATGAAATCAACGATATAATTGTCAACTGGCTGTTGTCTGCGGAATTTTAAGCCCAGCATCTGTCTCTTTCGCAGGTGCTGCCATAGTAATCTTTCGACATCGGTGGGGTTGTTTCTGAGGTTGCGGGAGTGGCGGAAGAGGTGGCGTTTCAATTAGCCCCACCCTGACCCTCTCCTGCCCCACCCTGACCCTCCCCAGCAAGTGGGGAGGGGACGGTAGCACTGACCCATGTACCTTGGGAGGGGACTAAAGGATACCCCCGTTGGGAGGGGACGGTAGTGTCGATATGGAATGGTATCATTTGGGTGAATACCTGCCCCACCCTGACCCTCCCCAGCAAGTGGGGAGGGGACGGTAGCACTGAC
>DIFC01000031.1:53394-53989 GCA_002418945.1 Deltaproteobacteria bacterium UBA5758 | reverse complement strand
AGGATACCCCCGTGGGGAGGGGACGTGGGATTGTTGCAGCTGGGTGGTCATCTGCCCCACCCTGACCCTCCCCAGCAAGTGGGGAGGGGACTAAAAGACGACCCCGTGGGGAGGGGACGGTGGTGTCGATATGGGATGGTATCATTTGGGTTTGGGTTTTGTGGTGTGTTTGCCGAATTGTTTTTGAAGTTTTTTGCCTTTTTCCTGTTTGTGGCAGGCATAGAGGCACATTCCGCACTGTATGCACAGCCCGTCGTCGATCCTGACCTTCTTTGCCTCCTCATCGAATACGAGCGCGGGGCACTCAAACTCTATGATGCATTGTTTGCAGCCGATGCAGTCTTCTTCAATGGCGCTTATATCAATAATCTCTTCGGGCTTCAGTTTTGCGTTAAGGATGCATTCACGCCGGGCGATGATAACGGCAGGACCAGGCGACAAGACCTGTTCAACGTTAGACGAACCGTCGGCGCCGTGAGGGGAAGAGCTTGGGGTTGGAGGTTGGAGGGTGGAGGTTGGAGGTTGATCGGCGATAGCTGATGGCTGATGGCTGTCTGCTGATGGCTGATAGCTGGAGGTTGGAGGTTGGAGGGTG
>DIFC01000031.1:42272-53318 GCA_002418945.1 Deltaproteobacteria bacterium UBA5758 | reverse complement strand
CGGTGATCGCTGGAGGCTGATGGCTGTCTGCTGGGGGCTGGTGGCTGAGGTAGGTGTAGGCTTCGCGGATTGTGGAGACCATGAGCGGGATGTCGTAGGGGTCAAGGACCCTCAAAAACTTGACGCCAAGGCCTTTGACAACATCCTCTATCTTCACCGCGTGGTTGAATAACCCGTCCACCGTGACGCCCGTCTGCGGCGTCGGCTGCATACCCGTCATGGCGGTGGTCCCGTTGTCCATGATAATGAGGATAAACCGCTTATTCTTGCTGACAGCGTCATGGAGGGGGGGAAGGCACGCATGAAAAAAGGTCGAATCCCCTATCGACGCAATAATGGGCAGCAATTTTTCTTCATTCCTGAAGGCGTCGTAAAAACCTGCGCCCAATGTTACGCCGCTCCCCATATCCACGCAGGTATCGACCGCCCCCATGGTAATGCCGAGGGTATAGCAGCCGATATCACCGGGGAATACGGCGCCTGGAAAGGCCCGCCGCATTGCATAGAATGAGGCCCTGTGGGGGCAGCCGGCACATAGCTTGGGAGGCCTCGGCTGCACATGCACGCTTTTCAGCGCATCTTCGATTGTGAGGTCAGGGACAAATTTCGACTTTCCTGTTTTTGTCTCATTGGCGACCCTCACAATGACATCCCTGATCACGTCATAGGTAAGCTCTCCTGCCGCCGGCACATAGCTGTTTCTCCTGCCAAAGGTCTTTTTCGAATCGCCGATAATGGCCTCGATCACCATATCGGTCTCTTCGAGGACGAGAACCTTATCGACAGAGTCGAAGAAGCTCCGTAAGGCGCGAGGCAAAAACTGTTCTATGTTCAACGTTCTACGTTCAACGTTCAACAAACCGCCGGCATTCCGAGGGGAAGAGCTTGATGTTGGAGGTTGGAGGTTAGAGGGTGGAGGTTGGTTAGTGGTTCCTCGATCCTCGCTCCTGACGGCTGACAGCTGCAGCACCTTGTATAGCGGGACAGCCTCGGCGAGGCCGAGCTCTGAAAGGACATCCGCAACGATGGAGCAGGACATGCCGGAAGCAACAATCCCAAGATCAGCTAATAGCTCACAGCTATCAGATGTCAGCGAACCCGACGAATGAGGTGAATTGGAAGAAGCTGACTGCTGAAAGCTGACTGCTGACGGCTTTCTGCCGGCGTCTTTTATCTGTTCTGTTTTAACATTGAATGTTGAACATTGAACGTTGAACGGCCTTTGTATTCCCTCCTGCAGGGCAACCGTGCGGGTACCGATCGGATAAAGGGGGATCGCTTCGCGGGCGTGGCTGACCCTGTGAGTGGGACGGATAATGACGGGGACCTTATGCTCCGCAGAGTACTGCACGGCATAGTAGGCGACGTCAGCAGCCTCTGCAGGCGAGGCCGGATCAAAGACGGGAATGTCAAAGAGCGTCGCGAGCAGCCGCGTATCCTGCTCCGTCTGCGACGACTGCGGCCCGGGATCGTCGCAGGAGACGATGACGAACGCGCCTTTTATGGCCTTCTTCCTTCCCTTCAGGAGCCCGGGGAATGCAACGTTCAGGCCGACCTGCTTCATCATGCAGACCGCCTTATGGCCTGACAGGGCGGCGCCGAAGGCAACCTCCAGCGCGCACCGCTCGTTCACGGACCATTCGGTATGGATATCCATCTTCTCGCGCCGCTTGAACTCCACTATTCCCGGAAGGATCTCGGAGCTCGGCGTTCCGGGATACGCCGCTGCAAGCTCGATGCCCGCCTCAACAAAACCGCGCGCGATCGCATAGTTGCCGATCATCACCTCTGCGTCTGTCTTTTTATTGCCCTTATCTGTCTCTGTCATTTTCCTTTGCCCTTTTCTGCGCCTGCCTCGAAGATCTCCAGGTTCTTCTCGACGAATTTTCCTTTTGTCCTATCAACAATTGTCCGCGTTATGTTCGCGCTCGAATAGGGTTCAATGCCCAGGGATGAGAAGTACCCGAGGATCGCGATGTTGGAGGCCTTGATCATGCCCTTCTGCTTCGCTATTCCATCTCCGTCTATCTTTTGAATCCTGATGTTCCTCTCCTGCAAAAGCCTTTCCACTTCTTCAGGCAAGGCGTCTTTGGAGGTATTTACAATCGCCATGCCGCCCCGTTTGAGGAACATGAGGTTCCTGTAGAACTCGCTCTCTTCAAAGGCCAGAAGGATGTCGGCGTTCTCTCTCCCTATGAGGGGACTTTTGAACTCGCCGATCTTCACAAGCGAAACGACGGAACCCCCTCGCTGGCTCATACCGTACTCATCGGACGCCGACGCCTTCAGACCGTCGGCTATGGCCGTTTCCATGAGTATGGTAGAGGCCAGGAGCACTCCCCTTCCCCCTATCCCTGCACATAAGATCTCAAGCTTCAACAGACACCTCACTCAAAAAACGGATCTTGTTTTTCATATGATTCCTCTGCAAAAGAGCACTGTCAGCGCGTCCGCATCTTTGAACCTCTCCGCCTCAGAGACGCTTTCGAGGTGGTGGTAATTCTCGAAGCCGAATCCTCTGAGTACACCCTTTAATTCCTCCTCGCGCCTGTTTGTCATTACGAGGAGGACGAAGGACGAACTGTTGTAAAGCACGTTCACGAAGGCCGGCATCCCGGAATGAAAGAAAAAGTCTTCATAGGTGATGGCGAGGACCTTCCTGCCGGGCTCCCGCTTTTTGATGCCGTGCGCCATGTTGATGGAAGACGCGGGGCCGAGCTTGTCGCGGACCACGTACATGCCGTACATGAACTCCTGGGGCTTATCTCTTCCATATGAATACTGCATCTTGTTCGCCCGCACCTTTGCCCGGTCGGCGATCTGGAGCTCGATGACAGGGTATTCCTCTTCCAGGAACACAACGTCCATCCGGTCGATGAAGTCGCCAACAAACCTCTCCGGCAAGGGGAAGAGCGTGGCGAGCCTCAGGATGCTCCCGTCCTCGTCGTAGAACTCAAGGCTCGACAATGTATCGGCGATTACTCCGGTTTTCGTTGCAACGGTTGCCCGGTTGCCTTCATACCCTTCAAATTCTTCACGGATCTTTTCTATCTTTTCGTTCAATGCGTTGTGGAGGCGGTAGCGGAACTTCGGCGTCGCCGCCCAGCGGTTGGGGTTTTTGGCAAAATGGGCAGGTCCATTGCTCGATACTGGATGCTCGATACTGGATGCTCGATGATCGATTATCGATGCTGTCTCTTGAAAGCTGCCTGCTGACGGCCGGTCTTCCAGCGGCGTTGCCTGTATAATGACCGGCGTCTCGTATTTCTCCGATATTGTAAATCCGAATTCGACGGCAGACCGGAATGCGTCTATTGTATCGGCAACAATGAAGGGCAGCTTTGCAAAGGGCCCCAGCGGCGTCGCCGAGACGTCGTTTTCCCGGATGCAGACCACGAGGAAACCGCCCATCACCCCTGTATAGGCCGAGCTCATAATAGGGTCGAGCGCCTCATACATCCCTTCAGTCGAGAGCAGGCAGGCAGACCTCCGGGAAGCATATGCGCATGACAGCGCCTGCTCGTAGGCGATCTTTTCGTTCGTGCACAGCTCATAATGAAAGTGCGGGAATTCATCCTGCAGCGACCGCAGCCCTTTTTCCACGGCCTTGTTCGTCGCGTAGACCAGCCCCGCTCCATTTTCAATCAATATTCTCGCTATTTCCTCATGCATGCTCTGAACCCCAGTTCTACGTTCACCGTTCAAGGTTCTATGTTTTGATCTTCATTTTAACATTGAACTTCGAGCATAGAACGTTGAACTTTTTTTGCTTCTTCTTATGCCATGCTCCTCAGGATCTCGATGCCTTTCAGTACATTCTCTTCGCTTGCCGCGAATGAGATCCGGACGTTGGATCCCTTCCGCGAAAAGACGCTGCCCGGTATGATAAAAAGGTTCTTCTCCAGCGCCTTCTCCACAAACGCGTCTCCGTCGCCTCCGGGAATCTCGGGGAAGATAAAATACGCCCCCTCCGGCTTCACCACCTGATATTTATCCTTCAGCCCTTCATAGATCAGGTCCCTCTTCCGCTTGTAGCCCTCAATGAATGAATCCATGGGATAGTCAAGGGCAAAGAGCGCGGCCTTCTGCGCAAAGGAATTGATGCTACTGAACACGTACTGCTGCATTGTCACCATGCACTGGATGATCTCCTGAGGCCCCGCAACGTATCCTATCCTCCATCCTGTCATTCCCCAGGTCTTTGAAAAGCCGCCGAAGGTGACCGTTTTCTCATAGAACTGGCCCAGGTATGCCTGCCGCGCGATGTCCCCATACATAAATCCATCATAGATATCGTCAGAAAATACAAGAAGATCTTTCTCGCGCGCCACCCGCGCAACAATCTCAAGCTCGGCCCGGGAACAGACCGCGCCTGTCGGGTTGTTGGGGCTGTTCACAAGGATGGCCCTTGTCCTGGGCGTGATGGCATCCCTCAGCGCCTCTTCCTTGATGGTGAAATCCGGATAGGTATCGAAAAAGACGGGCTTCCCACCGAGGAGCTGCACCTGGTACTCATAGAGCACGAAATAAGGGTCGGGGATGATGATCTCATCGCCTGGGTTGAGGGTCACCATGAGGGCGAGGAGGAGTCCGCCCGTCACCCCCGCCGTTACGATCACATCGTCGCATATGATGCCCTTGGCGCGAAGGTGGCGGTGGATCTTCTCGCGAAGCTCCGGGACGCCTCCTGAGGGGGTATACTTATTGAAACCCGCCTGTATCCACCGGATCCCCTCCTGCTTGACCTCGTCGGGGATATCGAAATCAGGCTCGCCGATGCTGAGGTTGATGGGGTTTTTTACCTTGTTTGCAAGGTCGAATATCTTCCGCACCCCCGAGGGCCTCACGCTCATTACCCTGTCTGAAAGCAGCATCAAACCTCCCTGATCATCTCCATTATCCTGTCAAGCCTGGTCTTCGGCAGGCTGCCGAAGACCTTTTTCAACTCTGCGTCGCTGTATTTTGCCTTAAGAAAGGCCACAATATCAAGTCTTTCTTTCCAGCAATCTATCGAATTTCTGCACGGCAATCCGTCGTTCATGGACATGCAATAGGAAAACCCGATCAACATGCCAAGCTGGGAACAATAGATCTCCATAATCAACCTCCAAAAAGACAGCTATCAGTTTTCAGCGATCAGCATACAGCCCTTTGCTGTGAGCTGTATGCCGAATGCTGTGAGCTGTCAGCGTGGCTTCGGGAATACATCCAGCTCCTTCACCAGCTTTTCGATCTCCTCATCAGGCAGCGCGTAGTCCTGGAGCTTTCCCGCCATGTAAGCGTCGTAGGAAGGCAGATCGATAATGCCGTGGCCGCTCCAGTTCATCAGGATCACCTTTTCCTTCCCCTCTTCCTTTGCCTTCTTCGCCTCCTCGATCACGCAGGCTATGGCGTGGTTCGTCTCCGGCGCGGGGACAAAGCCTTCGGTCCTTGCAAAGGTAATGCCCGCGGCGAATGTCTCAAGCTGGTTGTACGCCCGCGCCTCGATGAGCCCGTCCGCATAAAGCTTGCTTACGAGCGGCGCCATACCGTGGTAGCGCAGCCCTCCCGCGTGGATAGGCGCCGGGACAAAGCCGTGGCCTATGGAATACATTGCCAGAAGCGGCGTTGTCTTTGCCGTATCGCCGAAATCATAAAGGTAGTGGCCTCTCGTCAGCGTCGGGCAGGAAGTAGGCTCGCAGGCGATTATCTTGATATCCTTCCCGTGGATCTTGTCCCTGATGAAGGGGAATGAAAGGCCCGCGAAGTTGCTCCCTCCCCCGGCGCACCCTATGACGACATCGGGATATTCGCCTGCCATAGCGAGCTGCTTCTCCGCTTCAAGCCCTATAACGGTCTGGTGCATAAGGACATGGTTCAGGACGCTGCCAAGGGAATACTTCGTGTCCTTTGAGGTGACGGCGTCCTCGATGGCCTCGCTGATCGCGATCCCCAGGCTGCCGGGGTGCTCAGGGTCTTTCTCGATGAACTTTCTCCCTGCGTTCGTGTGGGGGCTCGGACTGGGGACGCACTTTCCGTTCCAGGTCTCCATCATCACCCTTCTGTAGGGCTTCTGGTTATAGCTCACCCGCACCATGTATATCTTGAGCTCAAGGCCGAACTGGTTGCACGCGTATGCAAGGGCGCTTCCCCACTGGCCCGCCCCGGTCTCCGTGGTCAGCCTCTTGGTGCCGAATATCTTGTTGTAGTATGCCTGCGGGACTGCCGTGTTGGGCTTGTGGCTTCCGGGAGGGCTGACGCCCTCGTTCTTGAAGTATATGTGCGCAGGCGTACCAAGGAACCTCTCGAGCGAATAGGCCCTGGAAAGCGGCGTCGGCCTCCACATGAGGATCCTCTGGAGGACTTCGTCGGGGATATCTATCCACCGCTGTGTGCTCACCTCCTGCTCGATCAGGTTCATGGGGAATATGGGCGCGAGCATATCGGGCGTGATCGGCTCGCCGGTGGCCGGATTGAGCGGCGGCGGCAGGGGGCTCTTCAAGTCTGCCTGGATATTGTACCACGCCTTCGGCATCTCCTTTTCGCTTAAAAAGATCTTCTTTTCCATCCTTTTCCTCCTTTCTTTGGATAAAATAAAAGGCCGTGGATCGATATGACCCATGGCCTCTTTAAACAAAAAGGCCACGGACAGTGCAAGACCGCCCGTGGCCGGTTATTTACGGTCTCGCACCTACACTAACCACCACCAAGCCCAGTTTGTTCTTTTGGCTGTCTTTATCATAGTGTTCTCTTTTTAGCACAAAGCATTTTGCCCTGTCAAGGAAATTAGTTCCCCTTCTTAATAATCCTTTTCCTGCGTGATCCCGGCGAGGCGCCAGCTCTTCTCCCCGATCTTTCTCGTGAACGTCCAGTATTCAAGAAATTTCACAGGGTCGGTTGAGCTTCCGGAGATTACGTTCCCGGCAGCCTCATCGGTGACATAGTCAAGGAGGCTCGCGAGAAATCTCACTGTTATCCATTCTTCACCCTGGTCCTGCGCAGCGTCGACAATCTCGACCTGCCGGACGGCGATGTTCTCAAGACGGTTGAACTGTTTGCTCGCAACGAGCCCGTTGATCTCCGTCTGAAAGATATCGAGCATCTGCGGCGTCAAAAGGTTCCTCACGCCGCTCATGTCGCGTTTCGTCCAGCCGCCCTGTATCCTGAAGAACATGTCCTCCGCGTTCTCTTTGAAGGCGCTCTCGTTGAACGACGGGTCCATCTCGCCGATATGGCGAAGGCCGGCAGACACCGTGTCCTGTGAAGAAGGAACGTATGCCGGTTCATACTGAGGCTCATTGTACGCGTAGGAGCCGTAACCGCCGGCGTTCGCGGCGCTCATCTGTATCTCTCTGCGCGCCCTGAAGCGTTTTACTATATGCCAGATGATGCCCATGACGATGAGGATGATGATGAAATCGCCGAAGCCGAAACCGCCACCGCCAGCTCCTCCTTCGCCCCCTGCATACCCGCGGCTGCCGAAGAGCATGCTCCCTATCATGCCGCCCATGAGACCGCCGCCCATGCCGTAGAGAAAGCTTCGTCCCGGAGTTGCCGCCGGAGGCTGCTGACCGGGCTGCTGTTGCGCCATGCCCGGCTGCTGAGTTGACGGCGGCGTCCGTGTGGGCGATGACCTCTGGAAGCCCCCGCCTGAGCTGAAGCCGCGGCTGCCGAGAGACCTCCCTCCGCCGACGCGGGCATGAGCTACGGCATCGAGCATAACAAAAAAGATGAACATGAATACAACAATTACCACCAGTGATCTCAATAAGTGGTTTCTCGACATGCTCATGTACTACCCCCTTCTCGTTTATAAGTTGATTACATTATCACACGGATGCAGGGGATGTCAAAAAAACAACTATCAGCAGACAGCAGGCAGCTTTCAGCGGTCAGCGGGCAGCTTTCATCAACATGCATCAGGCAATCGGCATCGAGCGATCTCAAATCAGTCGCTCCCTTCTGCCTCTTTTCACTCTCCTCCTTCAGCTTTCATCTCTCCGCTTGACGCTTCGTACATCGCTCCTCTAGCCTCGCACCTCGCCCCCCGCGCTGTCTATCTGTGAGCTGTTCGCTGAGGGCTGAGGGCTGCTCTTCTTATTCCTTGCGAAACCTGCGCCGGCTATGTATAATCAACTCACCTTGACCTTCTTCTGCGGGCGGGTATCAGAGGAGAGTGGCGGCTTGATTTTCCCCCTCACCCTACCCTCTCCTGCCAGGGGAGAGGGGATACTGTTGATATAACCCTCTCCTGCCAGGGGAGAGGGGATACTGTTGATATAACCCTCTCCTGCGAGGGGAGAGGGGACATGATATCGGGTATACTCCTTCTCGCGAGGGGAGTAACAGAGGGGGGATGGCTTGAGTATGCCCCCTCACCCTGCCCTCTCCCGCCAGGGGAGAGGGGACTTAAGCAAAGGGCAGGCAAGCAACAACATCCCCTCTCCGTTTGCGGAAAAGGGTTATAGCAACAACATCCCCTCTCCGTTTGCGGAAAAGGGTCGTAGCAACAACATTCCCTCTCCGTTTGCGGAAAAGGGTCGTAGCAACAACATTCCCTCTCCCCTGGCCGAGAAGGGTCGTAATGTCACGGTCCCCTCTCCCCTGGCGGGAGAGGGTCAGGGTGAGGGGGAAATCTGAACCTGCTGGAGAGCGCAATAGCAACAACATTCCCTTTCACCTGGCGGGAGAGGGGACGGTTGATATCGAGTATACTCCTTCTCCCAAGAGGGGAGAGGGGAAATTTTCACCCGGCAGCTTGCTGCGGGGAATTATTCGGATTGAAAGGAGCGACACATGAAGATCAGGTTTTTGGGCGCGGCGCGGAAGGTGACCGGATCGTGTTACCATTTAATATCGGACGACATTCAGATCCTTGTTGACTGCGGAATGCACCAGGGCAAAGGCTCCGACACCTTCAACAGGGAGCCTTTCCATTTTGATCCTGCTGCAATCGATTACCTTCTGCTCACCCATGCCCACCTCGACCATTCAGGGCTGATCCCGAAGCTTGTGACAGAGGGATTTAAGGGCCGCATCCTCTGCACGTCCGCAACGGCGGAGCTTGCAGAGATCCTGCTCTACGATTCAGCCCACATCCAGGAGAAAGACGCCGAATGGCTCACAAAGAAATCCTTCAGGGAAGGCAAGGATATCAGGTACGAGCCGCTCTACGATACGGAGGCCGCGAAGCGGGCGCTCTCCTTTTTCGACAAGAAGGACTACGGGGATATTGAGGAGCTTAAGAACGGGGCAGTCAAATACAGATTTCTCGACGCCGGCCACATTCTCGGCTCCGGCACCCTCGAGATATGGTACCACGGCCAGGGCGGCAAGGAAAAAAAGGTCGTATTCTCGGGAGACATCGGGAAAAGCGGGAATCCGATCATTAAAGACCCGCAGCGAGTCAAGGAGGCTGACTATATCGTTATCGAGTCGACTTACGGCAACAGGCTCCATAAAAATCAGGATGACAGCATTTATGAGCTGGAACAGGCGATCAAGGACACCTTCAGGAGGGGCGGCAACGTTCTCATCCCGTCCTTTGCGGTGGGGAGGACCCAGGATGTGCTTTACATATTGAACAGGCTCGTTAAAGAAGGGAAGCTGGGCGACCTCGACGTCTACGTCGACAGCCCCCTTGCGGACAAGGCGACGAAGATCTACATGGCCCACCCTGAATTTTTCGATGCCGAAGCAATAAATTCGTTCAGGTTTCAGAGCAGCGAGGGAATGAGGATCAATTTTACGACCACCGTCGAGGAGTCGCAAAAGATAAACAAGATCAGATCAGGGGCGGTCATCATAGCCGGCAGCGGAATGTGCGAAGGCGGCAGGATACGCCACCACTTCAAGCACAATATCTGGAGGCCTGAGTCCAGCGTCGTATTTACCGGTTTCCAGGTGCAGGGGACGCTCGGCAGGTATATCATCGACGGCGCGAAGACGGCCCGCATTTTCGGCGAGGAGATGGTCATCAGGGCAAAGGTCTATACCATCGGCGGCTTCTCTGCCCACGCGGACCGGAAGGAGCTCCTCGAGTGGCTGGAAACGCTCACGAATAAGCCGAAGGTCTTCATAACCCACGGCGAGGAACCGGTATCCCTCGCATTCGAACATTCCGTCCAGGAAAAATTTGCATTTGAAACCCGCGTGCCGCTCATGGGCGAAGAGGCGGAGATATGACGAATGATCGTTCTATGTTCAAGGTTCTATGTTCAAGGTTAATAAGACAGGCAAACTGACGGCAAACGTTAAAAACATGAGGCTGTTTCAGTGCGGGTTTGGTATTTAAAACGTAGAACGTTGAACGTAGAACATAGAACTGATCTATATGCTGATAGCTGCTTATTGATATGTTTGATATTCCCTACACGCTCATACGAAGCAAAAAGAGGAAGAGGACGCTGAGCCTCAGGATCGACGACGACGGCAGGGTGGTCGTTCAGGTGCCCCACCGGACGCCTGAAAGCGATGTCGCCTCCTTCGTCCGTTCGAAAAAGGCCTGGATAGAAGAGAATCTTCGGTTGCACCGCCAGCGCAGCCGGGAGAGCGGGAGGCCGAGAAGATTCGTCTCCGGTGAAGCGCTTCTCTATCTGGGCAGTTCATATCCGCTGGAGGTATGCGAGAGAGGCAGGAGGCAGCCGCTTGCCCTCGTGCACGGGAGCTTTCAGCTTGACGGGGGCAGCCGGGACAGGGCAAGGGATCTCTTCGTTCAATGGTACACAGCGAGGGCGAAGGAGGTCGTTGCGGAGAGGGCAGATCATTACAGGCGGCAGCTGGAGTTCCCGCCTGTTGAGGTCCGCATAACAGGCGCACAGAACCGCTACGGATCGTGCTCTGCGGACAACAGGCTCTCTTTCAGCTGGCGGCTTGTCATGGCGCCCTACCCTGTCATAGATTACGTGATCATACACGAGCTCGCACACATAAAGCACAAGAATCATTCAAAACGGTTCTGGGGTTTTGTGGAAAATATGGACCCGGATTACAGGAGCCACCGCCAGTGGCTCAACGAGAACAACCATCTTCTCATGCTCTGATGTCGCCTCAGGCGACCTCCTTTTC
>DIFC01000031.1:0-42251 GCA_002418945.1 Deltaproteobacteria bacterium UBA5758 | reverse complement strand
TCTACCTATTCCGCCACCCAGGCACATCCTTTTTATAATCGGAAAACCTTTCAATGTCAACCATTTAAAATCTCGCGCAAAAAAATCTGTTCAACGTTCTACTCGCCTCTTTTCTCAATGACATCATGCTGTCAGTCGGGTAAGATATATTGATATTATGGATACTCCCCAGATCATTACCGTCCGGTCATCGGCAGGCGCAGGAAAGACCTACATGCTCGCGCAGCGCTACCTGGGGCTCCTTATCGAGGACCAGGCAATGGGGCGGGGCGCTAAGAACCGAATCCCCAATATCGTTGCCCTGACCTTTACCAATAAGGCTGCCGCGGAGATGAGGGCTCGCATCATCGACTGGATGAAGAGGATCATCCTTGATGTCCCCCTTAAAGGCTCTGCAAGAAAACCGATAGAGGAGATAACAAAAGCAGCGGGGAGCAGAAAAGATTGTTCAACGTTAAGATCAAATGAACCAGATACACTAAACAGACCAGAGGAACAACGAGAGCTATATTCGGGTGGCGGGCCGGATGCGGAGTCTATACTGACAAAGGTCCGGAGGTCGATCGAAGAAGATTTCGAGGACCTGCTGAGGCACTTTTACGATTTCAATGTGGGCACCATCGACAGCTTTGTCAACCTCATCCTTAAGGCATCGGCGTTTAAGCTGAACCTCCCGCCCGATTTCGATATCAGCACCGACTCGACGCCCTTTATCGACCTCGTTGTCCAGGAGTGCCTTCAATCCCTCGCAGACAATGCCGATTCCAGGCACGTATTCGACAGGTTCATAGAAAGCTACATCGACATGGAGGGCGAGAGCGTCAACTGGACGGCGCGGGGCTTCTTCAGGAATACCGTCGCCGACCTCTGGAGGGAAGAGTCAAAAGAGAACAAGGAATTCCTCCACCGCGATACCGGGAAGATCCTTATCGATATAGGAAAAGGCATAGAAGGGTCCGTGGAGTCGTTGAAAAGGTCCCTCGGCAAAGACCCCGGCATCAAGCTCAGGGCGGATTTCAGGAATGCCCTTTCCCGCGCCGTGGACATGAAAAAGAACACCGTAAGCAAGAGCAAATGCTTCGCGAGACAATCCCTCGGTGAATCTCTCCTCGCGGGGAGCAAGCCGCCTGACGGCGAGCAGGAGCAATTGTGGCAGGACATCCTCCTCGGGCGGCGCCTCTTTGTCGAGACGCTGTCGGAGGGAAAATACGCGCCCTACGTCGAGGCCTACGGTCTTTTTAAAAAGATGCTCCTGAGGGAAGTTACCTTCAGGAAGCGCGTCATCCTCATCGAGCAGCTCAACAAACTGCTCCAGGGAATCGTCAGGAAAAAGGGCTTCGTGCCTGAGATATACTACGCGCTGGCCGAACGGTATTCGCATTTCCTCGTCGATGAGTTCCAGGATACGAACCGGCTCCAATGGAAGAATATAGAGGTCCTCGCCGAAGAGGCCCTCGGAAGGGGCGGCACCCTCTTTCTCGTGGGCGACAAAAAACAGGCCATCTACCGGTGGCGAGGAGGAGATGCCGAGCTGATCGACGAGGTCGCCTCGCGCTACCGGGCATACCGCATCCGGGAACTGACCCTCCACAACAATTACCGGAGCGGCGAACATATCGTCGCCTTCAACAACATGCTCTTCGGGAGAGAAAACCTCCGGGGCCTCATCGATATGGCCGCCAACGGACACCCGGATGGGTCGAAAGAGAGGATACTGGAGACATATCTCGGCTCCGTTCAGGCTCCCGTCGACGCGGCCCGCGGCGCAGGGTATGTGAGGATCGAAAAGATCGTCACCCTCGACAGGGAAGGAGAGGAAAAGGACAGCTTCCTGAAGGACGAAAGAGACCGCCTTATCGAGGAGAGGCTCGTCCGGCTGATGCGCTCCATCATGGACAGGGGCGTTTTCCGGTACAGAGACGTGGCGATACTGGTGCGCCGGAGAAAAGAGGCGGAGCTTGTCGTGAGAACGCTTCTCGAGGCCGGGATTCCCGTTGAGTCGGAATTCACCGTGAACATAAAGAACAACAGCCTCGTCAAAGAGCTCCTCAGCCTTTTGAGGTTCCTCAACGCACCCGACGACGACCTTTCTTTTGCTGAATTCATCACCGGCAGGATATTCCACCGCAAGACCGGCATGCCCAAAGAGGCCATCTTTCAATGGCTTGCAGAGGCCAGGACAGGCAATAAGGGCGGCCGACTCTACAGGGTCTTCCAGAGAGACCACGGCGGCATCTGGGAGGATTATTTTGAACACTTCTTCAGAAGGACGGGGTATCTGCCGCTCTACGACCTCTTCGCGCTCATCGTAAAAAGGTGGGAGGTATTCAGGTATTTTCAGGAAGATGCGCCGTACATCCTCCACCTCTTCGAGCTTATCAAAGAGCAGGAGGGATCAGACCGGAGCAACCTCTCCGATTTTCTGGAGCTGTGCACGAGGGCGTCCGATGCTTCCTATGATGAAACGGCAGAGGCCGAAAAACAATTTCTGCTGAACACGACCGAAGGCGCCGACGCCGTCAAGGTCCTTACGGTCCACAAGGCAAAGGGGCTCCAATTCCCCGTCGTCATCCTCCCCTTTCTCAAGCTCACCACATTCGGGACCTCAGACAGCAGGGACAAGAACAAGATCGTCGTCAGCGGGGAAGACGACCTGAGGCTTTTCTACATCAAAAAGGATTACCGGCAGGTCTCTGATGCCCTTGACGGCATCTACATGCAGAGGGAAGCCGAATTCCTCCTCGACGAGCTCAACAACACCTACGTCGCCTGCACGAGGGCGGAGAAAGAGATCTATATATTCCTTGCCGACTCGGTGAGGCAGAAGAATTTTCTCATCGATTACATCTTCTCCATGGAGGAGCTTCAGGGCTGCGCGGGAGATGCCGTCATGGAGATCGGCGGGCAGACTGCCGCACCCGGCAGGCCGGCCGCAGAAGATGCCGTCAGGGCTGCGCCCGATGAGCTTCGCCTTGACGATATGGGCGGGAAGGCCCGGTGGACGGACATGCTGGGGAAGAAGTTCATCCGGCCGGAGACGGTGTCAATACGGAGCATCGCAGCCGGCAGCAAAGGCGACCTCATTCACTACGTCCTCTCGCAGATCCATATGCTCCCCCCCGATCCTTCAACCTGTCTGCAGGAATCCATACAGGCAGGGATCGCGAAGCTGAACGCCCCATTCAATGAAGCCGGGATCAAGGAAACGATCGCGCGGCTATTTCGCAACCCCCGCATCCTGCCATTCTTCCGGCCCGGTGAAGGCGCCGTTGTGTTCACGGAAAAAGAGATAATCGACAGCGGGGGCCGCGCGTTCAAGGTGGACCGGCTCATCCTCTACCCCTCCTCTCTCGACATCGTGGATTTCAAGACCGGCGAGACGCGGTCAGGCGAGCATGTTGAGCAGATCAACAACTACGGCAGGCTCCTGCAGCGCATATACCCGGACAAAGAGGTCAACAAATATCTCGTCTATATTGACGAAGGAGACGTGGTCAAGGTCTGAACAATGAAGAAGGTCTACTCGATCCCATTCGGCACGGATTTTCTGAAAAGGCTCAGCGGTTTTATCCTCAGCGACTGCGATCGATTGCCTGATACGGCTGTCGTCTTCGCCGGGAAGAGGCCTTCGCTCTATATGAAGCAGGCGCTGAGCGAAAAGATGTCCACGCCGGGATATTCGCCGGCGTTCTTTTCCATAGAGGAGTTCATCGATCATATCGCAAGGAAAAGGTTCAGGGGCTTCAGGGACCTTGAATATCCCGATGCCCTGTGGCTCCTCTACCAGTCTGTCCGGTCCCTGCCGAAGTCCGCCGGAAACCCGTTCCGGCAAAAGACCTTCGGCGATTTTTTTTACTGGGGCGGGCACCTTCTGGATTTCATCGACCAGCTCGACTCAGAGGATATCGCCGACGACAGGCTCAGATCTCTCGAAGAGAACGCGGAGATAGGGTACGACGTACCGGCAAGCATCAATGAGCTCCTCGCCCACATAAGCATCCTGCGGGATTCCTTCCACGGCCTGCTCGATGAAAAAGGCTGCTTTACCCGAGGATATAAGTACCTCGCCGCTTCACGCACAATCGGGGAGATAGAGGTTGACGAATTTGAGAAGATATACTTTGCAGGCCTTTTCGGATTGCTGGGCACTGAAAAGCTCATCCTGAGGGACCTGTGGAAGAAGGGAAAGGCGGAGATCATCTTTGAAGGCGCGCCGTCTGATTGGCCTGTCCTGAAAGGCTTCGTTGCCTATCTCGGCGCCGACGTTGAATACATCGCAGAGGGGGACTCCCGGCCTCCGGCCGTGTCCATTCACTCCGGCTTCGACACCCATTCCCAGATCCTCAAGGCCCATTCGATCCTGAAGGATGATCCAGGGAAGAAGACGGCTGTTATCCTGCCCCTGTCCGATGCCCTCTTCCCCCTTCTCACCTTTTCCGCAGACAGGATCAGCTCCCCCTGCAACATCGCCATCGGGTACCCGCTTGAGCGCACGCCGGTCTTCGGCCTCATCGCCCACATCATGCGCTCGCAGTCATCCCGGCAGGAAAGCGGCATGTACCGGACCGCTGAATACCTCAGGGTCCTCCTCCATCCCTTTGTGAAGAATATCGACGCTGATAAAGAGACATGGCAGGCGCTGCTTTTTATCTCGCGGCTTTTCACCGGCGCGGTCCAGGGAAGCGCGCTGACAAACAGTCCTTTTATCATGCTCGACGAGGTGGAGAGGGAATTAAGAACCGCGAGAAAACCTGTTCAACGTTCAAGATTCAACGTTCAAGATTCAGAATCAAAGATCAAGGACGATGATGGAATATCCTATGAAATAGTGCGGGAGATACATGACGTCTTTTTCAGGGATTTTGAAGGCGCAACTACGCTCTATGAATATGCGGAAAGATTGGAGGCAGCCCTTGAATACGTGCTGGAACATACGCCTGTCAGGTCCTATATCCTCTCCGGGGAGATCTTCAGGTCTACGCTCAAGGCGCTGGAGGACATGAAGCGCCTTTCTTTCAGCAACGCAGTATTCTACGAAAGCAGGGAGGAGAACAGGCGGTTTATCTGCGACTTCGTGCCCCGCCTTCTCGAATCAGTGCGCCTGCCCTTCGAAACAAAACCCATAGAGCCTCTCGAGATCATCGGCGTCCTTGAATCGCGGAACATATCATTCGATACGACCATCATCATGGATGCAAACGAGGGCGTTCTGCCGCAGCAAAAAAGGGTGAGCCCCCTCGTCCCTTCAGGCGTTCACGAAATGCTGGGGATCCCGTCGCAGCGGCAAAGCGAAGAGATATACCGCTACTATTTTGAGCGCCTCGTCCGGTCATCGAAGAACGTCCATATCCTCTATGCCGACACAGAGGACAGGCCGCGAAGCAGGTATATCGAGAAGATCATATGGGATGCGGAGAAGGCGCAAAGATCCATTGATGTCATGCCCATCGACCGCTCTGTTTACCCGATCAGCCTCAAGCCCGGCACAGCCTTCCCTGCCATTGACAAAACGCCGTTCATCATGAGATTGCTCAGATCAAAGGCCTTTTCGCCGTCGTCGATCGACCATTATGTGTTCTGCCCTGTCTTCTTCTACAACAGGGACATCCTCTCCTTCGAGGAGAAGAAGGAGGTCAGCGATGACATAGAGGCAACGGACAGGGGCACCATCATACACCGCATCCTCCAGGAGACATTCGAAGGGCTCCTCAACAGGGAGATATCAAAGACCATGCACGGCGAGATCATGGCGAGGCTGAACAGGGCCGTCGACAGAAACCTCCGGGAGCAGGCCGGAGGAGACTATTATCTGTTCAGGAAGCTGGCTGCTTTCAAGCTACAATCGTTCCTGCAAAAGGATCTGAACAACGCCCCCGACCTCTTTACCATTGTCCACCTCGAGCAAAGGTTCGGGTACCCGATAGATGCCGGCGGCGCAGAGATCAATCTCACCGGCACGATCGACAGGATCGACTTCGATCCCGCCTCGGGGCGGTATATGATCATTGACTACAAAACCGGCGGCTCGGTACAGTATCCTAAAAACCTTCTCCGGCGCATGTCCTTTGCATCGTTGAGCGATATCCACCGCTACATCCCTTCTTTTCAGCTGCCCCTTTACATCTACCTCTTCAGCGGGCAGCAGAATATACCTGCCGGCGCCGTGAATGCAAAGCTGGCGCTTCTCAGGAACAATACGGAGGAACATCTTTTCAAAGGCGATTCGCAGGAAGAAAGGGGGGACCTCTACGAAGCGTACCTCGAAGGCGCAAAGACAATCCTCGCCGATATCCTCGACCCCTCCAAGCCCTTTACGCCTTTCGACGACAAGGGATGCGGGGAGTGCGTCTTCAACCATCTGTGCCATGTGTAAATGCAGCTATCAGCGGTCAGCATACATCTCAAAAACAAAAGGCTTTAAGCTGATGGCTGATAGCTGAAAGCTGATGGCTGGTTGTCCTCCATTGCAGCGCAGTTCATTATATGTTATAAAAAATCATGTTCGTTGATTCCCATTGCCATCTGGAGATGGAGTCCTTCGCAAAAGACAGGGACCAGGTCATCAAAAAAAGCATCGATGAAGGATTGAAGTACATACTCACCGTCGGCACAGAAGAGCGGTATTTCGAGACAGTCGCTGAGATCATCAACAGCCACCCCATCGTGTACGGCGCCATCGGGATACACCCTCACAACAGCGTTGACTTCAACAGGAACGCAGCCGAAACGATCAGGAAGTATCTGAAGCAGAAAAAGATCGTCGGATACGGAGAGATAGGACTCGACTTCTTCAAGAACTATTCTCCGAAGGACAGGCAGATAAAGGCCTTCCGGGAGCAGCTCGCCCTGGCGGCGGATGAAGGCCTGCCGGTCATAATCCACTCACGGAACGCTCTGGCAGATACCATGCAGATTCTCGGCGAGGCGTACCGGAATATGCGCGGCGGCGTGATCCATTGCTATTCCTATAACCGCGAAACAGCAAAACGGCTCCTCGATATGGGATTCTATATATCGATACCGGGAACGATTACCTACCGGAGCACGGAGGAACTCGCAAGGGTCGTTGAATATATCCCCGCAGAGAGGATACTCGCTGAAACAGATGCGCCCTTTCTCACGCCCCATCCCCACAGGGGCAAACGGAATGTGCCCTATTTTGTGAAGCTGACCGTCGGGAAAATGGCCGAGATACGCCACCAGCAGATTGAGGAGCTTGCGGCAACGATCTGCGAAAATTTTGTCAGACTATTTCTGAACGGCCGGGAGGTTCAAACAGAATGAAACCTGCGATCATCATTGTTGACATGCTTGAGGGCGGCTACGACAAGGTAAGAAAAGGCGAAAAGGAAGAAGAAAAGATCATTCCCCTCGTGCGGGACTTTCTTAAGAAATGCAGGCGCGCCGGCATACCGGTCATCTTCGCCTGCGACAGTTTTCTGAAGGAAGACTTTATCTTCAAGGGAAGAATGAAACCCTGCTCGCTGCGGGGAACAAAGGACACGCAGCCGTTATCCGACCTGGAGCCGCAGCCAGAAGACATCATCCTTGAGAAGAGGAGGTTCAGCGCCTTTTTTAAGACCGATCTTGATCAGACATTGAGGACCATGAAGATAGACACCGTCGCTATAGGAGGCGTCAACACCCATTTCTGCGTCCTCGCCACAGCCTTTGACGCAGTGTGTAATGACTTCAACACGATCATACTCGAAGACCTGAGCGCAGCATACAAGAAAGAGATTCATGAGAGCTGCGTAGATGCCTACCGGTATTCTGCGATATACCCAATCCTCCGGGTGATGCGCTCCCCGGAGTTCATAGAAGAAGCGAAGAAGGGAACACGTAAGGCTGGCGGATGAGGGTCATGGCAACGATGTCCCCTGGCGGATGAGGGTCATAGCAACTCCGTCCCCTCTCCCCTGGCGGATGAGGGTCATGGCAACGATGTCCCCTCTCCCCTGGCGGGAGAGGGTCAGGGTGAGGGGGAATTGTTAAGGTAACTGTAATGAAAAAAAAGGCATCACCCACCCTACAGTATACAAAACAAGAGCCGCCGCAGAAGCCGGTGCGGACCGTCTTTATCATCCTCCTGGCAACCGTTGTGACGATCGCCGTGCTCATCACCGGGTACCGCATGAAGGTCGCCATGGAACCACAGGTGCCGCTTGCGGTGTCTGACACGCAGATAGTCTCGATATTTTTCCCCTCGCAGGACAAGGTGATCGAAAAAAGGCTTGATGTGAGGAGCAATATTTCCAATCAGGAGAAAGCCGAGATGATCATCAACAAGCTGAAGCAGGAGAAATACCTCCCGCAAGGCCTCATGCTTTACGAGGCGGCAACGGACACGGATGGGATCATGTACGTCAACGTCTCAAGGGACTTAGTCGATAGCAGGCCGTCCACCATGAAGGAGATCCTCACCGTCTATTCGATCGTCCATTCCTTCCTTGCCACTTTTAAAGAGGCGCAGAAGATCCTTCTTCTCGTGGACGGGCAGCCTCTTTATACTGTGGGCGGCACTCTTTATACATACAAACCCATTGAATTTAACCCTGATCTACTGGAGGACTAAATGATCGACCCAAAACTTATTCGCGAAAACATCGAGCTGGTCAAGGAGAGCCTCGGGAAGCGGGGCGCATCGTTCGATATCGACAAGCTTATGGGGGTTGAGGAGAAGCGGAGAAGGCTGATCCAGGAAACCGAGAAGATGAAGAGCGAAAAGAACCTCCTTTCCAACGAGATCGCGAAACAGAAAAAGGCAGGCGCCAGCCCCGTTGAGAAGATAGAGCACCTGAGAACAGTGGGAAAGGATATAGAGGAGATGGAGCTGTCTCTGAAGGCCGTTGAAAAAGAGTGGGAGGACATGACCCTCGTCATACCGAACATCCCCCACGACACGGTCCCCGTCGGCGCCGGCGACAAAGACAACCGGGTGGTGCGGTTCGTTGGGGAAAAGCCCCGGTTCGATTTCGATCCTGTTGCTCACTGGGATATCGGCGAAAGGCTCGACATCCTTGATTTCAAGAGGGCCGCGAAGATAACCGGCTCACGCTTCACCCTTTATAAAGGCTACGGCGCGCTTCTCGAAAGGGCCCTGATCAACTTCATGCTCGATATCCATACGACAAAACACGGGTATACCGAGGTCCTGCCGCCTTTCATGGTAAACCGCGAGGCGATGACAGGCACTGGGCAATTGCCGAAATTCGAGGAAGAGCTCTTCAGGCTCGACGGCCCCGATTACTTTCTCATCCCCACCGCCGAGGTTCCCGTCACGAACATATACGCCAACGAGATCCTCAGGGAAGATGATCTGCCGCTGAAATACGTCGCCTACACCCCTTGCTTCAGGAAGGAAGCGGGAGCGCACGGGAAAGATACGAGGGGGCTCACCAGGCAGCACCAGTTCAACAAGGTCGAGCTCGTAAAATTCACCAACCCGGAAAGCTCCTATGACGAGCTGGAGAAGCTTCTCCTCGACGCCGAGGACATCCTCAAAAGGCTCAACATCCACTACAGGGTCTCCCTGCTCTGCGCCGGCGACCTCGGATTCTCTTCCGCGAAGACCTACGACATCGAGGTCTGGCTCCCGGGGCAGAACATCTACCGCGAGATATCATCCTGCAGCAACTTCGAAAACTTCCAGGCAAGAAGGGCGAAGATCAGGTACAGGAGACAGGGAGGAAAAACGGATTTTGTCCACACCCTTAACGGGTCTGGCCTCGCTGTGGGAAGGACGGTAATGGCCGTTATGGAAAATTATCAGACAAAGGATGGGGGAGTTATCGTGCCAGAGGCGCTGAGGCCCTATATGCGGGGCATTACGATGATACCGGGGGCTTAGCCAGAAGCATATCTATCCTTCCGATGATCGCCGGGTCTTTCTCGGCCTCCTTTATGTCTCTTAGCAATTGCTGCGTATTCTCACCGAAGAGGGAATAGAAAAGGTCTATCGACTTCAGGCGTAATTGCCTGTCGCCTATCTCGTTCAGCGTATTCATGATCGCCATCATTGCCTTCTTTTTCCCCGTACGCCCTATCCCTTTTATCACGAGGTCTTTGATCTCCAGGACATTCTCCTGCTTCAGATGGTCCAGAAGAGGGTTGATCATGTTCCTGTCCTGGATATCGACGAGCAGGGCGATAGCCCTTTTCCGCTTTTCGATATCATTGGAATAGAGGAATTTCAGGACAGGCTGTACGTCGATCCCCTCGCCGTCTCTCTTCGCCTTTTCAAAAAAGGGGGAGGTATCCTTCAGGATGTCAACGGCGCTTCCGAGGATAAACCCCATCTCTTCCTGGGTAAAAACCATATAGTCCTTCCACCGGTCGACCACATTCAACGCACCTTCGTCAAGGAACGTGTCGTTCACGAGAGAATTTTTCAGGATATTCCTTACCCTCTTCTTCTCCTCAAACCGATCAAGCTCAAGGAGTCTATACAAAGGCTCTCTCAGGTATCTGCTCGTCAGCGAATAATACTTCAGGCCGAGGGATTCCGTCTCCCTGATGATGTCTTTCTCTTTCAGAAAATGTACGTGGCCGAGGACACAGTCATGATGGAGCGAGGTCTCATAAACGATATTTTCGATCGTATATCGCCTGAGGATATTCTCATGCTTCTCGACAAAGACCGAGAGTAAGTTCCTGAATTCGAAGGAGTCCCTCACCCCCTGCAGGAGGCCTGAAAGGACCTCCTCCATGTTCATGTTCGAGTGGAGAAGCTCGAATTCAATAGGCTTATAATATTCGCTTGTATCCCAGAAGATCTTTTCCCCCCCGTAGGCATCAATGGCCTGCGCGCTGTCCAGAGGCCTTACCTCGCAGATCGCTGCGGTGCTTACGCCGCGGAAGCTGTGGTACCATTCAAAGAAGGTCCCCCTGTCTCCCGAGATCACCAGGTATATATTGCGCTGGCCCATGCAGAACGCTATAAACCTTTCCAGCTTCTCCTTCTCATCAGGCTCCATATACATGAGCCTTTCGCAGCCGTCGATAATGAAGAAGCAAGCACCCTTCCTGAGGAGCCCGGTGCAGACCGAGACGATGTCCATCGTTTTGTAATCCCCGATGCCGCTCCGCTTACAGATAACCTCACGTATCTCCCTCGTGGGGCTGGACCAGATCTCGCAGTAAAACACGTTGGGGCTCATCGTAAGGACCTGGGGCGCAAGAAAGGAATTGAGGAGCGTCGTCTTCCCCGTGGATGCTTCACCCACAACGAACACGCAGCCGAAGTCGAAAAGCCTGTCCAGGATCAATGAGGCCTCGTCCCACCTCTTGAACGGCGGCCCGTTGAATTCATCGTAGGGAGAAAATTTCGGGATCTCAAAGACATCACTGCCGCAGGAAAAATCTCCACTAATATCCCAGTTTATCTCTTTATACTGAAAACCGAACCGGCCGTTGACGTTGTTCCTGAATTTGTCAAACATGTTCCCGATATACCTTTTTGCATTCTCAAGGACATGGAGTTCGTAAGGCGTCCGCGCTTTATATTTGATCGATATTATCCCCTCCCTGCTGTCAATATCAATATCCGCCTCATTCGGCCGAAGTATCAACTGGGGATCGCTGTATCTTTTCAGCTCCAGGTAGCGGATATCGGAATAGAACATATCAGCGAGGAGGTGACAGAAATTAAAAAGAGATCCTAATACCTTTGTATTCCTTATAACAGCCTTTGAGTGATCGTCTGTGATCTCCCATTCAATTGGAATTTTTTTCACTATATGAGAAAAACTGAGGTGGTTTATGATCTCCACGGCGCTTTCAGGTATATCAAGCCTTCTCGCTATCTCATAGCTCAGAAAAACCTCCTTGTGCGGCGCATCGACGCTGTTGAGGATATCCCTGTTCAATGTCCAGTCAAATTCCCTGACATGACCCGTATCGTGGAGGTAGATGACGCAGAGGAGCGCAAAGATCTCGCCGGAAAACATCTCTTCCGTCCGGTCTTTCGGATCAGGTATGGTCCTCTCTATCAGATTCTTCAGGATTTCGACGTGTTCCCGGACGGGTGATTCAATATGCGGGAAGATCTTCTCTTCGCAGAATGCCCTGAGGTTAAGAAAACGCTGGTGGAGCTTCAGCTCCCCTTCTTTTTCCCTGAGAACATCTTCAAGCTTTGACTTCATACAGAAATTGCAAGGATCAACGGAACTGTTTTCTCCAGAGCATGACAAGGGGGCTTGCGACAAAGATGGATGAATATGTTCCCACTATCAGACCGATGAGGAGCGCAAAGGAAAAATCAAAAAGCACTTCGCCGCCGAGTGCCATTAAAGAACCCAGTGCGATAAGTGTGCTGATACCGGTTATAATGGTCCTGCTCAATACCTCATTGATGCTTCGGTTGATGACATTCCCGAAGTCGGCTTTTGTTTTCATCTTTCCCATATTCTCCCTGATCCGGTCAAAGACTACAACAGTATCCTGGAGCGAGTATCCTGCCACGGTAAGAAGCGCCGTGATGATGAGCAGGTTCAGTTCTTTGTCGAGGATATAGAAAACGCCGAGGATCGCGACAACGTCATGGAATGTCGCGATGGTAGCGGCTATACCGGAGATCAAGGTAAATCTCCACGCGATATAGATGATGATCCCTATCAGGGCGAGGCATATGGCGATTATGGCATATTTTTTCAGCTCTTTCCCTACGCCGGGGCCCACCATGTTGCTCCCGAGGATTTCAAACTTCTTGCCTTCGAATTTGCCCTTCAGGATCGATGAAACCTTATCGCTTATCTTTTCCTTCTCTGTATCCGAGAGCTTTGTCTTTATAAAGAAATCTTTTGTTCCGCTTATCTCCTGTATTTGTACATCGTTGATACCGCCGTCTGTCAATGCGCTCCTCAGCGACCCTACATCTACAGTCTCTGCAAAACGCACCTGAAGGTTCGTCCCGCCGGTAAAATCGACGCTTATGTTACCCTTTCCGAAAGTGATCATGATAAAGGCGTAGATCCCGAGGCAGACAAGGATGCCTGAAATGATAAAGGCCTTTTTCCTCCACCCGACAAAATCTATATTGGTGTCTTTTAACAATTCAATCATAATGCTGCCTCAGATACTTAATTTTCTTGGTTTATACTTCATCAGGATCAGGTCGAAGATCGCCTTTGACCCAAAAACCGCCGTAAAGAGGTTGATGATCATCCCGATGATAAGCGTAATCGCAAAACCCTTGATCGGGCCCGTTCCAAAGATGAAAAGGACACAGGCGGTGATCAAGGTGGTTATGTGCGAATCAAAGATGGCTACCCATGCCTTCGTGTAGCCGCCGTCCACTGCGGCCCGAACCGTCTTACCAAGCCGCAGCTCTTCCCTTATCCTTTCAAAGATAAGTACGTTTGAATCAACGCCCATTCCGATGGTAAGCGCGATCCCCGCGATACCCGGCAAGGTCATTGTTGCTTTCAAGGCGCTGAATGCGCCAAGGAGATACAAGAGATTTAAAAGAAGCGCAATGTTTGCAATTACTCCTGACAACCGGTAATAGACGATCATAAAAATGATCACTAGTATGCTGCCGACGAACGTTGCCTTCACCGCTTTGTTGATCGAATCCTGCCCCAGCGTCGGCCCGATAGTGATGTTCTGCACCACTTTAACCGGAGCAGGGAGCGCGCCGGCGCGGAGCACGATCGCGAGGTCTTTTGCCTCATCCATCGTGAAGCCGCCGCTGATCGACGCCTTGCCGCCGGAGATCCTCTCCTTGATAACGGGCGCAGAGTAGACCGTGTTGTCGAGGATGATGGCAAGCCTCTTCCCGACATTCTCGGCAGTGATCTTGTCAAATAACCGCGCGCCTTCGCTGTCAAATTCTATCGCAATGTAGGGCTCATTATTGAATTCCCCGCCGATCCTTACCTTTGCATCGGTCAGTAATTCACCCGTGAGGAGCGCCTGCTTCTTAAGGAGCATCGACGTAGTGGTATAAATGCCCGTTTCCCTGTTCCTCGTCCTCATCGTAAGGACCTCGCTGCCTTCGGGAACGGAACCTCCCTGGAATCTCGTGATGTTGTCTTCATCTACCAATTTAAATTCAAGCTGGGCGGTTTTGCCTATCAACTCCAGCGCCCTTTGCGGGTCTTTGACTCCAGGAAGCTGCACGAGTAACTGGTTCTCGCCCTGCTGGACGATGACCGGCTCTGTGACGCCAAACTGATCTATCCTGTTCCGTATCGCCTCCAGCGCCTGCCTTACGGCATTGTCCTTGATGCCGGCAATCTCATTATGAGGTATGATAAAAGAAAGGTGCAGCGTGTCTCCTGTCGTATCCGAGCCTCCTGCCTTCAGGTCCGGAAATTCCTTGCCTATGATGTTGTAAAGCTTGTCCTTCTGTTCCGGCCTTATTGATACGGATAGCGTGTTGTTACGCTTATCCAGCGCAAGGAAACGTACCCCTTCACGGATCATGGAGTCCTTCAGCGCGACCAATTTCCTATCGATCATGTTCTCCATGAGCTTTATTGTGTCAAGCTCAAGAAGGAGGTGCATACCGCCTTTCAGATCGAGCCCGAGATGTATCTTGTCCGACGGGAGGTATTTTTTCAACGCTCCCTTCGGCTCGAAAACATTCGGCAGGCAGAATATTACCGATATGACCAAAAAGATCAGGACCAAGGTGAATCTAAGCTTCAATGATTTAAGCACTCGTTGCCCTCATGGTTAAGGATTGACAAAAAATATATGCAAATTATAATCATATGACGATTTTGTCAAGAGAATTTTCTCACAAACAATACAATGAAAGCAAATCCTAACCTCTAATATCGAAATTTCAGCTTCCTGGCAGCAAGCTGCGGGGTATCAGGGGATGGAAACGGAATGATTACGCCCCCTCACCCTGACCCTCTCCCACCAAGGGGAGAGGGAAACTGTAGATTCCTGATCCTCTAACTCAAGGGGAGAGGGAAACTGTAGATTCCTGACTCTCTAGAGGGAATGTTGTTGCTATGGTACTCTCCCGCGAGGGTTAGTTTCCCCCTCACCCTGACCCTCTCCCACCAAGGGGAGAGGGGAAGTGTTGCCCCGTCACACAATGTACCTATCTTATAAATCCGAAGAGCGGCGGCCCGTTGACTGCGTACAGGCTCAGTTTGCCGTTGCCGATCCTGAAGATCATCGCCGTTGACCCCTGATCGTTCAGGCGTCTTCCTGTCCTGATAAGCGTATAGCTCCTGTTAAAATTTAGCGAGGCAGACACCTTGTCCTTGTAGTCAGGCGTTACGCTATTGAGGGTATAGCGAATGTCCACATCGTGGATGGCGCTCATGTCTTTCCGGACAGACCTGTCATACTCTTCCTTTTCGCCGGCAAAAGAATCGTCCACGTACGCCATGAAACTCCCTGAGGCCCTTCTCTGGTATACCTCTATCATTCTGTTCAGGACGTCCTGTACGGCGCCGTAGAGAGACCGATCAAGGATGGCGACCAGCCTGAGGGTGCCTTCAACGTTGTTCGTATTGCCCTTTGCATCTGTAATCCGTATAAGAAGGCCATAGGTTTCTCCTTTCTGCGCCCTGAATCTGAAACTGAACGTATTGTCCTGCGCTAACCGGACTTTCTGCCAGGTCCTTCTGCCGTCGATGTTCACTTCAACTGATCTCACTTCTGCGCTGCCCGCCACTTTCCCTGCTACGGAGACCCTGCCTCCCGGCAGCAGCTCGCTGAAGAATGTTACCTTCTTTTCCGTTTCGGGTATCATCTTCTTGTTTATGTACAGGTATTCAAGCCTGATATCTTCGGGCCTTTCCGCCGAAGCAGCCCATAGCACCACAGGGCCGGGGATAAGGCCTACCAGGAAAAAAGAGGCAATACAAAATATCCCTGCGATAATCTTCCGTGACACCTTTCTCCCCTTCATCTTACTCTCCTCATCTCCTTAATACTGGAGGTTTACGCCGAGGGTTATGCTGTTCTCCCTGAAGCTGCGCGACTGTGTAGAGAAGCGAAAGTCATTGACAAAGCTTCTCAGAAACAGCATGCCTTCATTAAACTTTTTGAGAAAAGCCGGCTTGTAATAGATGTTGAAGCTGCCAAAGGTCTTCGTGCTGTTGTCGGTGCCCGCTGCGCTCTTTTCAAGGACGTTCTGCCCTATCCTGAAATCCGAATTGAGCTTGAGCTTCAGGAACTCAAATCCCATTCCGAAAGAATATTCATAGATCTGGTCTGTCTCGAGGACAAGGTCGTCCCTTGACGTCATTCCGCCGAGATAGAGCACCGGCTTTATTACGTAGGCTTCATTTATCTCATGCCTGCTGTTCAAGGCAAGGCTGTATGTATATTCCTTTGCCTGGCGCATATCGCGCTCGGTGCTGTAGATCGTATAGCCCACGTTGGCATCGCTGTCCACGGGGCCGAAGGTGTCCCTGTAATTCAAG
Organism: Deltaproteobacteria bacterium UBA5758; assembly: GCA_002418945.1. GTDB lineage: Bacteria > Desulfobacterota > Syntrophorhabdia > Syntrophorhabdales > Syntrophorhabdaceae > UBA5609. The sequence goes on along the minus strand of DIFC01000031.1, from coordinate 25,857 downwards.
GTCGCAATGTGGTCTGCGGTGCTTATGCCTGACCCGTTCCCTGCCCCGAACTTCCTGTCGTACTTGTACGCAAGATCGGCCGTCGCAGCCTGCCTTCCCAGCAGATTCTTGAAGGTAAAGCCGACCTCCGGCGTGTAGCTGTCCGTCCTGTACGCCTTCTGGCCGTCAAGGTTGTCCCTGAACCACAAAAGTCCGAGGTTCAGCAGAATATTCTTTGCCATCGTGTAGCGCCACCTGGATTTGATCTTTTCCCGGTCAGGGGTCGCGGCGCCAAGGATCGATTGGAACTCTGTGGAAACCCTTTCGTATTCAAGAGAGACCCTGCTTGGCCCTCCTTCTCCTACTGCCTCTATCCTGCTTGCGGTCCCGTGCGTCCTCTCTTCGTTCTGCGCTGTCAGCGAAGTAGGCGACATTGTCGTGCGTGACGTTGAGAACTCCCCCCGGAACGTCAATCCCGGTATGGGCCTGTATTCGGCGTCCAGGGTGTAGTTGTTGCTGTCATAGATAGGGTCGGTAGGCGTTAGCCTTGTGCCCGGCCTGTCCTTTGCCTGCACGTAGCTTAATCCCGCCCAGATATTGGGGGTGAAGTTCTGTTTGATCCTCATCCCGTATGCGGTCCGCTCTATCGCCCGCGTCTCAATCCCTCCCCAGATCGTGTCCCATCGAGGCAGCACGTAGCCGTACACCATGGTGATCTCGGGAGAATTCTTCTGCTCATTGAAATACCTGTATGACGCGCCTTTCACTGCCGTGCTGAGAGAATATTGCGAGAATGACTCGAAGGTGTCGCCGGCGTTCACTGTGTGGATCTTGTTCGTCATCCTCCCCTGGATGGTCGTCGGCGAGAAGGTCGCAACATCGTTCCTCCTGTCGTCTGTAGCCTTGAACCCGATATTGAAATTGTATTCAAGCTCCCTGACGGTCCCGTTTCCCATGAATCCGAAGAGGTTCAGGTATCTGAACCCTCTCGTCAGCGACGACGAATCATCGCCTCCCGGGCCGGTTATGTCATTGTAGGTATAGGAAAACTCATTTGAGAAGTGAACCTCGTTGTCTGCGGCATGGGCAGGCGCCATCAAAAGAACCAGAAGCGCAATCAGCAGCAGAAATGGTAGAGAAACCGGGCGCATACCACCCGGGAGACTGCTTGGGCTTTTTTCCTCGTTCGCAGATGTCATGAATATCCCTCCTGTATCCATCAGAATGTCCTCGAACCGTTGGGCTGGTATTTATAACGAAGCGTTATCGTGCGCTGCGGACCCACCTGGCAAGGGGAATCGTTGATGACCTCGATGACGGCGTATTTGCCGTCCGCGAGCTTGAGCGCGTAGCTGTGCCCCAGCTGGACTGCCAGCATGCCGCCGATAGTGTATCCGGAAGAGGGCGCCTCGGTTATGGAATCGATGCTCTTCACGCCAAGATCCTGGGCAAAGATCCCGACGTTGAGACGGAAACCTTCGCAGAGAAGCTTGATATCACCTGTCTGCGCGGGCTGGTGTGGGTCCTCGGCTGTCTTTTCGCCTGTCGAGAACTTTAACCCTTCAGTGTTGAACTGTGAGGTCAGGCGGAGCGTTATGGACTTGACCTGAACCGTTGTCGTCCCGCCCTGCTCCACAAACGTTACCGATTCCTGATAAGGCACCGTTTTCGTATCGCCCCTGGTATCGACAACGATCACGTTCGTGGCCGGGGTCTCGGCGACCGTTCCCTGGGCCACATTGGTGGCGTCGCTGAGGCCGAATATGAGAGGCCATTTCATGCTGTAGATCTTCCCACCCCTGTCCCCGAGCTTGAAGGTCATCTGCGTCGTAGCATTGTCCTGGAGAGTCTTGCCGGACTTGACGGAGGTCACCTGCCTGTTAAAATTGAAGGTCACAAATATCTTGCCCGTTGTATCTACGCTTACGTTCGTCAGCACATACCTCAGCATGATGTTGTCAAAGGCGCTGAAGTCCTTCCTTACCGCCCTGTCCAGGAGCGTCTTGTCTCCGGTAAAATCATCGCTGACAAAGGCCATGAACTCCTGGGGCTTTTCCCTCTGGTATGCATCGATGAGGCTGTCCAGAATGCTCTTCACGATGGCGTAGATATTTTGAGTTGAGACCACCACCTCTTTGAGGGTGCTGTCTACATTGTTTGTCTTCCCCCTCGTGTCCGTTATCTCAACGTAGATCTTATATGGTTTATTTATCTCAGGCTTGAACCCGTATTCAAAGGCGCCATTTTCGCTCAGCTTCATGTCAAGCCAGGTCTGCTTGCCGTCTGTGCTCACCCGCGCGCTCCCGATCTTGTTCATTCCGGCGGTCGCCTTTCCCTGTATCATGACCATGCCGTTCGGCAGCATCTCCCTGAAGAGCGTGACCTTTGTCCCGGTTTCACTGAAGCCCACCTTGTTGAGATAGATATACTGGAGCTCGACATTATCTTCTGAGGTTCCGAAGATCCACCATTTTGCGTGGCCTTCGGAAGCGAAGGAAAAGAGAAGAAAAACAAGTAGAAGCAACCTTCCGCATAATTTCATTAACGCCTCCTCACCGTTTCTGGTGTATATACTTTATTCTATTAAAACAACATGTTGTACAATGTAAAGAGATTTTTTGCCTCTGAAGCAATTTTTTCACGCCTTCGCTGCCGTGCTTCATCTGACCGACAGGAGCCTCCCTCCGAGCGTCCTCGAGATCTTCGGCTGCCCTGACTGGTCTATTGTGACCTCTTCATCGATATTCGATTTCTCTTCATGTTTAAGGTTTCTCTTGTAGATCCTGCTCGTAATGGTTACATCGTAATTCACCCTGTATTGCCCCTCTGCAGTCTTATTTATCTTTAAATTCTGGATAGTGAACCGTATATCATCAAACATGTTGAATGTTTTCTGCAGTTGCCTCTGCAGGTCGGAAATGCTGCCGCCATCGCCGGACGACCATTGGCTGCTGAGGAAGCGCATCACAGCGGAGACGCTCTTTGATTCATAGGCCTGTTTGAACTGGTTGTAAAGATTCTGGACGGCAGCGACGTGCGTCTCTGCCTTCTTTTTCTCGGCTTCCGCCTTTTTCTGCTCCTCCTCGCGCCTCTTCTTTTCCTCCTCTTCCGCCCGCTTGCGCGCCTCCTCCATCCTTCTCTCCGCCTCTTCCTGGGCCTTCCTGTAATTTTCATAAAGTGCGGGATACTCCAGGATCAGGCTGTCGAGCTGGGCGGCGACGGCATTTGTGGGAGGAGCGAGGGTGGTTTTGAGAGCGTCCTGCTTGCCCGAAAGATAGGTCCTGAGCCAGTTATAGGAGGTGCTGAAACGCCTGTGCTCCCCGGCGACAAGATCACGGGAAGGCCCGGGCATCTTGCCGTATGTTTCCCATACAGGCTGCGCCGCCTTCTCCACCTCTTCCGGTGAATTGCCGATCGCATCCCGGGCGGGTTTTGCAAGGGCGTCGTAGCGCTCGCAGAGCTTTCTGAGTCCCTTCCAGGCGTCTTCCAGGGGCTTCATAACCGCCTGGGGGACCGGATGGAAGCCTCGGTTGGAACGGGCCTGAATGTAGTACCGGGCCTCCTTGTCAAGCTTCGCGTAGATGACCTGCTGCCCCGCATAGAGCTTCTGCCACACGTTGAGGCTGTCAAAGGATTGGTAGCTTGCCCAGGGAAGCTTTGAAAAATCTTCCTTGGACACGTGCCTGTTCACCTCCTGGCCGATAGGGCCCCAGGGCGGTGAGGATAGTTCCTTTTTCAACACCTCTTCGACGTTGCCCCTGTCGGCGTAGAGGCCCTGCTTCGTCTGCTCCTGGCTGATTTTGTTCAGGGCGCCTACGGCAGTGGCAAGACGATGACGGTAGGTGTCTACCCAGTCGGTATAGAAAGACAGCTCCTTGGCCTTGTTTTCATATGAGGCGGCCAGGCCAAGCCAGTTGATCTTCTGGGCATTCTTTACGTTTTCCGGTTCATATAGCGTAAAGCTCTTCTTGACCCTTTCCATCAGGGAGGCGGTGTTTTTTTCCACCTCGGGCGAACGGGGGATAAATTCCGCTGGACGACCCGGCCACGGGAGGTAGAAGTTTGATGCGTAGTAATAGCCGATCAGCCTTCCCCATTTGTTTAGGAGGCTCGTCAGCTCGCTCTGGGCCAGGTTGGAGACGCGCATGCGCTCTGCGTTCGCAGTCTCGTATCTTTTCGCTGCCTCCTTCACTGTCTTGTCCATTTCTTTCAGCTGCGATGCGGTGGCGAGGAGGCCGCTCCTGATATCGGCTATATTTGAGCCCCAGTCCAGGGAACGCTGTATCTCGTTGTCGAGTTTTTCCGCCCTCTCTTTCCACTGGTCTGACCAGTAAGGCACATCGGAGACAGCTTGTATTGCCTTGCTGTTGGCTTCGCTGAACTTTTCCTCCCAGAGCCTGTATACATCCCAGAACTCCCGCGATCTGAACTTCGTGGCATTTTCGACGATACCTCTGAACTCATACCAGACGTTATCAACCGAATCATAGATCCTATAAAGCCTTGACACTTCCCGGCTCACGTTTGCGACAGCTTCCTGAGAGGGGAGACAACATCCGCAATATCTCGAGTAGCACCCTCCCCAATCGCGATCGGAGCTGATCATGCACGCGTTATAGGCTCCATAACATGCATTTGTGGCCTGGTTATAGGCCTCCTGTTTGACCTTGAGCTCTTCTGACTTTTTCATATACTGATCATTGAGCTTATTGAACCAGTCTACCGCCATAGCCTGGAAATTGTCCGGGTCTCCCCCGTCCTCGACCGCCTTTGCATAGGACTCCAATTGTGAGAGCATGGAAGATACCTCGCCTTCATAGTCAGCGGGTGCAAGGGAGATCTCTCTTCCATTGCAGAGCGTCCATTTACCGCCATACTTTGGTTCCGATGCCTTTTTCTTTGCCTCTTCGAGGAGCTTCTTCTTTTTCTCCTCGAAGGCGTTCTTTCCCTGCTCTTTCCAGCCTTCCATGACGGCGGCAATCTTTGCCTTGTAATCGTTCATCTTCTTCTCGTGCCCTGCCAGGACCTGCTCGATCTGCTCCATCTCCCGTGCGCCGTCAGTGAGCGTTTTTACATTCTTCTCCAATTCGGCCTTCCGTGTCTGGAGGCCCTGCTTCATCTCGCCCAGCACCTTTGCCTGATCTGCCGCCCCCTTGGTGTTGTAGTACAGGTTGACCATCGAGTTGAATGTGCCCGCCGCCGCCCAGGCGAGGCCCGCCGCCACGATGCCGGGGGGGCCGAAGTAAGCGCCAAGCACGATGATCGATGCCTCTCCGGCAAGAGAGATCTCGTCAGGGAGAAAGCCCTCCACCGTGGCGCCCATAAGGCCCCGCGCCGCGTTGCCGAGGTCTTTGTCCACCTTTGCGAGCATCTGGTTTATCTTGTTCAGCTTATTGTTCTCGTCTTTGGCCATGTCGAGAAGCTGCCTTTTCTTGTTTGTTGCCATGTTGAGGTTGCCCTCAAAGGTCCTTCCAAGGGCTACGTGCGGCAGGGATCTATCAGGCTCCGCTGCCCTGAGTACGGCAAGGTTTCTCCCTATCTCGGGGAGGTTTTGGTCGATCGACCGTCCAAGGTCGTTCATCTTTTCTTCCAGTGTCTGCCATTTCTTAAGATCACCGTGGGTCGCCTGCATGGCTTCCGACAGCGTCTGGCCTACGGCCCCTTCATTCATCCTGATCTCTGAGGAGAGGTTCTCCACCGCCGTGTATGCCGCCTGATAATCCTGGGACGAAGCAGTGGAATGGATGATAAAAAGATGAAGTGCGAGAAAGACAAAAACCGAAAAGCCGATTGCATATATAAAAGATTTCCCTTTTCTGTTCATCAATGTAGGTCTCCTTTAGCCTTTACATAGGCCATACGGCCTGTTTGAGGATCTCGGCAAGCGCCTTCTCGCCGTCGTTGACAGGGCCTGCCGCCCTCCATATCATCGTGTATACCTTCCCTCCGGAGGGAACGGCCAGCGCCACTGCCGATTCGATGCCCGGGTATGAAACCTCTCCTGTGGAAAGGAGCGCCATCTTTGACCCTGCCGGGCCGGGAGCATCCCTTGTAGCGAAGAAGGGGATGGGCGCAGACTGCATTTGCTTGGCTGACTCCGGCCTGGCCTTCATCGCCTCTTCCCGCATCTTTCGTAACCGCTCATAGGACTTCATCGCCTCATCGGTAAAAAGCCCTTGAGGCATTGACTCCCTGGCCGCCTTGAGCGCAATTGCCGCCGGGTCTCCTGACGCCGCCACGGTCACTGCAATCCGCTGGCCCTCTTCGATATTGACCAGGCCGTTCTTATCCGGCAGCCATCCCTGGGGGAGGAATATTGTCAGCCCTTCCACGTTGACGGCGCCCGCCTGCAGGCGCTTTACCGCATCGTTGGCGTCCCTGTCGTTCTTCATCAGCTCCCCGGCCCTGAGATAGGCACGAAGCGCGTCCGCCTTTCTCCCCGCCTTTTCATGAATGGAACCGAGGAGGAAAAAGGCCTTGCCGTCGTCCGGCTTCAGCCTGACGTATTCCTGGAGCGCGGCAACTGCGTCCTTCTCTGCGCCGGCCTTCCGAAAAGATTCCCCGGCGAGGTACAGAAAACCAGGCTCGCCAGGATATTTCTCGAAGCCCCTTCGTGCATAGGTTGCAGCGGAACGGGAAAATCCTGCCTGATCCATGGCGCGTGCGAGATCGGCGAAGCTCTCCTTCGACCCCGTGACCTTGTTGATTGCCTCATACTCCGAGATCGCAGGGCTCCACTGCTGCTGCTTCTCATAGAGCATCCCGAGCTGCCTCCTCTCGGCCCATGCATCGGGCTTCAGCACAAGTCCTCGCTGGTAAAGGCCGATTGCGCCTATCGGGTCGTTCGGTGCTACCCTCTGCGCCTCCTTGAAAAACGTCCCTGCATCCTTCGGCTCCTCGACGCCGAGGCTTGGCTGCGGCCCCTTTTTCTGCTCAGCCTTTTCCTGGGAGGGCGCCTGCGCAAAACCCTGGTAAACAAAGCAAAGGGTAAGGATGATAGCTATGGTAATATTGAAAAAATGGATCTTAGAAGGCATGTTCTTTATTCTCATGTTTTCTTCCTCTTTCACTTTCACTCTATCATTTTACTGATAATAATCTTCCTCCAAGCGTCCTAAGGATCTTGGTCTGTCCTGACTGGTCTACCGTAACCTCTTCATCGATATTCGACTTCTCTTCATGTTTCAGGTTTTTCTTATAGATCTTGCTCGCGATGTTCACTTCATAATTTACCCGGTATTGTCCCTCAGCGACCTTCACTATCTTCAGGCCCTGAATAGTAAACCTTACCTCATCGAACATGGCGAACGTCTTCTGCAGTTGTCTTTGCAGATCAGAAATTGTGCCTCCATCGCCGGAAGACCATTGATTGCTAAGGCAGCGTATCACCTTGGAGACGCTCTTCGATTCATAGGCCTCTTTGAACTGGGCATACAGTTCTCTTACCTTCTGGCTTTGATCGATCCCCTGCGTCAAGGCCGGCTGAGGTACGGTTACCTGTTTTGTCTTTGCCTGCTCAATGAGGTCAGCCAATCCCTTGAGGGCGGCATCCACATCGGCGCGCTTCTTCCCCAATCTCCCGTATTCGGTGAGAAGGTTGTCGCGGACGATATAATACATGATGGCGCTATCGTACTGCCCGTTCGCGATATATCCCTTTACCACGGCAATCGCCTGGTTTGCCTTTTCCAGAATGCCGCCGAACTGTCCATCCTCCATCGACCTCTGGCTGTACAGCTTATCCGCTGATTCACGCTGCTTCGCAAACGTATCCTTCAGCTTTGCCGCCGATGCCTGAAGGGCGCTGTTGGAATCAAAAAGGGGCCAGAGGTTATTTCCCACGGTGAAGTAACATTCCATAATAAAGCCTTCCTGGCCGGCGGAGGTCCTCATGCCATGAAGAAATTTCCAGAAGGCGCTGTAGTCGCTTACAGGGGCGCCCTGTATCTTTGATGACAGGGCGTTCAGGTTCTCCGGCCTGATCGAGATAAACCCCTCTTTCGCCTTCACCTCCACAAAATCGTTCGGGATAAGCGTTTCAAGCCCGAGCTGGAGCTGCTTGCTCAAGCCCAGTATGTCGGTGTGGTCAAGGACTTCCTTGACCTTCTCGCTTGTGAGGGCCGGCGGCGTGGTGCCGAGGCCAGGCTTCCACTGCGCCGCGTTGACACGGAATATTGCGAACTGTCCCTCTGCGAGCTGCCGGGCAACCCCGAACCTGTTCCAGAGCCTGCTCAGATAGGCAATATCCTCATCGATGGCAGCATTTTGCGCCTTGGCCTTTGTCCAGTATCGTTCCATCGTGCCGGCAAGCCCTGAGGACAGCGAAATGAGCTTCCGGTATTCTTCGATGTCTTTCTTATAGGAGCGCAGGGCCTGCAGGGTATCGGCAAAGCTCCGTTTTGATACTTCCGGAATGTTCTTCGCATCCATCTTCTCATGTGCGATGATCGCATTATCGATGGCCTTAAGGACATTATCCAGGGCTTCGGGGGCCTCTTTGCTCTCCATGAACTTGAGGGACGGAAGCGTGCTCGTATCGTCGTACGCGCTGTATTTCATTCTGAGGGCGCCCGTTGCACCGATGTACTTCCAGAGGGCGTCCGCCATCTCCTTGAGGGTCGCAGGGAGGCCGACCGATACCGGGGTGGTCTTGTCCATCTTGATATGGCCCTTGAGGAACTTCAGATCGATGCCGGCGTATCCGGGCGGAGCGCTGTCGGCGATCTTCCTGAGCTCTGCTATCTTCTCTGCTGCGAGGAAGGTCTGCGTGCCTCCGTACTTATTGCTTCCATGGTGTTCCAGAAACTTTGAGTACAGGTCCGAGGCGTTCCTGGCCTGCTCTGCAACGCTGTCGAGGGCGATTGCGAACCGGTTCTTGTTTGCCTCGTAAAATTTGCTGATCTCCTTGATGGCGTTGGCGCATTCCTCTGAATCAACGCGTGAGGTAGAGGCATACATCTCTTTATATTTCTTGAAACGCTCGTCCAGGTCCTCTGCCTGTTTGCGGAGCTTCTGGAGCTGCTCATAAAGCGCGTTCTTTTCATTGGGGTTGGTGGCCTGGTCGTAGGCCTCCTGCACCCTGGATATCTCTTCTTTCAGGCGCGTGGATGCATCGTTGTATGTCTTCTGGTTCTCGGCAAGATCCTTCTCGTACTTCTGCTTCATCTCGTCCGCGTGTTTCGTAACTTCTTCCCTGGCCTTTTCAACCCCTTGTTCTGCATCCGAGGAGCCTTTCATCACCGGATCATAGAACTGACCCTTCACTTCATCAAAGGTCTTCTTGCACTCGTAGCGCTTGAACGCGAAGTCCACCCCTCCCGTGTCAAGCCTGGCCGCCTCCTCTGCGATGCGCTTGTTCTGCTCGGCCAGACGGCGTTCGATCTCCGATTTCGCCGTTGAATTATAAAGGGCATTAAGCTGCGAACTGGCGCCCTTCAGGCTCGTGAGGACCTGGGTCCTTTTGCCGGCCATCCTGCCGGCAGTGGGGAACCCCCGGATAGCTCCTGCAAAAGAACGGATCGCGACCTGGTCGGCAACGATCTCCTTTTTTATGTCCGTAAGCTGTACCGGGTTGGCCTTTTCGTATCGACCCTTCAGGTCCGCTGCCTTTGCGGGGAAAGAGGCCAGATACTTCTCAACTTCCGGCAACTCTAAAAGCGCTTTGCTATACGCTTCAAGGGCCTTCTGGAGCTCCCCGGGAGAGAATTTAGCCGCCATGGCGCTGATCTCTCTAAGCTGTTGCGCAAGGACAACGCTTGATTCACGCTTTTTCGCGACCTTGTTCAGCTCGCTCAGGAGCCCTTTGATGTGCCCTTTGATGCGTTTCTGGTCTTCCAGGAGCTTTGCTTCCCGGAGGTAGTCCGAGGAGGTGGTGATCTTTTCCCACGTGGTCGGCTCGGGCCACTCCTGGCTAAGCTCTGTCGTCACATAGGTCTTCATCAAAGATTCGAATTCCTTATCCGTCAGAACCTGCCGCCAGATACGCTCGACAGCCTGTTGGTCCTGACGAATGGGGTCGCCCTGGCCAAGCTTCCGGTTCGGCGTTTTCAAGGTCGCGTCGGCTTCGATCTTGTAGTAGAGGCGCTCGAGATCAAGGGCGGTCTTGCTCTCCTCGACGGCCTTGTATGAAGCCCTTGTGATGTCGATGGTCACGAAGACCCCGGCGACCACCGCCGTACTGATGCCCACGGTTCCCAGCACCACCTTCTTGGTCGCATCGTCCTTGAGGTACGTAGCGATTGCCTTGCATGCAGTGAGCGCGGCATCTACCGCGGCGCCGGAGGCATCCCCTCCATCTATCTTGTTTGCTATATCACCGAGCGCTTTAATATACCCGAAGATCTCGAGTCCTTTCGTGTAGGGCGCAACTTTCTTTAGCTGCTCCTCTGCGTAGGTCCGGTCTATAACCTCCCCATAAAAATCCGGGAAGGCAGGCACGAAATAATTGTCGAGGTTCTCCGCAATAGTTTCGGCATCTACCGCATAGACCCTGTCAGGGGTCAAAAGAAGGGGTAAGGCCCCCATCAGAAATATGGATGCTGCAACTGCTATCAATACCAGTTTTCGCATGATCACGCTCCTGTTGGATCGGGAACCCCCCATCGCCGTTATTTCGGCCAGAACTTCCCGCTCAGCGTCTTGGCGATCTTTGCCTTTCCCGCATTGTCGACGGCAACCTCGTCGGTTACGTTGTACCTTTCCTCCTGCTTCGTGTTGGTCTTATTGATCTTTACCGAGAGAACAACGGCATATGCCGCCTTGTATTTACCTTCAGCTATCTTGCTGATATTGAGGTTCTGGATCGTGCATCGTATCTCATCATAGGTTTTGAACGCCTTTGTAAGGTTTGCCTGGAGCGATGACATCGTTGTACCGTCCGACGCCTGCCATTGGCTGCTGATGCAGCCCGCTACGCCTGACATGTTCTTCGATTCATATGACTGCTTGAGCTGGTTGTAAAGCTCTTTTACCTTCGGCGTCATATCCACCGCTGCCGGCGTGCTCCCTGCCCCCTGTGCGGAGGCCATGGGGCCTATGCCGGGCTTTTGCGGCATTGAGCCTGCCTGTGGAGGCATAGAGCCCATAGCGCCTGCCTGTGGAGGCATAGAGCCCATAGCGCCTGGTTTCGGCTGCTGCATAGAGCCTGGCTGTGGAGGCATAGAGCCCATAGCGCCTGGTTTCGGCTGCTGTAAGGAGGCCGTTTGTGAAGGCATGGAAGGGGCGGCAGCGGCCTTCGGCTGCTGTGCGGGAGGAGCCTGCTGGGGCATGCCGGGTCCGGCAGAAGATGCCTGAACCTTTGCCGGTGCTCCTTGCTGTCCTGACTGAGGGCCTGAAGGGGGCGTCTGGGGCTTCGCGGAAGCTCCAGTTGGCAAAGCTGACGCCTGCGGCTGTCCCGAAGGCTGCGCGGGACCCTGCGGCATGCCCGATGGCTGCGTACCTGCCTGCGCCATCATCGAACCTGCACCGGTCTGAGGCTTTCCGGCTCCTACCCCTGCGGGGGGAGTTCCAGCACCCACTCCTGCCTGTTGTCCCGGCTGGCCCATTTGTCCAGGTTGTCCCGGCCTGCCTGCCTGACCGGGTCCTCCCGGCATGGTTGTGCACTTGCCGTTCGTATATACCCCGCCCTTTGCCAGGCACTCGTTCTGAAGCTTCATCTCCGCCTCGGACTTGGCATAGTCGATAGCCCGCTGTTTCGCTTCCTGGGCTGTATGCGCGTTGTAGCGCTTCACGTGCTGATCGATCTCCTTTACCAGATCGGAGGATGCCGTCTTGATCGCGGCGCTCTTGTGGCCCGCCGCCAGTTTTTTGGCCGTATCGAGCGACACCGATACCGACTGCTCGTCGGAATTTGTCTTCATCTCTATATCCATGGCAAAGGCGGTGCCGTTCCTGAGCGCTGCGCCCAGCTTCTCGTCAAATGTGCGGTTCCTGATGCCTTCTTTGTATGTGTAGGTTCCGTAGGAGCTTGTGGGGATCGCCTTCACGTCGGCCGCCATCTTCGCTATCCTCTTGGCATAGACGACGTTGCCGTTCACGATGGCGTAATCGGGCGTGTCTATGTAGTAGTTCCTTATCTCCGCAGCCTTCTTCTCCAGCATGGCCTTGAGCCCAGTATCCCCGTTGGGGTCCCACTTGGCGATGCCGGTCTGTGCGACCTCCTTCAAAAGCGCGTCCGCCGCGGCGTTCGCCTTCGCCCTGTCAAAGAGATCGGTGGATGACGGGGAGGGCGCCAGGAATATGCGCCTGTTTGAGCCCGAGCTCCCCTCTGTTGCCATCGCTATGGAGACCATGGCGGCATTGACCGAACCGCCGAATTTGTATAAAGGAGTGGAATACATCTGGACCGTATCACCCCAGTATTCCACCTTCCTGCGCAGGCTTGCGAGGTAGGCCAGGTCGTCCTGGATGCTGGCAAGCTGCTTCTGGTTGTCGGCCATCAACCTGTTGTTCACTTCAGACTCAACATCCAGCGCCACCTTCTCCACATCCTTCATGCCATTGACCCTCTTCTCGATGTCGGTCAGCGCCTGCGCCTTGGGATCGGACTGTAGTTTCAGGGCGTATATCCTCTCCTTTGCCTCCGCCATCTCCTGTGCGTACCGGTCATTTTCGCTGAGGAACTTCTTAAGGCCACTTATGTATTCCATTGCGCGCCTGTGACTCGCTTCCAATTGATAGGCGTTATTGCTCTCGTTGGCGATCTTTCTTTTTATGCCCTCGATATATTCAATGACCGCCGTACCGTTGTCTCCCCACGCGGGAAACTTCATCTTGGGCAGCCCCAGATACCCGTCGGATTTCTGGCTCTTAAGTCTGTTAAGATACTGCTTCGTGTCCGCCGCCGTTACCTCGTAGCCCTTCGTCGCGGTCGCCGGGTAAAAGGCCGGGATGCGTCGATCCACCACCTCCAGTTTATCAAAGGCCTCCTTCTTCAGCTTCTCAATGTCCGCATATTGTGCGCGCTTTTCCTCTGTTAGCTTGCCGATCCCCTTGACAAGGGCGTGGTACTGCTGTTCCACGCTGTCCCGGTAAAGTTTTCGTTTTTGATCATAGTTGTTTCTTACCTTTATTAGGTCATCTATCTGTTTTTTTCTTTGTTCGCCCAGCTGCTTCTCGCGCGCGGAATAGCCTTGCAAACAGTTTTCGTATCCGCGCAATGCACTCTGCCTTGTAGCGTCGCTGGTACTCCTTGAAAGCGTATCCAGGTAGTCCTTCCATGCCTGCGTACAACCGTCGGTCTGATAATTCAGCCCCTGTCCTTCTATCGCCTGAAGCTGGGATTTGTATTGGGGATGTTCGTTGCCTGGCGGGTTCTCTTTGGCGAACTGCTCCTGAAAGGCCCGCCATTTCCTGTCGGCCTCTTTGGTCATGCCCTCAGCCAACCTCTCTGCCTCTTGAATGGTCTTTGCCTGCCTGATCTGTATTTCCGCTTCATCGATCCCGATCTGCTTAACCGGGGTTGCAACAAACGCCAACGAGGAAGGGTATTGGGCTGTCTCTTGAGTAAACTCGTTCTCAAGGGCCTTAGGAATATCTTTCAGCGCCTTCGCCACATCGCTCCAGCCCTGCTTGAGCGCTGCCTTCGTTGCCTGTTTCTTCCTGCCGATGTCGCCTTTATCGGGGAGGATCCTCACGTAGGCCCTCACGAAATACCCGATCCTGTCGCGGATATTGTACAGGTCGTCCCACCGTTTTCCTTTCTTCGCGTTCTCGATCGCCTGCAGCACCTGCTTCGCGTAGGCATCGATCTCGGGGAGCCGCTTTACCGCCTCCTCAACGCTTACCGTGTAATTCACGAACTCCGGGGTAAGCTTCTTCGAGGCCTTTTCGATCTCAAAGAACGCCTTCCGCATGATCACTTCGCTCTCGGCCGCCCTTGCATAGTCGTTGAGCCGCTTCAGGAGGCCCGCGATCCAGGTCTCTATCTCCTGCCTGTTCTTGAGCACTTCTGCCTGCGCTGCCATATCGCCGCCCCTCCCGCCGTCAACAGCGGTGACCATCAGCCAGTCCCAGGTGGACGGCTCCGGGAACTCCCTTCCAAGCTCTTCCGTCACGTATGCCTTGAGCCTGTCGCGCCAGCTCGTATCCTGCACCACCTTCCGGAACACATATTCCACCGACTGCTTGGTGACCGGGATCGGGTCGCTCTTGTCCCCGAGCCTCCTGCCCGTCCTCGGCTTCAGCACCGGGTCGCTCTCGATGGAGCCGTAGAGAGACTCGATGTCGCGGGCTATCCGCGTCGATTCTACTTGAGCGTATGACTCTTTTGTAATGGAATAGGCGGTCAGAGCGAGCTGGAAGGTCGCCGTTGAGAGCCCGAGGTATTTCAAATAGGCCTGGCCGGACGACTCCCACCCGGCAACCTCTGCCATAATGGCCAGGATAGATTCCTCGCCGGCGCCGTACATGTCGCCCGAGGCCGCCTTCCTCGTCGCGCTGCCGACGGTGGCGGCGAACCCGGCGATCTTGTTTATCTTGTCGATATACGGCTCGAGGCGCTGCCCCTCTTTCAGTGCGTCAAAGGCAATCCCGTAGCCCGTACTGTAAAGGGAGGCCGCGGACCCGTACATTGACTCATAGACCTCGTCCTCGTCGGCACTGCTTGCCACAGGCACTGCCAGCATACAGATGATGGCAAAGAACGCCCAGAACTTCACGGTGCACCCCCTGATGAACTGCAATTTGTTTGATTTAGCGAATCGTTCCTTCATATTCATTACGCTCCCTGGCAGAAACCGCCATATTTATTACTGTTATATATAATCATCTTTTTTATATAGTAAATATGGGAAATCCATAGATCAAGAAGACGACAGATATAATTTTGTCTTTTATTGCGGTCCGATATATCCAACATATTGGTACGTTGCTTATAAATGTTTTAGTATGTTTAACATACAACATGTCTTTTTTGCAAATGAATATCACGCAATATAATTCTAAATTGATTTTTTTTCATAAACCCATTATAGTAGTAGAAGCGTGCGACCTTACATCTCACAAGAAGCCTGCACCGGATGTAAGGAATGTGTTGACCTATGTCCCTATGACGTATTTACCGAAGAGAACGGCATGGTTAGCGTATCACGGCCTGAGGATTGCATAGAATGCGCATCATGCGTTGAAAACTGTCCCGAACGGGCCATCTACATGGATGATTGATGAAAAACAAAGTGCTCCTCGATAAAAAGGCGGTCGAGCGGACCGTCACCAGGATGACCCATGAGATACTTGAAAAAAATCAAGGCTGCGCGTCGTTAAGCCTTATCGGGATCAGGACAAGGGGCATCTACCTCGCAAACAGGCTTCAGAAGAAGATAGAGGTCATCGAAAAGACAACCCTTCCTGTCGGCATCCTTGATATCACCATGTACCGGGATGATATCAGCACGCTCAAATCGCCGGTCATCAAAAAGACCGATATTCCCTTCGATGTGAACGACGGCACCATCATCCTCATCGATGACGTAATGCATACAGGGAGGACAACGAGGGCTGCCATTGACGCCATTATGGACCTCGGACGGCCAAGGAAGATCCAGCTTGCCGTCCTCGTTGACAGGGGTGATCGGGAGCTCCCGATACATCCTGATTATGCTGGCATCCGCTACGAGGCGAACCCAGAAGAAGAGGTGCTCGTGAGGCTTCACGAGGTCGACGGGAAAGATGAAGTCGTTATTGTGAGATCATAGATGAACTGGGACAAAAAAGACCTTCTTGGGATCAAAGAACTTTCCAGGGAGGAGATCCTGCTTGTCCTCGATACCGCGGAATCATTCAAGGATATATCAAAAAGAGAGATCAAAAAGGTTCCCACCCTCCGGGGCAAGACCGTCATCACGCTCTTTTACGAGCCGAGCACAAGGACGCGGACGTCCTTTGAGATCGCGGCAAAACGGATGAGCGCCGATACGATCAACATCTCCTCGAGCACAAGCAGCTCCGTAAAGGGCGAGACGCTCAAGGATACCGCCCGGAACCTTGAATCCATGAGGCCCGACGCAATCGTCATCAGGCACAGCATGCCCGGGGCGCCCCATATGCTTGCGAGGATACTCGACTCCTCGGTGATCAACGGCGGCGACGGGGCCCATGAGCACCCCACGCAGGCGCTTCTCGACCTCTTCACCATCCGCGAAAAGAAGGGCCGCATAGACGGCCTCAAGGTCGCCATCATCGGCGACATAGCCCACAGCAGGGTAGCGCGGTCAAACTTTTTTACGCTCAGCCATTTTGACACAGAGATCATCTGTTCGGGCCCTCCCACGATGATCCCCCCTGATATAGAAGGCATCGGTGTAAAGATCGAATACAACATGAACAAGGCAGTGAAGGGCGCCGATGTCGTCATGATGCTCCGGATCCAGAAGGAGCGCGGTGGGATCTCCTTCATCCCCTCCGTAAAAGAGTATGCAACGCTCTACGGGCTGCGGAAGGAACATATCGAGAAGGCGAAAAAGGACGTCATCATCATGCATCCCGGCCCGATGAACAGGGGCATCGAGATCTCCGACGAGGTCGCCGACGGCCCTTACTCGGTCATCCTCGACCAGGTAGAGAACGGCCTTGCAGTGAGGATGGCCATCCTCTATCTCCTTATAGGGAGGGAGTCATGAAGATCCTCGTCAAGGGAGGGAGGCTTGTTGACCCCGGCCAGGGAATCGACGCAAAGCTCGACGTCCTCCTCAGCGGAAACATAGTTGAAAAGATCGATAAAAACATCCCTGAAAAAGACGCCGGCATGAAGGTCGTCGACGCCTCGGGCCACATCGTCGCGCCGGGGCTCATCGATGCCCATGCCCACCTGAGGGAGCCGGGCTACGAATATAAGGAAACCATCAGGACAGGGACGATGGCCGCGGTCAAAGGCGGGTTTACCTCTGTGGTGTGCATGGCGAACACCGATCCCGTCAACGACAACAAGAGCGTAACCGAATATATCATAAAGATGGCGAGGTTTGAAGGGGCCTGCCGGGTCCTTCCCTGCGGCGCCGTCTCTAAAGGGCTGAAAGGCGAGGAGCTTTCGGATATCGGGGAGATGTACGAGGCGGGCATTGTCGCCCTTTCCGATGACGGGAAGTCGGTGAAGAACGCGGGGCTTCTGAGAAGGGCCTTCGAGTATTCGCTGCTCTTTAACATCCCTATCATATCCCATTGCGAGGATGATACCCTTTCCGGGGGATTTGTTAACGAGGGCGCCGCGTCTGTTAAAAACGGCCTTGATGCGATCCCGTCAATCGCGGAGGAGGTGATCGTGCTGCGAGATATCGCCGTAGCGCGGTATGTCAACGCCCCGGTGCATCTTACCCACATCTCGGCACAGGGGAGCCTCGAGGCCATCGCTACGGCAAAAGGTCGATACAGGAAGGTAACCTGCGATACCTGCCCCCATTACTTCAGCCTTACCGACGAGGCAACGCTCGGCTATGACACCAATACGAAGGTCAATCCGCCGCTTCGTTCACAGAAGGACGTCGATGCCGTCAAAGAGGCCCTGCGCAATAATACCGTCGACATCATCGCCACGGACCACGCGCCCCATGAATTTACCTCAAAGGACGTGGAGTATAACCTCGCAACCTTCGGGATCTCCGGGTTTGAGACTGCCTTTGCACTCTCCCTTGCCCTCGTCCACGAAGGCGTTCTGACACTGAAGGAGCTTCTCGGGAAATTTACCGTCAACCCCGCCAGACTTCTTAACATCCCTTATGGCACCCTCGCGCCGGGCAGCACAGCAGACCTTATCGTCTTCAATCCCAGCATCGAATGGACCGTCGATGCGGCGCAGTTCCTTTCGAAGGGCAGGAACACGCCTTTCAGCGGCTGGAAGCTGAAAGGAAAGAACCTCCTCACCATCGCGGGCGGCAAGATCGCCTACAGGGACCCACTTTTCAAAAAGGCGTAATTAGCGCAAACAAGTTGTCCCCTCTCCCTGCGGGAGAAGGTAAGAACACAGGCGGCACTTGACAACAGCGTCCCTCTCACCTTTGCTAGTGAAGGTTTGTACCCTATAATTCCCCTCTCCCCTGGCGGGAGAGGGTCAGGGTGAGGGGGAATGATACGACAAACTTCCTCACTTCCACTCTTTGCAATGTAATGTTTTTATGTGCTGAAGTACTTCCTCGCCGCTTCCACATCCCTCGCTATGCGGGCCTTCAGCTCCTCTATGTTCGGGAACTTCATCTCCGCGCGGATGCGCTTATGAAAGTACAGGTAGATATCCTTTCCGTAGACGTCTTCGGAAAAACCAAGCACAAAGGTCTCGACGGTCAGCTCCCGGCCGTCGTCGAAGGTCGGGTTATAGCCTATGTTTGTCACCGAGGGGTACCGTTTCCCGCTGATCCCTGTTTCTGTGATGTAAACGCCTTCCTTAGGGATGAGCTCAAAGGAGGTCGCAAGGTTGATGGTGGGAAAACCGATCTCCCTGCCCCTGCTTTTACCCTCGACCACGATGCCGCCTATCATGTGGGGCCGCTCGAGCAGTCTTTTTGCCCGGTCAACTTCGCCGGCGGTAATCATCCTCCTGATCCTGTTGCTGCCCACCCTCTCCCCGTCAACAGTCACGGGCTCAACAACCCCGAGGTAGATGTCGTAATCTTCGGAAAACCCCCGGAGCATCCTTACGTCCCCTGCCCCGTCTTTTCCGAACTTGAAATCATGCCCCACGATCACCCCTGCCACACCGATCCTTTTTATCAAAATATCGGTAATAAACCTCCCCGCCTCTATCCCCCTGAACTCATCATTAAAGGGGGCGATGAGCAGCACGTCGATGCCGGCCTCTTCTATCAGCCTCTTCTTCACATAGAGCGGCGTAATGATGCGCGTGTACTTATCGGGCCTCAGCACGCTCATCGGGTGTGGATGGAAGGTCATAAGCATCGATGTCCCCGACAGCTCTTTCGCCTTTTGCTTCACCCGTTCAATGATCTTTCTGTGGCCTGCGTGTATCCCGTCATAATTGCCGATAGTAAGGACAGGTCGCGTAAACCTTTCCGGAATATCGAGGGATTCAAAAATTTTCACTTACACCTCTTGACTTATGGGCAGTATCCATATACTTTATTATCCGATAGTGCCGAAGTGGCGGAATTGGCAGACGCGCTAGATTCAGGGTCTAGTAGGCTCTAAGCCTGTGTGGGTTCAAGTCCCGTCTTCGGCATTTTCTTTATTATTATAATGTATTATACATATTAATTCATTAATATTATCACTGATAATACATAACATCAAGATATTTTTAATACCTTTGCTCCTCTTATCCTTCTCTCCTTGAGATCGACAAGGGCCTGGTTTGCCTCCTCCAGCCTGTAGACCTGCACCTCCGGTTTAATGGGAATCTTTGCGGCAAGCTCGAGGAACTCCTGCACATCCTGTCCGGCAACATTTGCCACGCTCTTGATCTCCTTTTCCAGCCAAAGGTGCTCCGGGTAGTCTATCCTCAGGAGCGCCTTTTTATCCTGGTCTTCTTTGCGGATCGCATTAATGACGAGCCTTCCGCCTCTTTCCATATTCTTCAAACCGTCGACGATGGTCCCCCATACGGGCGTGGTATCGATGGCGCGATGGAATTTTTCCGGCGGCTCTTCAGATGTATTTCCGGTCCAGGATGCCCCCAGCTCCTTTGCAAAATGCCTTTCCCCTGCGCTCCTCGCGAAAACAAAAATCTTTGAGTTCGGGTACCGGTACTGCGCCATCTGGATAACGAGGTGGGCAGAGGCACCAAAACCGACCAACGCAAGGGTCTCCCCGTCTTTCATATCCGTCAGCCGGAGCGACCTGTACCCTATTGTCCCCGCGCACAGGAGCGGGGCCGCCTCAAAGTCAGTAAACTCTTCAGGAACCCTGTAGGCAAAATCCTCCCCGACTGTAGTGAATTCCGCATAGCCTCCGTGCACATCCCGCCCCGTTGCCTCAAAATCCGCACAGAGGTTTTCGTTTCCTTCGATGCAGAATTTGCAGGCGCCGCATGCTGAATGGATCCATGCGATTCCTACCCGCTCCCCCTTCCGGAACTTTGTCACCTTGCTGCCTGTCTCCGCCACTTTCCCGATCACCTGGTGGCCCGGTATCATAGGAAATACCGGCGGAGGTGTTCTCCCCTCGATCTCGTCCAGCTCAGTATGACAGACGCCGCACACAGATACCTTGATGAGCAATTCTTTCTCTGCGGGAACCGGGACGGGCATATCCACAGACTCCAGAGGCTTCTTGTCCACATCAAGCCTGCAAATCCTATTGATCACCATCGCTTTCATGCTGAACTCCTTTAAAATTAATCAGGTTAAGGTTAAGGAGAAGGAGAAGCGGCATTACTTAGCCTTAGCCCTAACCTGTTCTAAACTGTTCCGTTCATGCTCCCGCTTCTATATCCCTCAAGGTCGAGGGTAATGTACATGAATCCGTATTCCCTCAATCTTTCAGCAACGGCGTCCCTGTTCTCAATGACCTTGTCGAGCCCGTCCTGCGCCGTCTCAATCCGGGCAATATTCCCGTGGCACCTGACCCTCACCTGTTGTATGCTGAGACCTTTTATAAAAAGCTCCGACCTTTCTATCTTCTGCAATAGCGCCCTGTCTATCGGGATCCCGTAGGGTATCCTCGTTGCAAGACAGGTATCAGAGGGCCTGTCTGCGGTATCGAGCCCGAGCACCCTTGAAATCTCCCGTACATCCTTCTTTGTCAGCCCTGCCAACTGGAGCGGGCTGACGACGCCCTTTTCCCTGCATGCTCTGCTCCCGGGCCTGAGATCGGACATATCGTCAACGTTCGAACCTTCGGTTATATTATTAAATCCTTTATTATTTCCTATATATATTAACTTATCTATAATAATCTGCTTGCAGTAATAACATCTATCTATTGAATTTTCTATAAATTTTTCGCTTTTTAACTGAGATGTTTCCACGATCACACAGTCCGTGCCGATGGCCTTGACTATCCTTTCGGCCGACCGGGTATCCGCTTCCGGATAGATCGGCGACGAGGCTATTACGGCAAGGACGTTCTCACTGCCGACCGCGTCAAGAGAGGCCTTCAAAAGGAGGGTGCTGTCAGCCCCTCCCGAACAGGCAACTATGACCCTCCCAAGGCCTTTGATAATCTTCTTTAGTTTTTCGTATTTCATGTCAAAATCCATACCTGCAGCATATGTTATTTCATGGTATGGTAATTGTCAAACCTTAACGCAACAGAGAAAACCTTTTGAGGCGTTATAGGGAACGGCCAAAAAACATCGGGAAAGACAAGGGGACATCCTATAATCCTCCCGTCAAGTAAAAAGTAAGCATCCCAGTAATATCAACATGTAAGTGATACCCTTCCTTTCCATGATGCACCTCCCCTGTCGTTTTTCCTGTTACCCCTCTGGCGGGTATCTCACCACACGACAGATCCGCACCTCATCGTTATCAGTATCCGGCATACACTTTAAGGTCGCCTATCATCCTTTATCCGGGTTGCATGATCCTGGTGAGAGGCCCATGTATTGTCCCCGACGAGGTCGCAATCGCCTCCACGTTCGTAACCGGGCTCTCCCGCCACGCAGCGTGTCGCTCCTTCAGATCGTTATGTATCCCGGATCAAATACCTCCCTCTTCTTCATGAGCGTCCAGGCGATGACAAGCATCTTGGCCGCCAGTTTGACCCGCATCTTTGTTACAATACCCCTTTCCCGCTGCCTGCCGGTGAGTGTATTCGCAAGGTATTGCATGAAGCATCTGTTGCGTGTGGATGCAATCCGTGCTGCCTGATAGAGGGCATACCTGAGATGGGCCTTCCCTCCCTTGGAGATACTATAGGGTGTCTCGCTCCTCTTGCCGCTGCGGCTGGAAGAGAGATCGAGTCCCGCCGTCTTGAGGACCTGCCGGGCATTCTCGAATCGGTGGGGGTTGCCGATGGCGCCGATGATCATGGCGGAGATTTCAGGACCAAAACCGGGTATGGATACAAGGCAGGGATACTCCGGCAATGGTGAGCATATCTCGTGAAGCCTGGCTCCGGTTTCGCGGATCATGGCCTGTATGGTCTGCAGCTGTCGGGTAAGGAGCGCTGCCTCAAATACTGCCGCCTGATGTGCCGGAGATCCGATTGACCTTCGTGCCGCATGCCATATCTCTCTGATGCGCACCCTCTGCGCCGTGCTTCCTCTCCGGGATGCGACGAGAGGGATGAACTCCTCGAGAGGCAATCGGGTAATATGCCGGGGATCGAAGCAGTTCCCTATGACAGCCCGTCCTTCGGCATATCCCCAATATCGATCAAGCTCGGGGAAATACTGCGCAATAAGATGGTTTCTGATCCTTACCATGCACCCCCTCTCGTTCTTCTTCAACCTCTGCTGCAAAGACAGCAATGCCCGGATCTGCTGTATCTGATACGAGGGGAACTCATAGAAGAGGCACTTCCCCTGGGCGATGAGATCGGCGATATTGGCGGCGTCCTTGGTATCGTGCTTGTCCCACCGTCCGTCCAAGAGCTCGCGGTTCTTCTTGACCGCGGTGCCGGCAACGAGGACCGTCAGATACCCCTTCTCTATCAGGTACCCTGCCAGGGGTTTGTGGTAGTCGGCGGTGGGTTCCATGCCGAAGACGATCGTCTCCAGCATGTGCCGCTTCTTTATGATCTCGGCATGGAAGAGGAGCTTCTCGAAGCCTTCTTCCGTGTTGTCAAAGACAATGTTTCTCAGGAGCGTCCTTCCGTCTGATCTGCCGAAGAAGGCGTGGTGGCGTTCCTTGGCAATATCGATACCTGCTACCAGATACTTCGCCGATCCTCTGATCTCATTCTTCATTTGACGGAACTCCGTAAGCCTGCTATTCTCATCCATGGGGTCCTCCTTTGTAAGAGTTTGAGTTTGGTGGTACTTACTCCTATCTCTTACTTAACAGGAGGTTCCCCCTTTTTAAAAGGAATATATAACGTTCTTAAGAAATTAAATAACAATTAGGACGATAGAGGGGTGGACCATCATTCAATATAACGTCCCACTATTTTTTATCGGCAGAGTTGCTTCTCGTGCGACCATTAGCAGCATATTGTGTTGCCTTTACATTAACGGCTATGGATAACCGTTTAAAAGAGTTTTGGGGAAGAGAGGAAAATAATTTAATTTCTTAAGAACGTCCCCTAGTATGATATTTGGTTATTCTGCTTTTTCTGGACTTTCCGGACGAGAAAGTGTAGATTATATGATTATCAACAACATCGTTCCATAAGAGGACTGAAAAATGACTGAAGAAAATATTCAAAATACCGTATCTGACGCAGATGCTCATGCTGACGCTATGTACGGCACTGAAGAAGAGGATTTTGCCACGCTCTTTGAAAAGAGCAGCACAGGCTCCAAAAGACTGGAACCGGGCCAGAAGGTCAATGCGAGGGTAGTGAGCATATCGGGAGATTACGTCTTCATCGACCTCGGCGGTAAGAGCGAGGGGGTCATAAACCTTAACGAATTCATACAAGAGGACGGAACCTATAAGGTAAGCGAGGGCGAAACGATCGACGCCTTTTTTGTTAACTTTTCTGACGGCCTGAAAAGATTTACCAGTAAGACCAGGGGGTATTCGACGGTCGACCTGCAGGGCATCCGCAACGCCTACGAGGCGAGCCTGCCGGTGAACGGGAAGGTTGTAAGCGAACTGAAAGGCGGCTTTGAGGTCCACGTCGGCAAGGTCAGGTGCTTTTGCCCCTTTTCACATATTGACCTCAAGGGCGAACGAAAGTCCGAACCCTATATCAGCCAGACATTTCCCTTCAAGGTCCTTGAATACAAGGAGAATGGACGCAATGTGATCCTTTCCCGGAGGGTCCTTCTCGAAGAGGAGCAGCAGGAAAGGCTCGTACAATTCAAAGAAAGCCTTCAGGTCGGCATGGAGGTTACGGGAAAGATCCGCGCTATACAAAAGTTCGGTGCCTTTGTCGACCTCGGCGGCATCGACGGTCTCATACCGTCCAGCGAGCTCTCGTGGAATCGTGCGGAACGGGCCGAGAACCTGTTGTCAGTGGGCCAGGAAGTAACGGTAAGGGTCATAGCCATAGACTGGGAAAAGAACCGTCTGACTCTGAGTATAAAATCGATGCAGCCTGACCCTTATGCGAGCGCTGCGGAAAATTATCCCGTCGACAGCATGGTCAAGGGCACCATAGTCCGGCTTGAGAACTTCGGCGCCTTTGTGAACCTTGAGCCGGGCGTGGACGGGCTCATACCTATCTCCAAGTTCGGCGCAGGCAAACGTATAAAGCACCCGAAAGAGGTCGTGGAGGTCGGACAGTTGGTTGAGGCGCGGGTCATCGATATCGATGCGGCGAGCAGGAAGATAACCCTCTCCATGGAGCAGAAGATCAATATAGAAGATATACAGTTCCCGGCGGTCGGTGATATCGTGAACGGAACCGTCGAGAAGGTCATACCCGCCGGCGTATTTCTCAAGATAGGGGAACACCTCAACGGGTTCATTCCCAATTCAGAGATGGGGACGCCTCGCGGCACCAATCACAACCGCATGTTCCCGGCCGGCACTGCCATGCAGGCCATCGTCACCGAGGTCGACAGGAACCGCAAAAAGGTCACCCTTAGCAGGAATAAGGTTGACGAAAAGATCGAGGAAGATACCTACAATTCCTACAGGGACAGCGTGAAGAAGGAAGAGCAGGCGACAGGCGGGCTAGGAAATCTCGGCGACCTGCTCAGGGAAAAGTGGGGAAGCCTGTAGCGGCATAGACCTGTTCAACAAAAATAACCTAAACTAATACGCGCCCCCTCACCCTGCCCCTCTCCCGCAGGGGGAGAGGGAACGGTGTTGCTGCCCATTACTCTCAAGGGGAGAGGGGACGGTGTTGCTATGAGAGCCGGTCAAGTCTTTTCAGACAGCATCCAGCATTTTTTAAGTGGTTTACCGCTCCTACTTTCATACCGCATCCCTGATCTTTGGTAATGTACAAAAGTACACCTCATCCGGCGTCCTGTCGTTAAGCCCCTGGTGGGGCCGCCGGATATTATACCGGTCAAAGAATTTTTCAAGCTCCTTTCGTGCGTGGGTTATTGATTCATATGCCTTTAAATACACCTCTTCATATTTTACGGTTTTCCATAATCTTTCTATGAATATGTTGTCCCTCCAGCGGTTGCGCCCGTCCATGCTGATACGGATGTTGTTGTGTATGAGAATATCGGTAAATGCATCAGAGGTGAACTGGCTTCCCTGGTCGGTATTGAAGATGTCCGGCTTTCCGTATTTTAACAATGCCTCTTCCAGTGCCTCTCTGCAGAACGAGGTATCCAGCGTATTTGACACCCTCCATGACAACACCTTCCTGCTTGCCCAGTCCATTATGGCGACGAGGTAGCAGAATCCTCTTGCCATGGGGATGTAGGGGTAGAAGTAGGTTGCAGGCGCCGTGTGACCTCTCAGCCATCGGTTTCCCGCAACCTCTCTCCGAACCGGACGTGCACCTTTCGCTATGCATCCGGCTCTCCAGAGACTAAAGCGTAGTCGGGTCGGCGCATCCATCCCCGCTTGAACCGTTCTACAGTGAGATGCCCCATGAAAAATTGTTCTTCCCTTCCTTCTCGCCATACCAGGCAGTTGTGTGTAACACTTCGCCTGCGATACCGCATAATGTCATGAGCGCTTGCCTTCTGATATTTCTTTTGCATCCATCGCCAAAGCCTGTCTCTCACATACCAGTCAATGCTGTAGAGGATGCGTTTAGCTCCCGTACAGAACCGGTAATAACGTCCCCAGCCGCGAAGGATCGGATTAAGCTTCCGCAGTAATCGTTCAAGCGACCATGTGAGAGTTCTGCGGGTCGTCAGCAGTTTAATTCGGTAGCGGAGATCCAGTACCTTTTGCTTCGGGATCTCGATCCGGGGAC
>DIFC01000063.1:49015-89096 GCA_002418945.1 Deltaproteobacteria bacterium UBA5758 | reverse complement strand
TTCCGGGAGGGCAGAGGGCGTTGACCACATACTCCCTGAGGTCGCGGGAGTATCTGACAAAGGATATCTTTTCACTGAAATACTCCTTGAGATCGATCTCCTTGAGGTAGGGGCCGAGCGCCTCCTGGAGGCCCGCGCTGTCCATGATGCCGTCTTTCAACGGCTCGACCGCTACCTTGTGGTAGCCATAGCCGTCCACCCTAGCGACCTTTTTGATCCTGAGCCGCAGTTCTGTGCAGGCCGTAAGGAGAAGGTACTCAAGCACCTTTCTGACGTACTGGGGGGACTTCTGCGAGAGGGTGATTCTCGGGCCTTTCATGTCGAATACGGCCGCCCATCCAGATTCCCCGACCCTGTATTCCTTGCGTGCCCATTTTTTGGGGAGCAGGGCAAGGAACTGGGAGTCAATAAGCTTGCACAGACAGGCGTCGTAATCGGGAAGCGACTTGAGGATAACAAACCCCGCAAGAGAACCAACCTTGAGAACCATTTCCTTTTTGTATTAATTTTCTTTGATACCCTCGTTGACGGACAAGGAACCATTCGCAGACTGATTGACACTCCCATGGTTAAAGCCAGGGCTTTTACGGCTGGGGAGGATAAGAAAAAAGATTGTGGAAGTATATTTCAGGATTTCCTCCATGCCTGTTCCGGAACCGTCAAGAAAGTCGCAAGGCCTATTGCGCGACATGTCTTGGACTTGCTGAAGAGTGCTGTGGCGGTGTGGTGTTTGCGGCCATGACCGGCGATTTGCCATGCGACAAGCACACAACGCTCACCAGCGGACACCTCCCCGAAGAGTTCCACCTGAAATTCTCCAAGAACGATTGCTTCGCCTGCAGGCTGGGGAAAGGTGAAGGATCCAGGGCAATCGAGTGCGGTCCACAAAAATTCGGTCGATACAGAACCTCCTGCCGAGGCGACGGACGCATCGGGAATCCAGGGACAAGCGACCAGTCCGCTCCCTTCGACCGGTCCCGCAAATACTTGAAGGCCGTCGCCCGGACCACGGTTCGGACCGCATACAAAGCAGCAGGGGAACCAGTGTTTCGTAAATCCACGGTAGCGTAGCGATGCAGCCTCCGCCTCTTCGTAGCTCGGACACGGAGGCGGTTCGAGCACGAACTTTGTGGGTCGTGCCTCGGCGAGAACGATGCCGCCGTCGAGCAGAACGACACCTTCTTTTGTTTCCCGAACCTCCAACTCGGTATCGAGTGGTGCCGGCAGCAGAAGTCGAATGGCAACGGCAGGGGTGTCAATGAACCGTGAAAAGCGTCCACAAACGTAGCCCCCGTTTCCGAATCCCGGAGGTCCACAGAACCGCTTATCGATTACGATCGTTCTGTTCTTGAATTCCGTTCCTCCTATCCCCCGTTGCAAAGACTGTTTTCCTCTTCGTCCCGTTTTTGCATAACATTAAAAACAGAGGCGGTTGAAAGACGTTTGAAGATTACATTGTTAGGCATTTTTTCATTCAGAGCTTCCGCTATATGCTCATTTCTTTCTTGTCCATGTGCCTACTGCTATCACAGTGTCTGAAGCGGTCACGTGGCGATAAATGACCTCCATTTTGTCTTTACTTACAATCTTTCCTTCTATTATCCCGTCTTCGTCAGCATAGTAGAGGTTTTTATTGTCTAGGCCAATGACGGCGATAAAGTTTTCGGTGGCCTTTGGCGATTTAAAGATTCCATGAAGAACCCTTCCTTGTTGTTTAGTCACAACTGCTTCGGCAGTGAGGGTGGTGAACTCACCTGCGACGTGATGAGTCTTGGGTCCTGAAGCGCTGCCCCAGAGAAGGACACCACCCTCAGCCTTTACGCTCCAGGTCCCAATCAAATTGGGAATGGCCGACTCAGAAAAGCAAATGCCTGCACCTGATAGACATACGAAAACGACGATCACAACTGCAATTTGTTTCACGGTATTCATGCCCGCCTCCTTTTTATTGATTTTCCACTACATCCTTAATCAGGTAAATATACCAACCTGGTATTTTTTCAGATGATATATACCAGTAGAAAGAAAAATCAACCAAAAATATTTCAGTATTTATAATGTAGCACCAGTGACATACTCACGGGGTTAAAACCCCATGCATCTTAACGTGAGCTTCCTGCTTCACAGATGCGGGCTTACCCTTCCTTTTGAAAGAAAGAATAGAGGCCCGCTTCTCCACAGGCTTGATATCGGGCATGTCCTGCCCTACTTTTTTAATAACAATTGCAGCATTGATATCCCTGTCATGAACGGTTTTGCATGAAGGGCAGGTCCATATCCCTGAGGGCCTTTTCTGTATTGCCCACGAGAATAGGTTTGCGATATTTGGTGGACCACACGATATGGTAGTTGACATTATAAACGACTGTTCTGCCATGTACGAGATTGTCCATACAGATAGTGTAACATATATGCTTATTAATAGCATTATCAAGTAGTATATTGTTAACAACATATAGTACAAAGATTGCCTTTCATCCCGGCAATAAATTACCGGGGATTCCCGGCGTTGTTCCTAAATTGTTCTATAGCTTCCTGGGCCTTCTTCACTGCGTCATGAAATAAAGGGACCTGTGGAGATTCCAGGATGTTTTGCAGTACCCGCAAGACGGAGATCCCTTTAAAGCGAGGACAAACACGTGTCTCTTTTATTTTTTTTGGTACCAGAATTCGCAATGCCTCGGCAGCGAGAATCCTTAAGTTGATATATATTTCATCATTGGTCACAATGCAACATATGGCCTCTAAAAACTCATTGGTGGGTTCTTGAATATCCATAGAATATTCAAGAACCCTTTCCTTGACTCTCCAGTTCCCTCCATGTATAAGGATTTTTGATAGTAGCTGCTGGTGTTCATCAAGACTATATGTTTCCTTAAGCTCCTCAAGCATGTTCATTACAGTATGCAAGTTTTTAAAGTCATCTATATTTAGCGCCTTCATCCTATTTATCCTCCCTTTCCTCTCTAAGATTGCGTTGTTCTGATTTATTGAAAAGCAAAAACCATACCGAAAGGGCTGTCGGTATGCCATGTTGTTAACATTGGTGAATTTATAGAGTAAACCTATCAGAACCGCAAATACTGGAAACGCTTGAGGTTGTATTACTTTATGCGAATATCAGTTGCTTTATGCAACGCAACAAACAGTTTCCAATGTAAAAGATGGCGGATTACTCAGAAATCTTGAACCTCTGTATCATCCTCCAGAGGGAAGTGCGATTGATGCCCAGGATTTCCGAGGCCCTTACCTTGTTGCCGTTTACCTTTCCAAGGACCTTAATGATATAGGCCCGTCCCATTTCCTCTAATGTCTGCAGGTCTTCATCATTGGCCAAGAGGCCTTTGTCGGTAGCTGTTCGTATATGCTCAGGCAAGCTTTCCCGTGTGATCTCGCTTGTCGTTTCGAGAAGTGTAGCCCGTTCTATCAAGTTTTCGAGCTCCCTCACGTTCCCCGGCCAGGCATATTGCTCGAGCAGGCGGAGCACCTCTTTTGATAATCCCGTTATTGCCTTCTCGTTATTTGCGCAATACTTCCGGAGAAAATGGCCTGCCAAAGTCGCGATATCCTCTCTTCTCTCTCTGAGCGGGGGCAATCTCAGGGTTATTACATTCAGGCGGTAATACAGGTCCTCTCGGTATGAACCTGTTTTTATCATTTCTTCAAGGTTTTTGTTTGTTGCTGCAACAATCCTGACATCAACCTTTTTTCTGGTTGTTGCACCTACCGGCTGTATCTCGCCATTTTCGAGCACTCGGAGCAAAACTTGTTGGAGACGAGCGCTTATGTCCCCGATCTCATCAAGAAATACTGTGCCTCCATCAGCCACTTCAAAGACGCCTTGCTTATCCCTTGCGGCACCGGTAAAAGCGCCTTTCACGTAGCCAAAAAGCTCGCTTTCCAGAAGAGATTCAGCCAAGGCCCCGCAATTGACAGGGAGAAAAGGTTTCTCTGAGCGAATACTATTATAGTGAATGGCCCTTGCCACAAGCTCCTTGCCGGTACCGGTCTCTCCTAAGATAAGAACGGTTGCCTTTGAATCTTTGACTCTATCTATAGTCTTATAAACATCGATCATACCTTCGCTGTTACCTACCACGTTTTCATAGCTGTATTTTTTCTTTAGTTGACTTCGCAGGAGCTTGTTATCATCGACAAGGGCTTTTCTTTCGAGCACTTTTTTTACGATTATCCTTATTTCGTCGAGATTGAATGGCTTTGCAATATAGTCTTCGGCTCCTTCCTTCATGGCTTCAACCGCAGTATCAACTGTCGCATAAGCAGTTATCATGACAGTGCTGATTTCAGGCCTTGACTTTCTAATTGCTTTTAGTATATCCATTCCATCGATGCCAGGAAGCTTGAGGTCGGTAATCACAAGATCATAATTTGTTGTACCAATTTTTGCGAGAGCCGCCTCCCCCGTCCCCACTGTCTCCACAGAGTACCCTTCTTTGAACATGATTTCCCTCAAGGCTGTTCTCATCTTCACATCATCTTCCACTATGAGGA
The DNA here is from genome assembly GCA_002418945.1 of Deltaproteobacteria bacterium UBA5758. GTDB lineage: Bacteria > Desulfobacterota > Syntrophorhabdia > Syntrophorhabdales > Syntrophorhabdaceae > UBA5609. The sequence continues at coordinate 84,584 of DIFC01000063.1, read as the reverse complement.
TTTGTGTTTGCTTCACTTGCCTTATCCTCCTTTATTCTCAATTATTTTCATAACCATTTTTTTGTACAAGAAGTTCAATGGTAAAGGTTGTACCTGTGGGCAATGATGGGCTATCGTTATTTTTCTGACAAAAACTTGTTACCCTTATATTCCCGCCCATCTTTCTCACCATCGAATAACTGATCGCCAGCCCCAATCCTGTGCCTTCAGCCAATGATTTTGTGGTAAAAAAAGGATCGAATATATCGCCAAGGTACTCTTCGGGTATACCCGGCCCGGTATCCTGGATTTCGACAGTGACTTTTTGCAGGGCCTGTATGTATCGTGTGACAACTGTTAAGGTCCCGCCGTTATCCATGGCCTCTACCGCGTTTGTAATAATATTCATAAACACCTGATAGAGAATGCTGGCATTGCCTTTAACCAGAGGGATGCCTTCTTCTAAAGACTGTTTGACCTTGATTTTCCTGTCAAAACAGAATCTTTCAGAGATGTTTAAAAGCTTATAGAGAACCTCGTTAACATCGGTTATGAAAGAATCGGTCTGGGATTGTTTAGAGAAATCAAGGAGGCTTCGTATTATTCTGCTGCCCCTCTTTATTTCTTCTTCTATAAAGCTTAGTTTCTCTGTATAAGAAGGTGAAGAGTTCTTCATGTCCTCTTTCAGCATCTGGGTGTAAAGTAGGGCGCTGGCAAAAGGCGTATTCAGTTCGTGAGCGATTCCGGCGGTTAAAAGTCCCATAGAGGCAAGCTTGTCTTTTTGTATTAATTGTATTTCTAGTTCCTTATTTTGATGGTAGGCAGACTTTAGGAGGTTGGCGATTCTTTTTGATATGATGTACCCAGTCAGAATGATAAGCGCGATGAGGAGGAGCACGAAGCCGATAAATATTTTACGAAGAGTCTCGATATCGCTGAAGATTTCTTCGGAATCCTGTTCCCCAATAATAAACCAGTCTAGACCGGGGATCTTTTTGTAAACCCGCACAACCTTTTTACCCCTGTAATCAACATGTTCATCGGAACCGGCAGGCGTGAAATAGTGCGTGAATATTTCAGGGGCCATGCTATCTCCGGCACGGCCTTCACCTGCTCTGGTAGTGGTAAGGAAAACACCGTCTTTGTTGATAAGGTAGACTTCACCCGTACTGCCAATGCTTGTGTCTTTCATGACATGCTCGATGCCTTGAAAATCAATCGTTGCACCGAGCAACGCCATGCCCCTCCCGTTGAGGGATGCTAACGGTACCGTTACAAGGAGGTCATGTTTTTTGAGTTCAGACAGATTTATGACACCCATAAAGGGTATTCCTTTTTTTGAAGACTTGAACCATTCCTGATCGAGCAAATTTTTCCTCAAAATCTTAAGGTTGCCTGTTTCAACAAGGACAGATCCCTCTGCGCTGATCACGAAGAAATGCTTATAGAGTTTGTACTCTCTCTGCATAAGCCTAAAATGATTTAACGCGGTTTCACTGCCGAGGTCTCGCATAGTGGCAGCCAAAAGATTGAGGTCACGTATGCGTTCGGACCTGAAGCCTTCTATCATCAAAACATTCTGCGCGATAATGGTGTCGAGATGAGACAATGCCTTATTTCGTACCAATTGAGATTCCTTCCTGTATATTACGGCAGCGAAAATAATAAGAGGAATTGACGATATAAGGACGAATATGGCGATGAGCTTTGTCCTGAACCTATCAAAATTAAAATTCATAATGGATCCCGCCGACCCAGCTTTGTGAATTCTGAGGAAATACCTGATTCTATCAAAAATAAATCCTGACATTCTTGGGTCGAAATGTGCAACATTAACTTTTTCCTATTAATTATAGCAAAATATGTGCCAAAAAAGTTGAAAAGAGCACATGATAAGATCATGCATAGTTCAGTTGCAAGGCATTGATACGTCTGCTGTAAATCACTGTTTATAACTATATACCAAGAAATAACCTGACAGTAGTGAAATAGATCAGCAGTCCGGTTATATCCACGATTGTTGTAAGGGCAGGGCTTGCCACCACCGCAGGATCCCATTTCATTTTTGCCGCACTCAAGGGTAACAAAGCGCCGATCACGGTTGCACTCACCACTTGCAGGCCAAGTGCGACGGCTATGGCCAAGCTGATCTTGGCGAGCGAAAAACCCGTAGGTATCTCCGACCCCCGAGACAGGAAAAATATCTTGCCCCAGGAGAGCATACTCAAAACTATGGCTAACAGGGTGGCGATCTTGATTTCCTTGGACAGAACCCTTAATAGGTCCGCTGAAGTAATCTCGCGCAGGATCAAGGCCCTGACTACGACCGTGGCCGTCTGGCTGCCTGTGTTGCCGCCAGCGTCAGTAATCATGGGCATGTAGAGGGCTAAAATAAGTATTTGCATAAGCGTGGCCTCAAAACTATGAATGATCATGCCTGACAACGAACCGAAAGCAGCGAGGCTGATGATCCAATATACCCTGTTCTTGAAATGTACCCATGATGAGGTCTTCAGGTATGCGCCCGGCTCGTGACTGCCTGATATGGCCATAAATTTTTCCATGTCTTCAGTGTGTTCCTGGGTTATAATGTCGATAGCATCATCGTAAGTGATGATTCCTACCAAAGCATCATCATCGTTGAGCACCGGTAAGGCAATCAGGTCGTACTTCTGAATTTTCTGTGCCGCATTTTCCTGATCATCTTCAACTTTGACCGAGATGATCTCATGGTGCATAATGTCTCTGACCTGATCCTCACGGGAAGCCACAATGAGGTCTTTAAGCGACACGAATCCGAGGAGCTTTCGGTCATCGTCCAACACATAGGCGTAATAGATGGTTTCTCTGTTCGGCGCTATTTGTCGAAGGCGTTCCAATGCCTGCGATGCGGTCATATGCGGCGAAAGCGTGGCGTAGTCCGAGGTCATGGCGGCGCCGACCGTACCCTCTTTGTAGGAGGCAAGGCGCGTGACATACTCACGGGGTTGCAACCCCGTGCATCTTAACGTGAGCTTCCTGCTTCACAGATGCGGGCTTACCCTTCCTTTTGAAAGAAAGAATAGAGGCCCGCTTCTCCACAGGCTTGATATCGGGCATGACCTGCCCTACTTTTTTAATAACAATTGCAGCATTGATATCCCTGTCATGAACGGTTTTGCATGAAGGGCATGTCCATACCCCTGAGGGCCTTTTCTGTATTGCCCACGAGAATAGGTTTGCGATATTTGGTGGACCACACGATATGGTAGTTGACATTATAAACGACTGTTCTGCCATGTACGAGATTGTCCATACAGGTAGTATACATATATGCTTATTAATAGCATTATTAAGTAGTATATTGTTAACAACATATAGTACAAAGATTGCCTTTCATCCCGGCAATAAATTACCGGGGATTCCCAGCGTTGTTCCTAAAATTGCTTCCCGTAACGTTAGACAACAAAGCGCGGTTCTGACTATCTTTTTGCATCGCCATGTTTATGGATTTCAGCGTATCTTTAACAGTGTCATAAAATACCGTTTTTTCAGGAGAATTGATAATGCCCTCCATGGCCCGCACAATAGACTCTCTTATGTGTTTGGTATTAGGCATTATTATTGGTAAAAGTACACGCAGGGCATTTACCGCAAGAATTCTAGAGTTGTTATTTATAGAGTTGTTAAGCATGATCGCAGCAAGGGCTTCTAAAAGCACATCCTTTGGATTTGTTATATCTTTGACATATGCAAGCAGTTTTTCTTCCTGCTCATGATTTGGTCCCAGACGAAGAATTTTTGCTATACTATACTGATACTTTTCGAAATCGGCAATTCCTTGTCGCTCATAAATACGGATAAACGCTGTTGCCCATTTATCAATGGCTTCCGACAAATAGTATCTTTTCATGGTGTTCTTTTTCATGGTGTTCTCCTTTCGTTCTTAACAGACCGGCGAGATTGACCTGGAAAAACATCACGATTCGGAAGGCAAGGATTTCTCATGCTTTAAGGAATCACTTCCAGAAGGTCTTATTTTTTTATTAAGCAAAGACCGTGCCAAAGGGAAGGAACGGAAATATTACCATAATTTCCCTTACGATCAGAGGCAAACTTGGCGAAGAAGGTCCTGGGATTCATCGGGCAGTCAAAAGGCATGTTGCATTATTCAACGCGCCGTTACATTATGCAACGCCGTTCTTGTCATAATTCCGTCGAGACCCGCAGTGAACATCCCAAATTGTCAAAAAAAGGAGGTATTGTTCCATATCGAGGAGAAATCATACCTGATCCCCTCCCTTTTTAATTTCGGCGCGTGGACCTTGTTTTGCATATATCTAAACGGCCCGCAATTGATAGCAGCACCCGTAAAGGAGGGGAAATGGTGAAGGTACATTTACAACAAAAGGACACATGGTCTCTTCGTCCTACCGACATTCTTTTTCAAACGGTATACTGGAGTGAGGTAAAATCAAGATTAGGGTGGAAAACATTCGCCTTCGACTTTGCTTCGTTAGATACAGAAGCAGACATCCTTGTTTTATTAAGAGACTTCGGTCACGGCATTACGGGGGCGTATATCCAACAAGGTCCGGAATACGGCCCTCCTCCGGAACATTACGGCTTGTTTCTGGAGAAACTTTCGGAGGAAATGGTTAAACACCTCGACATGCCGATATCTTTCATCCGGTACGATCTTCCATGGGAATCGCAATACATAACCTGCGCCGATGATATTACGAAGTATCAAGGTGGGGCAATCCGCCCCGAACCGAGGCTGCAGGAACTGCGCATGAATTTTGGCACAAAGTCTTGGAACCTTCGGAAAGCCGCCATAGACATAACCGTTGCAGATGCGGTAATGATTGATCTTGCGCAAACAGAAGCAGAGATTTTGTCGGATATGAAATCGAAAACCCGATACAATATACGTCTTGCCAAGCGAAGAGGGGTAGAAATAGTGTCCCCTTCTATCGACATGCTGCCGGTGTTTTATGACCTTTACCGACAGACAGCAGAACGCAACAAGTTCTTCCCGTGTAGTTACAGATATTTTTCCGCCTTATTCTCTGCGCTTCAGTCCAGTCCGGATTCTTCAGAAATTTACTTCCTTATTGCGAAACACAACCAAGAGGCGCTCGCTGGGGCGATCATAGGGATCTCCGGCAAAGTGGCGACGTATCTGTTCGGGGCGTCTTCAAACCAACGTCGTAATCTTATGGGACCCTACGCGGTACAATGGGCCGGCATACTGCTTGCGCGGGAGAAAGGATGCCTCACCTATGACATGGGGGCTGTGTCGCCCACAAAAGACAAACACCACCCATTCTACGGAATGTATCGATTCAAAACCGGTTTTGGAGGAAAGATAATTCACAGAAGCGGGACGTGGGATTACCCCTTTGATCCGGATAAGTATTTGGTGTTACGCAATGCCGAGGCGCTAGATAGGGGAACGTTCAGGTTTCCCTTTTGATCAAAAAGGTTCTAATCAGTCAAATAGGCATTGAGCACATATTGCATCATCATCCTTTGGGTATTAAAGAAAGAGCCGTTGATTGCGATAGAGAAGAGCATTGTCTCGATGAACCGTTTCCTCTCGCGGTAAAAGAGAGGGATAATAACGTGTTCAAGCTTGTCATAGAGTGACGCTGCATCTCCGTTCCGGTCGTTCCCTCCTTCTTTCTCTACGCTTATGTCTCCGACAGACCAACCCGTCAACCCTTCGATATGGCCTTCTATCCACCATCCGTCAAGTATGCTTAGACTGGGGACACCGTTAAGTGAAGCCTTCATCCCGCTTGTCCCGGATGCCTCCATTGGTGATTCAGGCGTATTCAGCCAAATATCCACGCCGGCCGTTATCATTGCCCCCAAGGCCATGTCATAATCTTCGAGGTACACGACATCGATATCATCCTTGAGGTTTTGTTTGGCCTGAAAGATCCTCTTGATAAGATTTTTCCCCTCTTGGTCACGGGGGTGGGCCTTGCCGGCATAAATTATCTGGATCTTTCCTGCTTCAGCGGATACCCTTTTCAACCTATCAATATCCTCAAACAGAAGGTCTCCCCTTTTATAGGCGGCGGCGCGCCGGGCAAATCCGATGGTAAATATATTCTCATCAAGCCTGGCTCCGGTCTTCATGTTGACAAAGTCGAGCAATCGTTTTTTAGCCTTCATGTGTGCGTCCCATATTTCCTGCTTCGGTATGCTCAGGGCATGGCGAAGGCTGAAGTTGTCTTGCTTCCACAAAGGGATGTACCGGTTTAAAAGTTTCTGGAAGGGCTCGGACATCCAGGTGGCCGCATGGACCCCGTTCGTGATGGCTTCGATTGAATACCCTGCAAACATCATCCGGGATACCTCTCCGTGTTTCCTTGCAACTCCGTTGATATACCGGCTTAGATTAAGTGCCAGATAGGTCATATTGAGGACATTTCCCTCATAAAGCACCCCATTCAGGGCAAAAAAATCTTTTCGATCTCCTATCACTCTTCGTACCAGATCTAAAGGAAATTTGTCATGCCCGGCAGGGACAGGAGTGTGGGTCGTAAATACGCATCGTTTCTGTACAGTCTCAAGATCCTCTTCGATCAGAATCCATCTGCCCGCTCTTTCTGCAGACTCATCAAGAAGAGCTAACGTTAAAAGCGCCGCGTGTCCCTCGTTCATATGAAACGTCCTGATTTTGCCGTATCCCATTTTGCGCAGCATTCTGACACCACCAATGCCGAGGATAACCTCCTGGCAGAGCCGGTAATGATTGTCGCCGCCGTACAGGTAATGGGTCAATGTGCGGTCCCATTCTGAATTGTCCGGGAGGTCGGAGTCGAGAAAGTATACTGGTACGGTAAAACCGCCAATCCCTTTTAATTTATATCTCCATGGCCTGAGATAAATGGTACGTCCTTCAATAACCACAAATGATCTATCCGGCATCTCTTCCAGAAGGTCTTCAACGGGCCACTCGACAGGTTCTTCCCGCTGCGACCCATCCGCTCCGAGAATTTGGCGGAAGTATCCCTGGCGATGGAGTAAGGTTACTGCGACCATCGGTACCCTGAGGTCGGCAGCAGAGCGAATCGTGTCTCCCGCAAGAACGCCCAGGCCACCGCTATATGTACGGATTTTTTCACTTAATCCTATTTCCATAGAAAAATACGCTATTGATCTTTGGGCGTTTATCGTGTGGAGCATACCATTCCCCCTTTATTTCTGCACCAATGACTTCTGATCCCAGGATAACATGGCCTCCAAGGCGACTCAGCAAGCTAACAGTGCAGGTTCTATCTTTCGTTGCGGCAAATCTTTTATTCGAAGCGCAATCGCATTGCGTTTATTCCTTGAAGCTTTCAAGCCTCTTACGCCTTGATGGGTGTTGAAGTCTTTTCAGGGCCTTGCGTTCAATCTGACGGATACGTTCCCGGGTAAGCCCAAAGACATCACCCACTTCTTCCAGGGTAAAAACGTTCTGGTTACCGATGCCGTAGCGCATTCTGATAATTTTCTCTTCCCTCGGAGTTAAGGTAGACAAAATTTTTTCTATCTCTTCCCTGAGGGAGGAACTTACAAGCTCTGCAAAAGGCGAAGATGCCTCTGAATCCGCGATAAAATCATTGAGCGTGGACGTGTCATTCCCGATTGGGGTTTCTATTGACACGGCATCACTGGAAATCGTCATAATCTTTTTGACTTTCCCCGATGATATTCCGGAAAAACGAGAAATCTCTTCGGGGCTTGGCTCTTCTCCCAACTCCTGGAAGAGGGCTACGGTAGCCTTGTTGATCTTATTCCTCACTTCAAGCACATGAACCGGTATCCTGATGGTCCGGGCGCAATCCGCTATTGCCCGTGATATACCTTGCTTCACCCACCACGTTGCAAATGTGGAGAACTTGTACCCTTTCCGATAATCATATTTTTCAACAGCCCTTAGGAGTCCCAAATTGCCTTCCTGGACAAGGTCAAGAAATGAAAGTCCCCGGTTACGATATCTTTTGGCGATGCTGATCACGAGCCTCAGATTGGCCTGGACAAGCCTGTTTTTGATGAACTTCAGTCTATTTTGAATTTCAATAACTTCCGCCAATTTTTTTTTCACGATACGCGCCTCTTCATCATCGATAAAATCAAATTGCTGCTCAATTTTTTTGATGATAGCAGCTATGATCTTCTTGCTAAGTTTGAGATCGCACAAGATTTTTTCTTTCCTGTTCTCGATCCTCTTAAGCCTCTTCGCAAGTTTGTTCCTGCTTATTTTGTCGATTCCCGGCAGCATTTTATTTATATCTTCCTTTTTCTCATGAAGATGCTTTACGGCATTGATGAGGGATAAGGTTTTTTTTCTGTATTTCCTCCCATCTTTTTTCGTATAGTTCACTTCATTAATGCCGCTGAGTACATCTAGTATATTTTTGGTTCCTTTCTCCAATTGTTGGCCTATTGCTGAAAGCTCGTTCAATGCCTGTGGCAGCTCAAACAAAGCGTTCCACGCCTTTCTTTCGGTATCTTCAATCTCTTCTTTAATCTGGCGTTCTTCGTAGGATGTGAAGACTGGTATATGTCCTATATCTCTTAAATATGACCATATTATATTATCAGTTGCATCTGAAGGCAATTCTTCAGATTCTTCCCCATCCGCGCTTTTTTTATTGTGTGGCGCAATTGCCTCTTCCATCTTTTTGAAAAGGTCGATACCAGGTTCTGAAAGAAAGTCGAGTACATCTCCGAAATCTTTAATTGTAATAGAATCATTTACTGCCATTTTTTAACTCCGAAAGTATATATGCGTTCATGCTGTACAACATCATTCCGCTATGAATACCGCACACAGCAATATTGCCCAGCGCGCCATCGCAATCATGCTTGGTTAAACGAAAGGGTTATCTTTTCAGCCGAGTCTAAAAATAATATTTTTCGAGTCTGTAACATGTTACAAAAATATACCGCTTTATTAGTGTATTCTTTAAAAGCGGATCGTATAATGTTTATAAAGCGGATCCAGATGCAAAATAAATGACTTGCTGTTTTACAGAAAATGCAAAAAATAAGCATAGTAGCAACCGTTCGTAAAAGCTCAAGGTTATAGTTCAAAACAACGCATTTCGCGTACAAAAGTAGATTATGCATACGTATCGATACTGTATAGATCAGGAAGCACTGGCGCGGATACTTGACTGAAACTGAAAGAACATCAAAGCGTATTCACGTCAGCGCAGGACCGCACAAAACGAGCTTCCCGGACTATTGAATCGATAAATGCACAACCAACAGAACTATTAAGAATATCACTTCAATGGTTTTCTTTATTTCTGTTTTTTCTTCTTTTTCTGTTTTTCGTTTTTTTGCTTCAGACTCTTTTCCTTGTCCTTCTTGCCTTTATCGCCCATTATATGCCTCCTTCCTTTCTTTATACAATAAACAACAACCGCGCGGCGACTTACCCATTTTCAAAAGTATCTTTTAAACGTTTTGTGCTTGTTCTCGTTGCCTCTTATTAAATCTTATTAAAGCGTTCACACATAACGAATCTTTAACTCACCACTACAAGTTGCTTAAACAGATTAACCATTTTTTACACTTTTTTAAATTTTTAAAGCAAAGACCATGCCAATGGGGGGCGTGAAGCGTCACCATCATTTATCTTGCGGTAAGAGGCAAAACTGGCTAAATGGGGCAGCAAATGCAATGCGCAATCAAGAAGCGCGTTGCATTATTCAACACAGCGTTACATTTTGCAACATTAGTCTTGATGTGAGCATGCTGCGATCCGCGATGAACGCGCCATGACAAGACTTATCGACCTGCGGCATTGTGAAAACTGTTAAAGCCGGCTCTTTTTACGGTGTATGTTTTTCGGGTAGTTCTAATAAAATCAGCGGCGCCATTCCTTCTGGATAGGGCAATATTGCTCAATCCTTTTTATCAGTGTCTCCGGTTTGACCGGCTTGGCAATAAAATCCCTTCCGCCGATCTTTCCCCCGCGTCCCGAAAGCTCATCTTTTTTTACCACCGCGGTAACAAAAACAATGGGGATTGTGCTGGTCGGCTCATCATCAAGAAGGATCTCCGCGACCTGTCCACCATCAATATTCGGCATAACGATATCGAGGAAGATAAGGTCGGGTTTAATCTGCCTCGCAAGCCTGATGCCTTCCATGCCGTCTGTCGCGGTAAAGACCTGGTATTTCCTTGTTTTTTCCAGGTTCAGCTTTACAAAGAAGCAAAAGTCCTCTTCATCGTCAATGAGCAGAATCTTCTTTTTATCCATTGAGGCACCCTCCTTGCTAAAAATACTGGCATGAGATAGAAAGCGGCCAGGAGTAGACCCCGGGTTTTGCGTCTTCGGATAGGAGGAACCGGTAGCTTAATGCGGCGGTAACGGCGCCGCGTCTATACGGCTGGTGTACAAAGGCGCTCCCCGAAGTTATCCAGATTTCGCCGGCAAACCCCTGTAACCGAACTTCCCTGAAAGGCCATCGAAGGCCCTGAACGGTAAGCATGTAGCCGGCCGGATCGTTGTTTTTGACCTGGATGCGCGAGGCGCTCTCCATATCTATATAGCCTTTACGTATAGCCTCTTCTGTAATGATTATCTCACGCTCCTGATGGAGTATTTTCAGGCTTGTCAGTGCCGGAATCCTTGCGGATACCATAACTTTTGTTCTCGTTGAACCGGCATATGCCGTGTTTCGGGTAGAAATTGATGCAAAAAAGAGCATTGCTGCGAAGAATGTCATGATGAGCATGTGTTGCGCAGGGGTTAAATGCTCTAACATGAATGGAACTGCGATGAGAGAGTAGTGACTATTTACCAGCACCTGCTCGATCTTTTCAATGAGGTTTTCCGATTTGAACGGTTTGGCGATCAAATCTTTTCCGCCCACCTTGCAATCTGCTGCAAGCTCGTCTTTTTTTACCACCGCACTGGCGAAAACAACGGGGATCATTTTCGTTGATTCGTCCTCCAGGAGGATTTCTGCAACCCTCCTGCCGTCCATCTTCGGCATAACGATATCGAGGAAAATGATATCGGGTTTAATCTGCCTCGCAAGCCTGATGCCTTCCATGCCGTCTGTCGCGGTAAATACCTGGTATCTCCCTGTTTTTTCCAGGTTCAGCTTTACAAAGAAGCAAAAGTCCTCTTCATCGTCAATGAGGAGGATCTTCTTCCTATCCATTGTAATGGCTCTCCTTTTCGAATGGATTGCAGGGGAGGGTGATCGTCACCGTTGTCCCTTTTCCCTCTTCGCTGCTGATGGCAATGCTGCCGTGATGGCGTTCAACGATCCCTTTTGTGACGGACAGCCCGAGCCCGGTGCCTCCGGAGTCCGTTTTTGTCGTGAAGAAGGGATCGAAAACTTTTTTAAGGATCTCTCCGGGTATACCTGTTCCGGTATCCGTTATTACGGCCCTGACGCATGGTTCTCCATCCCTGTCTGTTCCCTCTGTGGTGGTGAGCGTGATGGTGCCTCCGTCCTTCATTGCATCGGCAGCATTGATGAGTGTATTGATGAAGACCTCTCTGATCTGGTTGCTGTCTACCCGTACCTTGGGGATGTGAAGGAAATAGTTCCGTATTACCTCTATGTTTCGCAGGTTCATCTGGTGCTCGACCATCGTGAGTGCCTCTTCGATGAGGGCGTTTATATCATCTTCGGTGAAGGAAGGGGGCGCCTGCCGTGAAAAACTGAGGAGGCTCTGGATCACTATATCAGCCCTTATGGCCGATTTTTTTATCCTGTCGCAGGCATCGATGAGCGTGCCGTCCTTAACCGATGACTGGATATATGAGATCCCCTGGAGGATGATGCTGAGAGGGTTTTTCAGCTCATGGGCGATCCCGGCGGAGAGCTGCCCGAGGGATGCCATCTTCTCTGACTGGATAAGCATTGACTCTGACATCTTGAGTTCTTCATACGCCTTGCAAAGTTCTTTGTTCTTGCCCTCAAGCTCGTAGAGGAGCATGTGGAGCCTCTCCTCTGCATGCTTGCGCTCGGTAATGTCCTGCATACTGACCAGCGCCATAGGTTGTCCCTTGATTTCCAATCTTGTTGTAGAGAGGAGGAAAATTGTATTCAGTGCCTGCCTCTTATTCGAGAAGGACATGGTTATTTCTACCTCTTTGCGGTCGCGGCCAGTTTCGATTGTGTTCAATGCCGTAAGGCGGAGCATGCATTCCCTGCAGAAAAGACCGAAGCCGCAACCTTTCGGGCTATCAAGGGCATGGATACAATTCAGGGCTTCCCCGCAGCGCATGTTTATCGTCTCATCCTCGGTCTTGCCCACAAAGTGGGACGTAAAGGCGTTTGTTTTTTGAATCTTCCACTCTTTATCCACAAGCATCATGATGAGCGGAGCATGATCGTAGATTGACCTCAACTCTTTTTCCTGGTTTCTGATGGCTTTTTCTGCCAGTTTGTTAGCTGTGATATCTGTAACCATGGCAAAGAATCCCTGAACATCTCCCTCCGCATCAATATCAGGAATATATTCGCCATGTACCCATCGTTCTCCGCCGAGTGCATAGTCAAGAAGAGTTTCATAAGAGGCCTGGTTTCCCGATAATGCCGCTTCCACATAAGGCTTGATCTTCACATAGGCGCGTATGCCAAGGAGTTCTTGATAATGTTTTCCCATAATTTCAGTTACCGGGATTCCAAACCATTCTTCGTAGCGCTTATTGGCAAAGCGGTAAAAGCAGTTCTTGTCGATATATGAAACCAGTGCGGGAACATTATCAGCGATTATGCGGATTGTTTCTTCGCTTTTTCTCAGGGCATCTTCAATTATTTTGCGCCCGGTGATGTCCCGGATGGATGCGAGGTGCGACTTCCGCCCCTTCCACACCAGATGGGTGGCGGTGATCTCAACGGGGAAGACGGTGCCGTCCTTTTTCCTGTGATAGCGGAGAGGGACCACGGTCATCTCTTTCAGCGTTGCTTCCCGCGTCCTTTCCGGCTCAGCGGATACATCTCTGTGGTTCATCGAAAGGAGTTCTTTCCTGCTGTAGCCGTAGAGAGACGATGCGGCTTCGTTGACCTCGAGGATCTGTCCTGTTTCGTTGTCGATGAGAAAAATAGCGTCAGACACGAGGTTAAAGATCGTTCTGTATTGTTCCTCGCTATCCTGAATTGCAGACTGGTTTTTTTCTGTGTCTCCCGGTGTGGATTTTGATGATCTTTTTTCCATGCTTCCCCTTTTTACCATGCCCCAGGGTTATTGATTTTTTGTACATTACATCATTTATTTTCAACAACAAATATTGTTTCATCATTATTCTTTTGAGAAATAGAGATGAAACCAGATACTTCTTGTAAGTATATACATGTAAGTATTCAAAATAAATTAAAAAATACATATTTTAAATATGACAAAGCATTACCCATTTTCGTTTAAGAAGCACTGTGGCCGTTATCCTGTTATACCTTTTTTATATCGGTAATTCATAATGTATTTAATTTAGTACAATAAGCTTCCTTCGTGATCGTTATTATCTCTACCTTAAGCATGGTCGTAAGGGCGTCCTGGAGGATTATGGAGCAGGGACAATTGGTTTGCACATTGACAACCTCTGGAGCAGGATCAGGGCAAAGATGGCGGAAAGGAGAGTCCCCCCGCATCATCGACGCAACTATAAAGAAGGACAGTGCGGCAAGGTAACAGGTGCCGCCGGCGCTCCCTGAAAGGTCTTGACGTTCATCACCTTCTTGTTGTAAGTATAATGGTGCCGCTGCAATTTCCGAAAACACAGACAAAGATAGTTTGGGGGTAACTATTGGGGTAACTTAGAAAACAATAATTTGTAACTAATCAATATAATTATATTAATATAGGTCATTTAAACTCCCTCTCTCTCCGCCACTTACCCTTAGAATAAGCTATCGTTGATCACCGGCCTTCAACTGATATCGTAGAAAGCGGCCCGGCGTCAACGGCAAGGCTATTGACAAATTCATTTTAGTTGCTACATTAATACACATACATTAACGTTTTATAAACTAAGGAGAATCCCTATGCTAACAATCGAAGATTTACGGGTGGAGCTGGCGGGAAAAACCGTTCTCCAGCACATTGACCTCGAGATCAAGCCCGGGGAGACGCATATACTCTTCGGTCCGAACGGCTCGGGCAAGACCTCGCTGCTTATGACGATAATGGGTTATCAGCAATACAGGGTGACGCACGGCAAGATCGTTTTTAAGGGAGTTGACATTACCCATGCCCCTATAGATGAAAGGGCAAAGCTTGGGATAGGCATGTCATACCAGCGCCCCCCGACTATCAACGGCCTCAAGACGCGCCAGATGATCGAGATCTGCGCAGGCGGAAAGGTGGACGTCGAGGGCCTTGCAAAAAGTCTGAACTTTGAGTCATTTCTTGACCGCGACGTGAATGCAGGGTTTTCGGGCGGAGAGATAAAACGTTCTGAATTGCTTCAGCTAAAGGCGCAGAACCCTGACCTTATGCTGTTTGACGAGCCGGAATCGGGCGTTGATATCGAGAATATGGCGCTCATCGGCAAAACGATAGCAGCTCTCCTGCAGAAGAACGTTCCCGTCGAGGGCGCAGGGCCGATGGTTGAATACAAGAAGCATCGTAACAAGATGGGCCTCATCATTACCCATACCGGTTATATCCTGGAGTATGTGTCTCCTGACAAGGGGCAGGTCCTGTTTAACGGTGTTATGGCATGTACGGGGAATCCGAACGAAATATTCAAGTGCATCAAAGACGAAGGCTATGAGGAGTGTGTAAAATGCGCGATATAGATGAAATGAAAGAAAAGGCGCTTAAGGCGGTCGACAAAAAGGCCATGTTCGGCGAGGATATTGATCTTGACGAATACGACAGGGCATATGTTCCTCATCAATATATGGCGGAAGAGGAGATATGCACGCTCCCCGACGACGTTCAGCAGCGGCTCGTAATGTCCGGGCTCGACCTTTCTGAAAAAGAGAGGGGAGGCACATATTTCCAGAAGGATACCACAGTTGTCCACTGCCACAGCATGGAGCAGGGCATTGAGGTTATCCCCATGAAGGAGGCCCTGGAAAAATATGACTGGGTCAAGGATTATTTCTGGAAGCTTGTATCCGTAGACCAGGATAAATATACCGCCTCCGCATATCTGGAGCTGCATGACGGATATGTCATAAGGGCGCTGCCGGGGAGCAAGAGCGTATATCCGATCCAGGCGTGCCTTTATCTTGACAAGGAAGGCCTCCAGCAGAACGTTCACAATCTGATCATCGCGGAAGAGGGCTCAGAGCTTCATATAATTACCGGCTGTGCCACGGCCCCGCATATGAAAAGAGGCGTGCACGTGGGGATATCCGAGTTTTTTGTCAAAAAGAACGCGAAATTAAGCTTTACGATGATACATAACTGGGCGGAGGACATGATGGTACGCCCCAGATCAGTGGGGAGGGTCGAGGAGGGCGCCGTTTTTATCAACAACTATATCTGCATGAAACCGGTGCGTTCGATACAGATGTACCCGACGACGTATCTTGACGGCGACAACGCAACCGCCATGTTCTACAGCGTCATCGTAGGCTCGCCCGGGTCTGACTTCGATGTGGGCGGAAGGATCTGGCTGAATAAGACCGGCTGCCGCGCCGAGATAATACAAAGGGCCATCAGCAACGGCGGACGGATCATGAACAGGGGCCACCTGATCGGGAAGGCCCCCGACATCAAGGCCCACCTCGAATGCAGGGGGCTGATCTTAAAAGGAGGCATCATAGATTCGATCCCGCAGCTTGAAGGGCACGTAGAGGGCGTGGATATGTCTCACGAAGCGGCCGTAGGCAAGATCGCCCAGGAAGAGATAACATACCTCATGTCGAGAGGGCTGAGCGCCGACGAGGCAACATCGACAATAGTAAGAGGATTTTTGAATATCGACATCAAGGGGCTGCCTGAGCAGTTAAGGGCAGAGATAGACAGGGCGATTGAGGCAAGCAAGGAAGCGATGTAAAGAAGTCGGGCCTTGTAGTATTAAGGCACTGAGAGGGCCCGAACCCTCGGATCATCCTGGGGGATATTGACGGGAATCTTTCTTCCGGTATTTTCGCCGAAGTGGTCAAAGATCCCTACGATCAGGTAATTGATAATATCCCTGAGGTCCCCGTTTTCCCCGGTAACGTAGGCCTCACCGATCCAGATATCCGTCATCTTGCCTGAGTCCCTGTAGTCCTTTCCGTCAATGATCTTCAAAGAGAGCCATTTATCAGATACCGAGGTCGTATAGGGGACATAGGTCGTTGTGCCGGGAAGCTGGACCGTCGAGTAGGAGGTTCCCTTTGGCCCGGTCTTTGTTACCGTTGCGGTTCCTCCGGGCTGGTACAGAGGCATGGTTCTGGTAATCGTCCTTTCGTGCCCTATGCCGTATCCGTGGAGGACGTAATAAACGGGGTTGTCGAACTGTGATATTGTATAGCCCTTCGCCTTGAACATGCTTTCAAGCTTTCCCGTAACTTCCTTGTCGAGGAGGGGATTTTTTGCCTCCTTATCTTCAACCACATGGATGGTCGTGCCCGGAGAGATTGTCAGAGGCTTGTCCGGATTGCGAAAACCGTCGACCCTGACCGTATAGGACGCGCATCCCTGCAGGAGAATGAGGAGGAGAAGCAGCGCGCCCTTTATAAAAGCTATTGTGATGCGGGAACTCATGGCAATCGCCTACTATAAAAATAATATCAAACAAGAAAGGGTAAAACAATCAAAAAAGAAGAAAGGAAGAGATCGGGATAGGTCTTAAATTGCTGATCCATGATTATATTTATGATAAAATGATAATGATCAGGAAAGAAAACGCTTCTCTTATGCGAAAAAAGATAACAATAATAGCGCTGATTGCAGCAATGTTGGTCTCTGCCTTATTCGTCGTTTTTGTGGTCAATCAGAGCGTTCAGCTGGTCGCATTGGGAGATCGAGTTCATCCATTGGTGGGCGATATCATCCTATGGGGCCTGGCAGTGTTTTATGCCTTGTGCGTGGCAGTGCCGCTCTATCTATTTGCTACGATGCCCGCCCCGCTTGTGCCGCCGGAAAGCGAAGCTTCCGCAGAGTTCCCCGGATACCTGAACAAAATGGCGAAAAGGCTTAGCGAAAACCCGCTTGTCGGAAGGCACATTGCCGGGTCAAAAGAGGACGTGGAGTCCGCCCTTCAAATACTGGACAAAAAGGCTGACGATGCCATGAAAAAGGCCGCAAGCTACGTATTTGTTACGACGGCAATTTCGCAAAACGGAAAGCTGGACGCCTTTTTTGTTCTTTCCGTTCAGTCCAGGTTGGTGTTGGAGGTTGCCCGCATCTACTATCAGCGGCCGACAATAAGGAACCTGTTTTACCTCTACACAAATGTTGCCGCCATGGTGCTCTTTGCAAGCGAGCTTGAAGATATGGACCTGACGGAGATCGTCCAGCCTGTTTTGACGGGCATGGTGGGTTCTGCTGCGGGAGCGATCCCCGGGTTCCAGGTGGCAAGCATGATCTTTGTCAGCTCGGTGTTATCGGGATCATCGAATGCATTTCTCGCTCTCAGGGTGGGGGCGATAGCAAAGCAATATTGCCGGTCGATAACCGCGCCGTCTAAACAGGCGGTCCGCCGCTTCGCGACCTTTGAGGCTACCAGAATGCTGGGCACGATCGTGGCGGATGGCGCGAAGAAGGTTTCAACCGCAATATGGAGCTTATCCAAGGGCAAGATGGGGGCCACGGTAGGGGGTGTGAAGGATTATGTCAGGAACGCCGGGACAACCATCTCCAGGAAGATCCGAATGAAGCGTGACGACCGCTCATAGAGTATATTACAGCGAAACGTTGGGATCGTTCTCCCTTATATAGGCAAGGATCTCTTTTGCGTTTTCGGAATATGTGATGACCTTGTCATAATTGAAAGAGATATTATTGAGAAACTGCAGGATGATCGCATCGCCCACCCTTGTTTTCGGCATTATCCCGGAAAAGAAAAAGCCTGATTCCTCAAAAACAGGGGACGCAAAATGGGTGAGCGGGTCCTCCATGCCGAGATAGAGGTTGATCGCGGCTATCTGTTCGACGCACAGGAGGTTCTTCAATATTCTTTTAATTTCACGCACCACGTTCGATCCGTATTGTTTAATAAAGATCTCGGCATTTCCTTCAGATGCATACACCTTCGTATAAATGACCGAATGATCATCCGTGAACCGGGGTTCAGCGAAAGAAGGAATGGCATAATCGTGTCCGGCGCCCAGATTTTTGTAAAGCTTCTCTATCATCGCCCTGTGCCGGGCAGGAGGGTAGAGGGTAAGCGGCTTTGGTTTCTGAAGATATTTAAAACTCAGCACCACGCTTATTCTCTGGGACTCACCCTTTGAAATACCTTTGAAAACCCAAGTGGCAGGGCTTGTCGCGCACTCTATGCCGCATTCGGCCAGGCCGTGTCCGACCATTGTTTTTTGCGAATAGATATGGTTCGCGACGGCAAAGGCATAGACGCCTTCAAGATCGTATTTCTTCGGTGTCTCAAAGAGGAAGTCGAGCATCCTCTTCATGCACCCCTGGCCCCTGTATTCCGGGCTGACAAAGATAAATGTCAGTTCCGCGATCCTTGCGCCGGAATCAGGGTAGTGCAGGGCGGCATGCCCCATAAAGACATCGTCCTTCGTTGCTGCGACAGCGGAGATCATTTCGCCCGAGTTGTTCAGGGCAACTATCTGTTCGGGATAGTAGATGACCTCATCAAAGAATGTGTAGCCGTGTGATTTGTAGGCGCCCTTTGAGATCTCGATTGCCTCAGAGTCCTTCATCCTCCTTACATCATATTCGATCCTTTGATCAATGACCGCAGGCCCCGGTCCTTTTTCTTCAACGCGTTCCAGTTCCGATTGATCGAAGAGCCCTTCTATATTCTTGCCCGGGAGGTATTTGACCAGGTGCATCTCTT
Organism: Deltaproteobacteria bacterium UBA5758; assembly: GCA_002418945.1. Taxonomy (GTDB): domain Bacteria; phylum Desulfobacterota; class Syntrophorhabdia; order Syntrophorhabdales; family Syntrophorhabdaceae; genus UBA5609. The sequence continues at coordinate 65,683 of DIFC01000063.1, read as the reverse complement.
TACCTTCAGACCCGAGATTATGGAAGGAGACCTCATCAACGATCTCTTTCATGAGAAATGTGCCGAGCCCTGTGGAGCCTACCTCAAGAATATCTTTCGAAGGGTCATAGAGGGTGATCTTGCCGGGGTCGAAAGGCATCCCCTTCTCTTTTATGATGATCTTTATGCCCATGGAGGTTTGTCTGCAGATGATGTCGAAAGTGCTGTCCTCTCCGGCCTCAAAGGCATGTTTGATGACATTCATGAACGCTTCTTCGAGGGCAAGCTCGATATGATATATAGTCTCGGCGGTAAACCCGAACATCTTTGCCGCCTCCCTGATGGCGGCTTGTGCAACGGGGAGATATGATTTGTGGTTGGGGATAGTTAATTTAAAGAAACCTTGATCTTTCATCGGTTATTTTCATCATTTATGGTTGTGGGCAGACAAGCCCGGCGAGCTTCTCCATCGGGGAGCCGGACGGGGCGTGGCCCCATTCCCTGTCTTTGCCGGTATTCCCGTAGTCAAGCGTCCTGCCGTCTTTTCCTACCTCGAAGATCTCAACAACGGCGTAGGCCGTTTTATCCTTGCCGCAACTGAACTCATAAAGGATGGTCCTCTGGTGGAGGTTGTCAAGACCTTCGGTAAAAAGGCCGCTCTGCCTCCGTATATCAATATAGGAATTCCTGCCTTTTTCCGAATAGACAAGCCTGCCCCAGATCATTTTATTTTCAGGAGAGGTCTTTTTGGTGGAACTGCCCGGCGCGTAATAATAATATCCATCGCTGTCGGATGCGTACTGCCGGAGGTCCCCTATCTCCGGCATTTTCGGGAACAATCCTTTTCTCGATGCCTCCAGCGACCTTTTATGCTGGAAGGAGATGACAAAATACCCGATGACAACTACCGCGATACCAACGCTTAGCCCGAACATTAATATATGAAAAACGGACGGTTTTTTTCTCAACATGCTATCCTTATTCCGCCTCCTTTTTATTGTCAGTATAGCATTGCGCCATGACATGTCAAGGCTGCATTTTTTTGTTCGCCCGCTCTTGCGTATTTCCGGAAGACCTGCTATACAGAATAGAACGAGATTCCCGGCTTGAGGCCGCCGGCCGCAAAGTGTCCCGAATTCCATAAGGAGGTTTGCGTGTACCATCTTCAAATGTCAATCGTAAAAAAAGTGATGATTATGCTTTCAATTTTATTGTTTTTGGTTTTAAATACTCTCATGGCAGCTACAGAATACCCACCGATCACGGCTACGATCAAAACGAACAAAGGGGATATACGGCTCACGCTCTTTCCCGACAAGGCGCCGCTCACGGTGTTGAACTTTGTGAACCTATCGAAAAAGGGGTTTTACGACAACCTCAAATTCCACAGGGTGATCCCGGATTTTATGATCCAGGGAGGGTGCCCGCTGGGCATCGGCACAGGCGGCCCCGGATACCAGTTCCAGGATGAGTTCTCGCCGGGGTTAAAGCACGATAAGCCCGGGATGCTCTCGATGGCGAACGCGGGGCCGAACACGAACGGAAGCCAGTTCTTTATCACCCATGTTCCTACCCCGTGGCTTGACAACAGGCACAGCATCTTCGGTAAGGTCGCCGGCGCAGAGGACCAGAAGATAGTGAACAGTATTGTGATGGGAGACAGAATCGTCGCTATTGTCATTGAAGGAGACGATGCTCCGTTAGCAGCGGACTACAAAACCCAGCTCGATCAATGGAACAAGGCGCTGGATAAAAAATAATCCTAAACCATTACGCTCCTGAACTTTGTTAAGCATCACCAGAGAAGGTGGTGCCCCTAATGTAAAACTTTGCTTGCCCATATGTATTAATATGTATAAAATACATAGCATATTGGTAAACACGGAGGAGTGTCAAAATTAATTCAAGGAGGTTGTGATGGCTGATTTTTTTTCAAGTTTTGATAAGTTCATGACCGTTTATCTTATCCCTGTCGGATGGAAGGTCCTCGGCGCAGTTATTTTATGGATCATCGGCAGCTGGGCAATCAAGATCATCGGCAATCTCTCGGGGAAGGGGATGAAGGCCCAGAAGCTGGACCCAACCCTGATCAAGTATTTTGAAGCGACGATCCGCGTCGTTTTGAAAATAGTGCTTGTCATCGCTATCCTCGCCATCTTCGGCATCCAGACCACCTCTTTTGTTGCGCTCCTTGCGGCGGCTGGCGTTGCGATTGGTGCTGCCTGGGGAGGGCTGCTGGCAAATTTTGCGGCGGGGGCTTTCCTTATCATCCTCCGGCCGTTCCACGTCGGCAACATGATCAGCGCCGCAGGGGTAACAGGGGACGTGAGGGAAATAGGGCTGTTTGCCACCACCATCGATACGGTGGACAACCTGAGGGTTGTGGTGGGCAACAATAAGATCCTTTCCGACAATGTGATCAACTATACGACAAACCCGTACCGGCGCGTTGACCTGAAGGCGCAGCTTGCGCAGGGGGTGAACCCCTATGAGGCAGCGCAAAAAATCCTGGAAAAGGTGAAGCAGATACCAAATGTCCTCGGAGACCCCGTGCCCTTTGTCGAGATCCTTGAGTTCAACCTCGCGGGGCCGGTCCTTGCGGTGCGCCCGTTCTGCCACAACAACGACTACTGGCAGGTCTATTTCGATACCAACAGGGCGATCCAGGACGCCTGTTCCGAAGCAGGATATCCCGCGCCGTGGACGAACCAGGTTATTCACCATAAGCCGCTCAGCTGAAGAGATACGACATGTCTGAGGAGAATAGCTCCCTTGTGGTATTGGGTGCCTAAGAGAGATTACTCGGGAAAATGACAGGCACGGTCAGGATACTGAAGAAGCAAGGCAGTGAGATACGCGTAGGATTGCCTGTTGATCGAAAAGGTGTTACCATAGCATAGAGGGGGCGGCAGTGAAAAAGGGAAAAAAGGAAAAGGGCCTTCAGGGCCATTTTCAGGACATCCTTGAGGCTGTCAGGCTTCTGGGCTCAAGCGCGGTACCCGGGAAGGTTATTGAGATGGTGCTCAACGATCTCCGCGAGCGGCTCGGGAAGAGGGCCAGATGCGCATTCCTTGAAGGAGACGAACTGAAGCTCAGGTTCTGGGCCGGCGAACATGTTTGCCCAATAGAAGGACTACAGATACATAAAGACAGTATTGTATGGGATGCCGTGAAGAAGGGTGTTGCCGTCAACCTCACGGATCCCCATCAAACGAATGGATACAAACACACGTTGAGCGCGCCGATCAAGGTGAAGGCCATCGTGCCCCTGAGTTATGTTGACCCGATGACGCAGCAGGAGAGCAAGCTCGGCGTTTTGATCGTTGATTCGGGACAAGAAGGGGCCCCGGTCTCGGCGGAAGATTTCCAGTACCTGCAGGTGATCGGACAGCTTATCAGCGCTATAATCGGGAGGGCAAAGCTTATCGAGCAGCTCATGACCTCTTGCAACAGGCAGGAATCGATCCTGATGGAGACAACGCATAACTTCCGGAACCGCATAGTTGTCATAGGCGGCTTCTCACGCCAGATAGCACAGATGGCGCAGGGAACAGAGCTGGCGGAAAAGGCCATGCGCCTTCAAAAGGAAGTAAAAGCTCTCGAATCCAACCTCGCCGCGTTCGAACGGTACATGTCAACGGTTGAACCTTGAACGTTGAGTCGTTCCTCTGATACAATTAGTGATCAGTTATTTTTCATACGAGGTGAAGAGGTGGCGAAGGAAATAAAAGAGGTGCTTACCGATTGTACGCTGTGCTACCATAGTTGCGGGACTGTAGTAACCGTGGAAGACGGAAAGGCGGTAAAGATAAAGGGGCTTGAGTCTCACCCGTTGAACAGGGGCATGCTGTGCCCGAAGGGAAGAGCGGCCCTCGATAACGTCTATAGCCCCGACCGGCTGAAGTACCCGTTAAAAAGGGTGAACAACACTTTCCAGCGAATAACCTGGGACCAGGCCATTGCCGAGATAGGAGAGAGGCTTTTAAAGCTCAGGGATGAGTACGGCCCTGCAGTGCTTGGCGTGTTCAGCGGCTCCATAGGCGTTGAAAATCTTGAGATGGCAGGCCTGACCCACAGGTTTGAGGCAGCCTTCGGCTCGCCTAATTTTTTCTCGGTGGAAAGCATCTGCTACAGGATGAGGATCAGGACAAGGCAGATAACCTTCGGAAAATACCCAACAGAGGAGCTTGACTCAAACCTCTACATACTGTGGGGGCATAATCCGCAGGAATCAGATTTCCCGTTGCTTCTTGCAATCAAAAAAAATATGAAAAAGGGAGCGAAGGTCGTTGTTATCGATCCCAAGAGGATCTCCCTTGCCGACAGCGCTGAGATGTACATAAGAATAAGGCCCGGGACAGATGGAGCCCTGGCGCTTGCCATGATACATGTGATCGTTGCCGAGAAGCTTTACGACAATGAATTTATTGATAAATATACCTACGGATTTGACAGGCTTGTTCCCCACGTCATGGAATATACCCCGGAATGGGCAGAGAAGATAACATCGGTGCCGGCTTCCGATATACTCAGGCTCGCGCGGCTGTTCGCGGGGACGAAAGGCGCAGGCATCTACCAGGGGACATGCACGCAGGACCAGACGGCGAACGGGACGCAGAACAGCCGGGCGTTCGCGGTGCTCCAGACCATCACCGGCAATATCAATAATCCTGGCGGATGGGTGATCAACCCGGGATTGCCGCTGGGGAACAGCGGAATTGATGTACAGGAAAAGCCGCTGGGCGCGGACCAATACCCGCTTTTCTATGAGATACAAGGCAAGAAGAGCCATTTCGGCGTGGTCACCTGCGTTCCGGAGAGCATACCGGAGAAGATCAAGGCATTTATGGTAATAGGAGGAAACCCCGTTTTATCCATGGCCGACTCCAATGCCTTCAGGGACGCATTCAAGAGGTTGGAGCTTCTGATCGTCCATGACCTTTTCATGACAGAGACCGGAAAGCTCGCGCATTATGTTCTCCCGGGATGCTCCCATCTCGAAAAGTGGGGCCTCGCATACACCTACAACGTCTGTCATGGCCTGCCTTATCTTATGCTCAGAAAAAAGGCGATAGACCCGCTCTATGAAAGCTGGCCGGAATGGAGGTTGTTCACGGAGCTTGCGAAGAAGACCGGCATCGGGGACCAATTCCCCTGGCAGACAGAGGAAGAGCTTGTGGCACACGAACTGGCCAGGACGGGATTGACATTCGGGCAGCTCCTTGAAGAAAAACCTGAAGGCGCTTTTTTTAAAGAGAAGAGCTATGGAATGAAGGGAGGAGGTTTTCTGACCCCTTCCGGTAAGATCGAGATATACAGCAACGTGCTGGAGGAGGCGGGCTTTGACCCTCTCCCAACTTACCGTGAGCCGCAGAGAAGCCCTGCGGGCTCCCCCGAGTTATTGGAGCAATATCCTTTGATCCTTTCTACGGGCAACAGGAACCGCTATTACACGCATGGACAATTCAGGGGCATCGGTTCGTTGAAAGAAAAGAACCCCGGGCCGAAAGCAGAGATAGGGCCTGAAACTGCAAAGGCCTATGGCGTCGGCGATGGGGACGATGCCGTCATCGAGACGAACAGGGGATTGGTCCGGATGAAGGTTCATGTGAGCGAAAGGGTTTCCGAAGGAGTGGTCCTTGTCCCCCATGGATGGTCAGGAGAGGCGAATGCGAACCTCCTGACGGATACCGGTTGCAGGGAGCCTATTATGGGTTATCCCGAGGTCAAAGCGCTTCTGTGCTCAATAAAAAAGGCGGACCCCCTTTAACAAAATTTTACCCATTTCTTGCATAGCACAAAATGGGTAAAATTTTAGGGCGGGTAATTGTTTTGCTTTGCGGTCTTTTGTTTTGTATAATATCCATACAACCAGGCCCTGCGCAACGTGAATGTTATAAACCCCGTCAGGTCCGGAAGGAAGCAGCGGTAATAACTGTTCCGTGTGCCGCAGGTAGCCTGGTCTAAAATATAGGCATATAGCATTCAGCCATCAGCTATAAACGATAAAACACGTTTATAGAGTTTGTTAAACTAATCTGGTGATCTGATTGATCCAGTTTTAACCTTGAACGTTGAGCATAGAACATTGAACAGGTTTTAAGGTATGAGCTATACGGTTATTGCAAGGGCCTGGAGACCCAGGAAATTTGAGGACGTCGTAGGACAGCCCCACATTACCACTACGCTGAAGAACTCTATCCAGTCGGGAAGAATATCACATGCCTATCTATTCACGGGCCCGAGAGGCGTCGGCAAGACCTCCATGGCGAGAATACTCGCAAAGGCAGTTAATTGCCTGAAGGGGCTTTCAGCGGAGCCATGCGATGTCTGTGAGAACTGTATAGCGATTAATAGTGGAAATTTCGTCGATGTCATAGAGATCGATGCTGCCTCAAAAACCGGTGTTGATGAAATGCGGGAGCTCACGGAGAGCGTGCATTATATGCCTATGCGAGGGATCTACAAGGTCTATATCCTCGACGAATCGCACATGCTTTCCAGATCCGCAGTAAGCGCCCTGCTGAAAACCCTTGAAGAGCCGCCAGGCCACAACATCTTCATCCTTGCCACTACGGAGGCGCAGAAGATCCCCTATACGATCATGTCGCGATGCCAACGTTTCGATTTCAGGAGGATACCGGAAAAGGATATCATCGAACAGCTGAAGAAGATCTGCAGCCAGGAGGGGATAGGCTATGACGAGGGGGTCTTCCAGTACATCGCCGTTGAGGCAGACGGGAGTCTCCGCGATGCCGAATCGATGCTGGACCAGATTATCGGATTCAGCGGAAAATATATTGCGGAAAAGGATGTCATTAATATCATAGGGGTCGTCGAAAGGGACATACTGTACAAGATCATCAGATCGATATTTGACTGCAATCTGAAGGAGGGGCTTGAACTGATCGAGAAGACGCTCGGCGAAGGATATGACATACACCAGATCTACCGGGGCCTCGTATCATTTTTGAGGAACATGATGCTCATCAAGGTCTGTGGAGGTGTACCATCCTTTTTGTATATCGGAGAAGAAGAGCTCAAGAGGGTTTCCGGCCTGCTGGAGGGTGTTGAATATTACGAGATCCAGAATATGCTCCATTATATGTTAAAGGCGGAAGACCTGTTGAAGGGGCTTTTCCCGAAGGTTTCTCTGGAGATCCTTTACATCAACCTCTACAACCTGTCAAGGCTGAGGGATGTCGAAAGGGTCATCGACGACCTCGGACAGAGGGGCCATTCCGGGGTACAGGAGGCCGCCGGCTCCTACGGAGAGCCCGTGGTACGAGAGACGGCCGAACCGCAGACGGCTAAACCGCAGACAGCCGAACCGCCCTGTGAGCTGAGCGCGCAAGGTTTTGTTGAATACGTGAAGAAAAAGAAGCCCTTTATCGGTGGTGTTTTTGAAAACCTCCAGGTACAGGTTGAGCAGGATAGCTTTATTGTCTTTCTGGACAAAAGATACAGCGGCATTCTGAAGACGGAAGGCGACGAGGTAAAGCGCCTTCTCAGAGAATTTTTTGGCAGGGACATGACGATACAAATCAGAGACGCCGGCCAGATAAAGAAAAACATCCTCGATGATTTTGTGAAAGAGGCTGAGTCGTTATTTAACGTTTAAGAGGAGGTTTTATGTCAAAGCAATTCGGACAGATCATGCAGCAGGCAAAAAAGATGCAGGAAAAATTGGTGAAGATGCAGGAAGAGGTTGCGAACAAGACCGTCGAGGCCCAGTCCGGGGGAGGGATGGTTTCCTGTGTGGTAAACGGAAAACAAGAGGTGCTCTCCCTGAAGATCTCCGAAGAGATATGGGAAGAAAAAGACAAAGAACTTCTCGAGGACCTGGTCATGGCGGCAATCAACGAAGGCCTCGATAAATCGCGTGAGATGCTGCAGGAAGAGATGGCAAAGATAACAGGCGGCATGCAGATGCCTTTCGGGATGTGAGCGTGTTTTATCCCGCGCCCATAGAAAGGCTCATCGAAAACCTTACAAAACTTCCCGGCATCGGCAGGAAGACCGCCACGCGACTTTCCTTCTTCCTTCTCAATGCAAAGGACAGTTATATAACGGAACTTGCGACAAGCCTTGTCGATATCAAGGAGAAGATCCGTCTCTGCAGCATCTGCTTTAATATCACCGATACGGACCCCTGCGAGATATGCATAGACGCGAGGCGGAGCAGGTCGACGGTCTGCGTGGTGGAGGAATCGTCGCACATGATGGTGATAGAATCGTCCTACCCGGGCTATTTCCGCTACCACATCCTGCACGGCGTCATAAACCCCATCGAGGGGATAGGCCCTGATGAGATCAGGATCAAAGAATTACAGGAAAGGATAGAAAAGGAAGACATCAAAGAGGTCATCATAGCAACAAACCCCAACATAGAGGGAAATACTACCGCCCATTACATCGGGGAAATACTTAAGCCTCTCGACGTGAGGATCACGAGGATCGCATCCGGCGTTCCCGTCGGCGGAGATATCGTTTATATCGATTCTTTAACGATCAAAAGCTCACTGGACAACCGCAAAAACCTTTAAGGCGCCGACAGTTCGTTGTAAAACGGACCCGGTAGCTTTATTTCTTAATGGACTGCCAGTCCTTCAGGAACCGCTCGATGCCGATATCCGTTAACGGATGGTTCATCAGCTGCTTCAGCACGTTGAATGGTATCGTCGCGATGTCGGCGCCGAGGAGCGCAGCCTCAAGGACGTGAACGGGATTCCTGATGCTCGCCACGATGACCTCTGTTTCGAAACCGTAGTTGGAGAAGATCAGGCAGATATCTTCAACGATCCCCATCCCTCTCTCCGATATGTCGTCGAGCCTCCCGATAAAGGGACTTACATAAGTAGCGCCCGCCTTCGCGGCGATGAGCGCCTGGACGGGCTGAAAGATCAAAGTCACATTTGTTTTGATCCCTTCGAGCGAGAGCGTCCTCACTGCCTTGACGCCCTCTTCGGTCATGGGAATCTTGATGACGGCGTTAGGCCCCAGGGAGGCGAGCTTTCGGGCCTCTTCGCACATGCCTTGCGAATCTGCCGCAATGACCTCAAGGCTCACGGGGCCGGCAACAAGAGAGAGTATCTCTTTTATAACCGCATCGGGGTCCTTTTTCTCTTTCGAGAGGAGCGAGGGATTTGTCGTCACGCCGTCGACGAGCCCCATGGAGATCCCTTTTTTTATTTCCTCAACATTTGCTGTGTCTATAAAAAATTTCATCACTGCACCTCCGCTGCCTTAAATTTCGATAGAATGTTTGCAGGTCAAGTTGTGAAGATTGGTAATTCTATTACTTATGCCATATCTTTTGCACGAATACAAAACTTTTTTGAGGAAATAGCAGTCTTTGATTGACTCTGCTTCTGTGCGACCTTATAATTAATAACCTTATGGAAGGCAGCATGAAAGATTATCTGGCAGAGGACATCGGGGGCGGCGATATTACCACCAATGCCATAGTGCCGGAAGATCACGTCTCAAAAGCCGTCATTATGGCGAAGGAAGACGGCGTCATCGCGGGTCAGTCTCTTGCCGCCGGGGTCTTTAAAGAGCTCGACAATGAGTTTATATATGAGGAGATAAAGAGAGACGGGCAATACGCGAAGAAAGGCGATACGATCGCGATCGTCAGAGGGAAGACGCGCGCAGTCCTGACAGGCGAAAGGGTCGCCCTGAACATACTCCAGAGGCTGTCCGGGATAGCCACACTGACGAGAAGGTTTGTCGATGCCGTTGAAGGCACAGGCGTCAGGATACTCGATACAAGGAAGACGTCACCGGGGCACAGGGCAAAGGAGAAATACGCCGTAAGGATGGGTGGAGGCGTGAATCACAGGGCCGATCTGAGTGAAATGGCCCTCATCAAGGAGAACCACATATCCGTCGCAGGCTCGATCAAAGAGGCCGTAAAGAGGATACGGGACGTATCGGAGGTGCCCATAGAGGTGGAAGTAAAGAACATGGCGGAGCTGAAAGAGGCATTGGAGGAGCATGTCGATCGCATAATGCTCGATAACTGGAATGCAGGTTCGATCCAAGAGGCTGTTTCTTTCGTGAATAAAAGGATACCTATCGAGGTATCAGGGAACATGAACCTGGAGAAGATCAGGGACGTCGCAAAAACAGGGGTCGAATTCATCTCTGTGGGGGCGCTGACACATTCCTTTAAGTCTCTCGATATAAGCCTGCTTCATGAAAAGGTATTGAAGTGAATGCGGCAGAAAGACAGCAGGAAAGGGCTGAGATCATGAAAAGGATTGAGACCGCGAAGGATGCCTTAGGCAAGAGCCTTATCATACTGGCACATTTCTATCAGGAAGACGATATCGTGCGATATGCTGATGTTGTCGGCGATTCCCTGCAGCTTGCGCATGCGGCGTCCGTGCAGAAGGATGCGCGTTACATCGTCTTTTGCGCTGTCTCCTTTATGGCGGAGATGGCGCGGATCATCTGTTCGCCTGAACAGGAGGTCCTCCACCCTGAGCCCGATGCACGGTGCCCGCTGGCAGACATGGCAGCGATAGAAAAGGTCGAGGCGGCATTCGAAGGGTTGAAGGCAACGGGAAAGAAGCGGATCATCCCCGTTGTCTATGTAAATTCGAACGCCGATCTGAAGGCCTTTTGCGGCAGGAACGGAGGCCTCGTCTGCACGTCGTCGAACGCGGAAAAGGTATTTCGTTACGTTTTTTCGCAGGGCGAGTCACTTTTCTTTTTTCCCGATGAAAATCTGGGACGTAATACCGCCCGCAGGCTAGGCATCGGGGACGATGAAATCGTTATCAAGGATCCGTCTTCAATGTCGGATGAAACAGGCAAGGGTTACATAGAAAAGGCAAAGATATTCCTATGGAAGGGGCATTGTTACGTCCATACGGAATTTCTGCCGTCGGACATTGCGAGGGTAAAAGACCGATATGACGGGATAAAGATAGTCGTGCATCCGGAATGCACGCCTGAGGTTGTTTCACTTTCCGATTATGCGGGCTCTACCGCTTTTATCAAGGATATTGTGGAGAGGTCCGGACCGGGAACGAAGTGGGCGATCGGCACGGAGTTGAATTTTGTCAAGAGGATAAAGGACGGAAACCCTGATAAGCTTGTTGTCCCCCTCAGGGAATCGGGGTGCAGCGACATGTCGAAGGTGACCCCTCAGAAACTTCTTACGGTGCTTGAGGGACTTCTTGATAACCGTTATCCCGGAAGGGTTGCAGTGGAGGACGGCGTTTCGAAGGACGCAAAGAAAGCGCTTGAGCGGATGCTGGAGGTTTCATGAGATGAACCGCGAAAACAGACATTATTGCGATGTCCTTGTCATCGGCTCAGGGATAGCAGGTCTTTCCGCCGCCATAACCGCCGCCGAATCGGGGCTTGACGTAATAGTCATAACGAAGGAGACGGCCCTCGAGGAATCGAATACATACTACGCCCAGGGAGGGATCGTCTCCAGGGGTGAGGATGACTCGCCGGAATTTCTTATCGACGATATTATGGAGGCCGGGGACGGGATCTCGAACCGCAAGGCCGTCGATATCCTTGCCTATGAAGGACCGGCCCTGGTTGAGGAATTTCTGATTAAAAAGGTCGGAGTGCCCTTTTCGCGCACCGAGAACACAGAGTATGAGTACGCCAGGGAGGCGAGCCATTCGAAGAGAAGGATCCTCCACTGTATGGACACGACGGGAAGGGCTATAGAGGAGAGCCTTGCAAGGAAGGCCGGAGAGACAAAAAATGTAAGGCTATTCATGGGACATACGGCAATAGACCTTCTGACGATTCCGCACCATTCGACGAATCCGCTCTCGCTCTACATGGAACCTCAGTGTATCGGTGCGTACGTTCTCAACAACGGAAGCGAGCTCGTGGAAAGGATATTTTCGTCATATGTAATCCTTGCTACGGGAGGGCTCGGAAGGATATACCTCCATACCACAAACCCCGCCGTAGCGACGGGCGAAGGGTTCGCGATGGCCCACAGGGCGGGAGCGAGACTCATCAACATGGAGTACATCCAATTCCATCCCACAACCCTTTTCCACAAGGATGTAGACGGTTTTCTCATATCCGAGGCGTTGAGAGGGGAGGGGGCGAGACTCAAAACGAGGGATAATATGCCGTTCATGGACCGCTATTCCCCGCTCGGCGAGCTGGCGCCGAGGGATGAGGTATCGAGGGCGATATACGAGGAGATGATCAAAAGGGGAGATCCTTACGTCTACCTGGATATCGCTTCTTATGCCAGCATCGATATAAAGAGGCGTTTCCCAAACATTTATGAGAGGTGCAAATCCCTCGATATCGATATATCAAAAAGCCCGATACCCGTGGTCCCGGCAGCCCATTACAGTTGCGGGGGGGTGCAGGTGGACCTCGACGGCAGGACGTCCCTGAAGAACCTCTATGCCGCCGGTGAGGTAACCGCGACAGGGATCCACGGCGCAAACAGGCTTGCCTCCACGTCGTTGCTCGAAGGCCTTGTCTGGGGCATAAGGGCAGCCAGACATATTGCCGGTAGCTTTGACAACACGAAACCATATAAAGAATCCGAAATACCACCCTGGCGTTTCCCTGAAAGAGAAGAGGAGGTAGACCCTGCTTTGATCAGACAGGATTGGGTGAGCATCAAATCGACCATGTGGAATTATGTGGGTATTATACGTACAATAAAGAGGCTGGAGAGGGCGAGAGAAGATCTCGGCTATCTGAAGAACAGGATCGACAATTTCTATAGACGGACGCACCTGGTCCCCATGGTAATAAGTTTAAGGAACGGCATACGGACGGCCCTGATCGTTGCCGAAGCAGCATTCACGAACCGTGAAAGCAGGGGCGCCCATTATATCAAATAGATTTACTTTAAAGTTATTTAATTTCTTAAGAACGTCCCCTTTATTTTCTTGACTCAAAATATAAATTGTACTAAATTTAGTTCACTATGATTTCAGACTTAAGAAAAAGCGCCGCAGGTTATTGGTATTTTTACTGGAGGAATGCGCACCCGGGGCGTTTTTTGTCGTAATACGACTGAACAAGGGCCGCGGGTGCAAAACCCGCGGCCCTTTTGATTTTGCAGGCCGTGGAAAGATCCACGGCCTTTTTTGTTATTTAGAACGATGATAAGGAGTCGTTATGAAGAATATCAGGCTTGCTGCATTGACGGAGAGAGAGAAGACGGTTGTGCGCGTTGACAGCATATGCATCGGGGAAGGGTTCACGGTCATAGCCGGCCCGTGCAGCGTCGAAAGCGAGGAGCAGACGATTGAAACAGCGCGCGCCGTCAAGGAAAGCGGGGCCGATGCGCTCCGCGGAGGAGCCTTCAAGCCGAGAAGCTCTCCCTACGCGTTCCAGGGCCTTGGATTAAAAGGGCTCAAGATACTGAAAAGGGCAAAAGAAGAGACAGGGCTGCCGATAGTGACAGAGGTAGTCGATTCAAGAGATATAGCATGGACGTGCGAATACGCGGATATGCTGCAGATAGGGACGCGGAATATGCAGAATTATTCACTCCTGAAAGAGGTTGGAAAGACGGACAGGCCGGTTTTACTGAAGCGGGGCATGAACTCCACCATTGAGGAGTGGCTGAACTGCGCGGAATACATCCTCAACGAAGGGAACCCTAACGTTGTCTTGTGTGAAAGGGGGATACGCACCTTTGAGACATATACGCGGAATACGCTTGATCTGAGCGCAATCCCTGTCATCAGGGAACTCACCCATCTTCCTATCATTATCGACCCCTCTCATGCGGTAGGGAAGGTGAGCCTTGTCTCTCAGATGTGTCTTGCCGCCGTCGCCGCCGGCGCGGACGGCATTATCGTGGAGGTGCACATAAGGCCCGATGAGGCGCTCTCCGATAAAGACCAGACGATGAACCCGGGACAGTTTTCCGAGATGATAAAAAAGGTGCGCCCGCTCCACAGGTTTATGGATGGGTTGCGATGAAGTATCTGGAGATAAAAGGAAGGCCGGATGCATGCCGCATAGAGGTGGGCGTCCCGGTAAGCCGCCTGGAAAGCTACTGCGACCCTGACAGGACGGTAATAATAACCGATGGGAACGTGCGCAGCCTTCATGGACGCCTGTTTCGCCCTTACAGGGTTATAGAAACCAATGCAAGCGAAGAGTCCAAGATCCTTAGCACGGTGGAAGATATATATGAAAAATTTCTCCACTACGGACTTGACCGAACATCGTTCGTGGCGGGCGTCGGCGGCGGCATAGTATGCGATGTTGCGGGTTTCGCAGCTTCAACCTATCTGCGAGGCCTGCCTTTCGGTTTTGTGCCCACAACGCTCCTCGCCCAGGTCGATGCGGCCGTGGGAGGAAAGAACGGGGTCAATTATAAAGGGTACAAGAACCTTATCGGCACCTTCAACCAACCCCGGTTTGTTTTGTGCGATCACAGGCTGCTCGCAACCCTCCCTGTCCATGAACTGAGAAACGGATTTGCCGAGATAATCAAGCATGCCCTGATAGCCGATGCCGCATTGTTTTTGTATCTTGAGGAGAGACTGGAAGGTGTGCTGGCGCTCGACGCCGATGTGATTGAAAAGGTCATCTATGATTCGATCTCAATAAAGGCAGGCATAGTCTCGGCGGATGAGACAGAGAAGGGGGAGAGGAGGAAGCTGAATTTCGGACATACCTTCGGTCACGCGCTGGAGCTGTCTACCGGCCTTGGGCACGGAGAAGCGGTGAGCGTGGGCATGGTCATGGCGGCCAGACTTTCTGAGACAATGGGCATACTCGCGGGAGATGACGTTGAAAGGATTGAAAGGATACTGGAGAATGCGGGTCTTCCGTTTAGCGTTGACATGGATAAGGATCTGGTAATGGATGCCATAGACAAAGACAAGAAGCGGGCAGGGGAAGAGATAAACCTTGTGCTCCTCGATAGGATCGGGGCTGCCAGGGTTGTGCCCGTGAAGATCAGGGACCTCAGGGAGGCGATGGATGATCTGTGCCAGCATCGCTGAGAGCACTGCCGGAGAATGCCTCAAGGCGATTGCAGGACTGGCTTTTGCAGAGATAAGGATGGACAGGATACAGCGACTAACCGCAAAGGGCGTCCGTGATATCTTCTCTGCCGGTATAAACCTCATAGCAACGTGCAGGCCCGGCGCTTTCAGCGAGGATGAGCGGAAGCAGCTTCTTACTGCGGCGATAGAAGCGGGGGCCGCATACGTCGATATTGAGGTGGACTCCGATGGATTGTTCAAAAGGGAGATCATCGAGAAGGCGAGGTCAAGGTCCTGTGCGGTCATCATCTCTTTTCACGATTACGAAAGGACGCCTGAGAGTGAAGAGCTGTCAGGGATCGTATCCCGCTGTTTCGAGTCAGGGGGAGACATCGCCAAGATCGCGTGCATGGTGAATTCGGAGAGGGACAACGCGCGGCTCCTGGGGCTTCTGGATTCCGGCAGGGACATCATCGTGATCGGGATGGGCGAGAAAGGACGCATTACCAGGATTGTGGCGCCCCTTCTCGGCAGCCCTTTTACCTACGCGGCATCCGCGAGGGGGAGAGAGACCGCTGACGGACAGCTTGACAGGGAGACGCTGGAAAAATATCTTAAACTCCTCTCTGAAAAAGGATCCGGGGAGAGCATGAACATTATTCGGATGATGGAAGCTGAAAAGGCCGGGGAGGCGGACAATGCATAAGATATACGCAGTGGCGGGGAACCCGATCCTCCACAGTGCGAGCCCAGAGATGTTCAACGAGGCATTTCGTGCCCTGTCATTAGATGCCGTCTATACCCGCATCGCTCCATCTGGTGCAGGAGAGATCATCGATATTGCCGGAGAGGCCGGCATCTGTGGTCTTAATGTCACGTCCCCCTTCAAGGAGGAGATCATCGGATACCTCGATAGGGTGGAAGCGGATGCAAAGCGGATCAATGCGGTGAATACGGTGGTCCGCGAAGGAAAAAGGTTCATCGGATACAATACCGATTGTACGGGCGTCGTGGACGCATTACGGTACAACGGCATCGATACGAAGGGGAAGAGGGCCGTCGTGCTTGGCGCCGGCGGCGCCGGGAGGGCAGCGGTATTCGGGCTTCTGTCCTCCGGTGCGCAGGTAACCGTTATAAACCGCACCTATGAAAAGGCAGCCAAGTTCGCCCGTGCCTTTGGATGTGCGGCAGCCACGTTCGGAGAGGCTCGCAGTGTTCTCCCCGAGGCCCATATTCTTGTCTCCTGCATATCCTCGCCTGAAAGGTTCATCGATCCTTCCCTCCTCAGAAGAGCTCTCGTTGTCCTCGACGCGAATTATTCCGTATCCACCGCGCTTTGTGCCGACGCACGATCAAAGGGATGCAGAATCGTTGACGGGAGGGAATGGCTTCTTTTCCAGGCGCTCCCGGCGTTTAAGCTTTTTACGAAAAAAGAGACATCCGCGGAGATCATGCGCAGCGCGCTTTACAGAAAGGATAAGCATAACAAAAGAAACATCGCGTTGATCGGCTTCATGGGGGCGGGGAAGACAACGATCGCAGAAAGGCTGGCGGAACATGCCCGCATGGAGGCCGTCGATACGGACAAGAACATAGAGAACGATATTGGTTTCCCTATCAGGGAGATCTTTGGAAAGGACGGCGAGGATGCCTTCAGGGCAATGGAACGGCTGGAGATCTCCGCCATGGAAGATGCCTTGAATACGGTGTTTTCCTGCGGCGGCGG